>CAYSZM010000013.1:0-52865 GCA_964435365.1 uncultured Victivallis sp. | reverse complement strand
AACCAGATATTCGTATCTTTTAGCTGACTTTCTACCGAAAACGCCAAACTTCCAGAACAGTCCGGTGCTAAGGATGCGCTCTCTATGGGCGTATTCTGTATGCATGGACTGTTTGGGCATTGGCGTGCCTCGGTAGAAGTGCTGCGGAGTACGCCCTCTTTTTTTGTCCCGGAGCCATAAAACAACATGAACAGGAGAACAAGAATGAATTCTAAAGAGCAGACAAACCGAGGCCTTGGTCTCAATTCCAGCACGCCTCAGCAGCCGAAAGAATCGGAACAACGCTTGACAACGCTCTATGAAAAAATCCTGTCGATTACAATTATCGGTACGGGCAGCGCTTTGCTGATTGGAGCACTGGTACTGGGAGTTATAAGAGTATTGGGACTTGCAGACAAATTAGGAGTTTCCGGCGAATTGTCATTCAGCAAAGTCGCATATGGTATTCTGATCAGTTGTGGTATTATTGGTGCAGGTGGTTGTGCTTGGAAGAATCCGGCATACTGGGACAGACCCTTCGGCAAGCTCTTGAAGTTTCTTATTCCGGGGCTGCTGATTCTGTTTATTGTACGGAAATTGTCTTTTTGAGCCAGAAGATAAAAAACGAAAGGAGAAACAGTATGTCGAACGAAACAAAAAAGTGTCCGTTTTGTGCGGAAGAAATCAATGCGGAGGCTATCAAATGTAAACATTGCGGAGAGATGCTCACGCAGAATAATGACACGATGAAAAAGGCGAAAGAAATCGCGGGGGAAACGGCGGAAAAAGCGAAGGATGTCGCCGGGAAGGCGATTCACAAGGCAGATGAGCTTTACAACAAGCTTCCGCTGGACGAAATCAACCATAAACTGGAGAAATTGCCGGTCAAAGTTGATGTCAAATCCCGCAAATTTAAGCTCATTCTTGCCGCGATCATCGTTCTTACCCTGGTAATCATTACATGGCATTCCTGTTCCGGTGCTGCCGTTGACAGTACGGTAAAATCCTTAGTTGCTGATATTTTGTTGAAAAATCGCCCTTACCAGTTCAAGAAGGGAAAGACCAAATGCATCAAGGTGACGAATGTGGAATCCATCGGAAAAAACAAATACTCCGCCACTGCGATCATAAACAGCGAGGGAGACAAAGGAACCGTTGATATCGCGTATGAGGTGGTCGACGATAACGTACAGGTTCTCGTGGATCTCAACTCAATAACGTGGATCGATTAGAAGGTTTTTCGACAAATGAAGCAATGCCGATTTTGCAAGGAAAATATTCAGGATGCGGCAAGAAAATGCCGTTACTGTAAAAGCTGGCAGCAGGAAGAGATTCCTGTTGCCAGTGCGGGCAAGGCATGCATCAGATGCGGTCGGACGATCCTGTCCGACGCAAAGAAGTGCAAGTATTGCGGTACATGGCAGGAGAAATCGGAAGATCCCGTATCAAGTGCCGATCTTCCGGTTTTCGAGCGTATCAGGCGCAGCCGAAACATCCATTTCGGCGGAGGATTCGGAAAATCCATGGGGTTCTTCATTCTGGCCAATTGCGGAACGATGATCGTCCTGACGATTGCTTTTGGCGCAGTGGATCCCGATGCCGGAATCGGAACATTCTTTGTACTTAGCTGTTTCGGTTTCGCCTTGCCCGTGCTCTCCCTGTTGTTTTCAAAAACATTGGCAACGTGGCGGTATGACATCAAAATCATCAATCCGGAGCAGCCGGAAAACGAAAAGGAACGTTATCTGCTGGCTTTGGCAAGCGCCCTGGCTGAGAAAGCCAATCTCCCGGCGGTTCCGGAGGTTGGGATTTATCCGGCGGAGGAGGTGAACGCATTTGCGACCGGCTCTTCCAAACGCGATGCCATGATCGCCTTCAGTCAGGGGCTGCTGAATCAGATGGATGAAGAAGGTCTTGCCGGTGTCGCGGCGCATGAAACCGCACATATTGCGAACGGCGACATGCTGACGATGACACTCCTTGTAGGACTGGTCAACATCGGAGTCATGATCATCGACTTTGCCATGCGGCAGATGGAGTGGTATGATCAGTTGCGGGAAAAATCAAAAATTCTGGCATTCATCGTACATATCGTCCTCGTAAACCTGCTGTTCTTTGTCGGGAATCTGCTGCTCCTGTGGTTTTCACGGCATCGAGAGTTCGAAGCGGATGAGACCGCCGCTTCATTGGTCGGGAGTGCATCTATGAGCGGAGCATTAAAACGGCTTATGGATGATGAAAACATCGACACCGAGGGGAAAATCGGCGACCCGGTTGCGGCGATGATGATCTCCGCTCCTCCTGCATGGTGTGACTTCTTCTCCACTCATCCGTCATTGGAGCGCCGTATACAACGCTTATCTGAGATTTCGTAACTGCAATCAAATAAATACGTTAAGTGTAAAATATAAAATGCAAAAAAATAACTCCCCCGCCCAATATGGGCGAGGAAGACATCCCTATTTTTTTATCAGCTTGAACATGCTGATGGCGGCGGCTACTCCGGCGAGGAAGCCGATGGTCAGGGTTTCGGCGAGGTGTTTTCTTTTGAACGGGGGACGCGGGAAGCAGCTTTCTTTCTTCTCTTTTTCCATGATTTCAAATCCTCTGATTATGGTTGAAAAAACCGGCGGGCGAACCCGCCGGGGTGCTTGGAGACCCGATCCGGCTGCACCGCTTCCGGATCAGGGGCGTGCCTCGGCGAGTGCCGCGGTTATTTCCACAAAGTCGGCGGGTTGCCGTCGAGTCCGAAGAGGCGGGTGAGTCCGCGATGGCAGACATCCGCCCGGGCCGGGCTGTACTTCTTCGCATTCTCGGTGAAGGCGTTGAGCAGACTCCAGCGGGTGGGCTCTTCGAACTCTGCATGACTCGGTTGCTTGAACTCCCGGAACACCGGAATAATGTCGCACGAGTTGACCGCTCCGGCTTCCGCCGCCTTGACGATCGCCGCCCTTGCCGCGTCGTCCCGGACGTACTGAAGCTTCAGGTCTTCGGCCACGTTTTCGAGCGTAAGGAACTCATCGCCAAGCGCATCGATCGCTTCCGTCACCAACCCGTCGAGTTCGATCCGGCTGGTGTGGCGACGCTTCAGAACCATGCTTCCGCCGAAGCACAAGTTCGAACACACGCATACCGAAATCCCTGCGGTTAAACCGACTGCGAGTGTCCGATCGTGGCTGTTGCGGATGCCGATGCAACGGCTCCATTCGAGACTCGGACTTTTGTTGATCCGGATGACGCCGAACATCTTCTGCCCGTCGCGGGCGAGTCCGTACTGTTCCTCCAAAATCGTCCAGTTGTGGACCTTCACCACATCCGTCACCGCATCAATCACATCCCGATGCGGAACCGGCTTCCAGCTTGCCGTAGCAACCGGAGTCGGAACCATTGCGATTTCATTCCGCCCGACGTAACGGGCGTTGCTGTCGATCATCAATCCCATGATTCACCTTGCTTTCCGGTGCCAGCTCCGGCACCGATTTTTGTATGGGCATTCCGCACAGGCGAATGATGTTTCGCTCGGTAGGAACACCCCTTTGTTCACTGCCTCCTGTACCTTGACGGACAACACCTTGAACCGCTCGAAGTCGTGAGATCCACGCGATGTGTAATGCGATTCGCACATCGGATTCTTGGTCTTGGTCGTCACGTCGAACCGAAAGAGCGGATCGACACCATTCATCTGCTTGTAAGCAAACGAGAAAACCGTCGCCTGCAAGTCGCGGTCCGCCTTGCCTGCGGGCCAACGACTCGCCGAAGTCTTCCAGTCCACAATACAGGCGTCGCGTCCGTCTTGAACGACCAGGTCGAATTCTCCGATCAGGGGGCGATCCAGCCCCGGAACTTCGACCTTGAACGCTTGGGCGACGCCCTTCACCGTATAGAAGTCGCACCAACTCGCCAGCGCAACGTCGAGCATCTTCGTCGCCAACTCGAGCATCGAATCGAAGTTCTCGTCCGGCTTGTAAAGCAGGTTCGGAGCCGCCTCGGTTTCGACCTTGAACTGCTCTTCGAAGATCCCGACGATCTCCTCCCGCGTGAGTGAGTTGCCCATCATGCACTCCCACGCTTGGGCGGTCAGCGCCGCATGAAAGGCACGTCCGAACGGGAAACAGACCGAAGTTCGTTCTGCTTCAACCGGTTCCACGTAGCGGTAGAAGTATTGAAGCTGGCAGACGTTCAAATAGGTGTTGAGTGCCGAGAACGACCAGTGCGGTTCCTTGCGGAGTTCATCGATTGTCGCCATTATGCAACCCTCCATCCGTCAATGAGATCGGAGCACTGTTTCCGGGTCAGGTCACGGATGCTGCCGACCTGAAATTGCCCGGCGATCTGCTGCGGAGTGACGCCACGCTGGCGGGCCAGGTCGAGCAGGTATTGCAACTGTTTCGGGCTCGCCGGAACATCGTTTTTCCGTCCCTCCGACCGATTACTCGCGCCCCCTCTTTTTGAGGGGTTTTCCGGCTGGAAATCGCTGGAATTTCCAAGGGGTTTTCCGTGCAATTCGACTTCAACGGAATTCCGTACCAAATCGAATGTTTCATGAATTCGCCCCTGAAGCTGCTCCGGAGTCAATCCGTCCGGAAGCTCGACTTCGACCGAAGCGTGGTAACTCTGGCTGGAGTATTCCCCCTCCGCCGGAACCTTCTTTGAATAGGATGCATTCAGTTTCAGCATAGTTCACCTCACATGAATGAAGAAGAGCCGGAGGCCTGACCGCCTTCGGCTCTTCTTCGGGTTGATAATTCGGCTTCAGATTGCCATCTTGATTCGTTCGATTGCCCGGCGGGCCTGAACGAATTCGCGTTCCTTCTGCTTCTGTTCGAGCGCGACTTCTTTGAGCTTGCGGGTCAGCACCGCCGATTCGTCGAACAGCAACTTGAGCTTGCCGCGCAACTCGTCAATGCCGCGATTCAGTTCGTCGAGCGGATTGATCGGCTCCTCTTTCGTTTCGATCTGTTTGATGGTTCCCATCTGTTTAACCTCCTTTTCTGGTTGGGGTTGCGTGAATATGCGAACCGGCATGGCGAGGAAACTTCCGCTACCGCCCGTGGCGACTGCCGGAAGTCCGCCTTCCGAATTGGCCTGGAATGTGGTATACCCCTGCTGCAGCATTCGCAGCAGGATGAATTTGTTAAGCGCCAGCACTTCGCGCGGATGAGCTCCGGAGACTTCGGCATTCAGTTTCAGAACCATTTTCGGAAAATCAGCCGGAATGACCTCGATGCCGTCCGGCACCACGTTGAGCTCAATCGCGTGAAACGGCGGATGATCGGGCACTGTTTTCAGAAACTCGACCAACTCCGTGGCTTGCTCCGGCGTGAACGTAATCGCATAGTTCAGCGCGGACGGTTCGGGAATAACCTGCTTCCAGCTCGGATACGTGCCTGGCAAAGCCCGACCGATCCAGACGAAGGAACCGATTTCGATGTTGAAGATGGTCACCCCCTTCGACTCCCAGAAGGTCAACGTTCCAGCGCCCTCCGGCTTCGCCGTCAGCAGGGACAGCGGGAAAGGTAACGTGAGCGAAGCATCCAACATCCATGCAACCGGAAGGTGTAACAGCTGCTTACCGTCCGTGACCACGATTCCGTCAGGACAGAGATGGATGCCGCGCAACGGAATCCGCGCTTCCTGCCGGTTGACGATCTGCGCCGCCTCGGCCAGCAGCTGGGAAAAGTTCTCCGGTAACGTGACCTGCTTCGCCTCTGCCGGAGGAACTGCGACCTCCGGCCACTCGATTTTCTCGCCTGCGATCTCGACTTCACGACCACGAGCACTGCGAATCAGCTCCCGAAGTACCTTATATTCGACTGCAAAATCGACCATTCCCTCGGACTCCGCATCGACTTCCTGGGCCACGACCTCGATGCCATCGGCAGCCGAGAGCCAAACTTGGTTCCCGTTGCCGACAAACCGAACCGACCGCAAGCTCGCTTCAGGAGAAGTCTGCGACACCACCCTCCCGAGTACCCGCAAAGCCTCGGACAATACGTTCTTCTTCATCTTCATACATCACCTCCCATGAGTTGAAAATAGAATCCGCCCCGCCAGCCGAAGCCAGCGGAGCGGATAGGGAATTATTTTCCCGGTTCATGAAGGTAATATATATTTGAAATTAGCTGATTATCATCTCCTCCTGTGAGGGTGAAACTATCAAGAAGAAGCCTGCATGCTGGCCGAGATGCACCGTTTCTTATTTCCCTGAGCGTTTCATTCTTCGTTTGGAGATTGGAAGAACTTTATTTATTTCTTCTTCTTTTTCTGCATCTATTTTGCCATTGGCCGAACGATATATTTTGCGAGCTAGTGCTTTTAGGTGTTTTTCTTCATTCATTACTTTGCTGTAAAAACTACGATCGTGACCAAGGGACATTGTGCCATGTTGATAGCAAATCTCCCCATTGGCGTTTTCCCGGGGATCCAATTCAATATTGTTTTCAAAACAATAACGAACCGCTTTTTCTATAAAATCGTTCTCTGATATTTCGACAGTCGGGGTTTTGTATTTTTTTATAAAACGATAGTATTGGGTGCGGAGTGAACTGAGGCGATGATGATCTTTGGGAAATTCATCTTTCAACAACTGATCTATAGATTTCTTTTCCTTTGAATTTTTTGCAGAGGATAAAGATTCAGAACTTGATTTTTTATAAACAGCTAAAAACCTTTTATCGATATCTGAATTGCAAATATTGCTTTGTTTTTTACAATTTCGATGCTTTGCTTGATATGCTTGTTGCGCTATTTCTGTAAATTTTTGTTTTAGCATAAATGCTTTCAAAAACGGAGATGCTACACGAGCAGGATTGATTTTAGCCTTAATTGCAGCAATTACAGGATCAAACAAATCATTAAATTCATTTGGAGCAAGCCGCATGGAATTTGCTAAATATTCAAGAGAACGTCCGACCTCTGCATCCGCTCCGTATAATTTTAAGATTTCCTGAATAAAAGTAATCTTTTTTGCCATGTCACCGTTGAGCAGATTACACATATTCCCCTCCCATAGATAGACGTTGCTCTTATTAATACTTGGAGTATACCAATCCGAAATACCGTAAGCTTAAAGAATCATTCATTATAAAAATGGGCAATTAGTTTACAAGAAGAATTATAGCATGCCAATTGCTGTGCGTCAACTTGTATTGTGAAGCAAATTACTGCGAATTCAACCCATTTGCGATTACTGTTTCTTTGCTTACGACCAACATTACAATCGCTTCTCCAACTCGAAAACGATGTCTATTTTGATAATCGTCTCTATGCCAAGCAGATAAGACAACCACGAGCGATGCGTGTGCAAGCTACTTGTTGTCAATTGCTTATGGCTCTATTTTGTTACTGAATAATTCATAAATACAGTTATATTATTAATTACGAAAGGAGGAAAGCCTATGTGTTCTGAGTTTTCAAATGATCGACCTGATTTTCAGGTTACAGGTTCAAACATGCAAAAATGGCAACAAATACCGGCGCGAACTCGCGAATATATCAAGCAAGAACTTGCGGATCGTTGCATTGATATTGAAAGGTTAATTGCAGCCACGGAACAAGGGGACGACAATGTATGTTCGCCGGAGCGAAAGGTCATTACCATCAAAGAAGCAAGTACTATAGCGGGATGCCATCCATCCACGATCACACGTCGGATCAAAGATGGCACCTTAAAGATCATGAAAACGCATCCATCGCAGCAAGGAGGAGTTCGCATTTTGCTCTCATCATTTTTAGCTTGGCTAAAAATGCGTTGATGGAATAATTTGACGTTGCTTCGACTTCTTGTCGGAGCAACCTCTTCTATATTTTTCAGAAGGAAGGCGTCGCAAATTCTGCGGATTCCGAAAATAATCTAAAAAAGGAATTTTTCAGTATGGTAAAATCAACATTTCAAGAACCTACCGATCCTACGGCACGAGCCCTGTTCGAGCTTATGGAAGGTTATCCGGACACCGCTCCTCCTATGCAGAGGGAACTGGATTGGCCCCGTCAGCAATACGAGAAGATTTTTCAACGCGTAGATTACCTTCGCAGAGAAGGGAAAAGTACCTCATTTTCCATGTCTGCATCTTCTCTCGCCGACTGGGTGCGGCGCATCGACTGCTTCGGACCGCAACATTATGGGTTCACCTACGAAAAACGACTACGTGAAGAATGCGAACTCGTCGTTCCGATACCTATCACGGAACAGGACAGCCTTGCGGCGCTGTTTTTGCCTTTCGTGCGCGAGAGGGCCAATCGTCACGTGCTCAGTCTGAATGGGGCGCTCCGAGGTGGGGTTGCGCTTGGCGTCATGCATCGGTTGATTCGAGCGTATCCGGCCCGCGATGATCTGGATTTCGCATTGTTATTCAATGAAATACGCAGTTCTTCGGTGATTAATTTCACCGCCGAGTCCATCCATCGTTTATTACATTGAGGGATTATATGGATGATATGGTAAGCATAAAGGTGGAAGATACAAGCGCCAATTTGAGGTATCTTTTTGCCGATCGTGACCGAGAACATGAAGAGCAGGAGATGAAATACGGGGAACTCGAGTACCATTTGCGCCAGTTGCTGGAAGCGAGAAAACTGGCTCATGCCATTCCGGGCTGCTATTGCGATGACAAATTTTGCATGGGAGATAACTATCAAATTCGATTGCTGCCCGCTGAGACTCCTTGCTGGAATGGGTCTGCCCTTGCATTTCCGGTCGAAGGAGTGACCGCACAGTACTTGGAGACAACGCCGCAGGGGCAAATTGCCAATGACGTCACTCAAACGCTTTCTCCGCAATACCCCCTGTTGGCAGAGGTTCTCAGGGGGATGGCGAAAAATGGAATCGGGAACCTCAACAGTTCGACTTGGCTGCGGGACCGCATCGACGAACTCCACAAGCATTTCTGCCCCTCCTTCGGCAGTAGTGAAAAGCTGCCTCTGGTCCCATTCATCAACGCGCCGTTGGCCGATGGCGGAAATAGCGATTGGCATGAGTTTTATGATTCAGAAGGCGTGGTGGCCTATCGTGCGAAATTGATCTGGTTTTTATCCTACGTCTCAATAATCCCATATCGGTACTATCGGCACGTGGAATCCGGGGTCGAATTTGCCCTGCCGTTTTCTCCCAAGGAGCCAACCTTCTTCGGATGCCCTCCGCGTGCGGATTCTCCGCGGCAAACAGTCTACCTATCCGATGCGATCGAGATCGTGCTGGCCAACCCCGGCTGGGTCCTTGGGCTCCTTTTTGACAGGGATCGGGAAATCTCCCCGAAATGCCTGAAAAACCATGATTGCTATTGGCTGCTGGACGCCAAAGCGGATCGGGATAGCTATCAACGTCTTTTGCAGTTTCTGGATCACTGCCGTCAAGTCGGCCTCTCGATTGGAATAAAAAAATACCATAAGCAGAAATCGTCTTTCGGCAACGCGCCCTGCGTATCTGGCTGCGAGCCTCCGCAAGGCCTGCTAAGCTTGGAATCGGCTTCACGTGATGATTTCGTTCGAGAAGCATCAAAACGAGGGTGTCATATTCCGGACGGCCTTCGTCTCGACCGCAATGGGCGGGTTGATTTTTCATCATTACCGGAGACGCAGACCTTGATTGTGGACCTTCTTGACAGCGATGACGTACTTCTGGTGGAGGAGATGCAGAAGGTTCCGCTCCATTGTTTTGCCCGGTGGCTGGTCCAGGCCTGTGCCTTGGGCGAACCACTCTTTCGACACTTTTCCCTTTCCAAAAAATTACGTGTCTTACTGTTTGTCACCGAAGGGGAGGAAAGAGCTGTGGCTGAAGAGGCGAGGGATGGAATCAAAGTGTATCATCCCGACTTTTTCTCCGCGACCTCCGGAATTGGCACGTTCAAAGAGATCGTTTCGGAAATCAAGCCGGACATGGTCGTTTTCGATTCGGAATGCTTGGCGGCAACCAAGAACAAAGACATATTTCTTCAGGTACTCTCGCACTGCAAGCTCCACGGAATCGGCATCGTCGTCGTCTGGTCGCACGATTTGCTTGAAGACGAAATTCCGGTATGGCTGCGATCTAAGGCGCGACGGCGTGCTTTCTTTATGGCATTGCCGGGTAAAGGTTATGTATGGGAGGAATTCTCCGATGCCCGTCCACGCTTCAAGATCGATCTGGATGGTCGAGCGGTACAAGAGCAACTTTTCGCCGCGGAGTTGGAGAGTATTCCGGGGCGGGACAAGTTGGTCGGTCAAGCGAGGTAAGCCAAGCTCTATCTCGGTCAACACGGCAGATGGAATTTTCCGCTTGCGTTATCGAATCGCCTTGCCTTTCTCCGGAAAAACCGGAGAGGGGCAAGGTGGGTTTCTTCTATTAATACACTAATATATAATCTATAATATCCCCCTATTCAAACAATAAAACAGATCGTTTATTAATACAATTGAACTAACTATAATATAGTCAACCCCCATTTATAGAAAGGCACCATTATGAAGAAGAAAAAAGTGAATATCATCGCTTCTTACGGTGAACACCCGGTGATCGGAGACAGCAAACTATTCCCGTACCACGAAGAGTACCTGGAGAAGAATAAAGAGCTGCTGGACGCCATGATCGATCGGCATAATAAAGTCATGGCCGTCAGAATGGATTTGCGGTACCCCGCCGATTATCAGGGGGAGGTCGGCAATCTGGCTTTGTCGGATGCCATGCGTACCTATACCCGTGAACTGAGCCGGGAGGGACTTGATCCGCAATATGTAGTTCGCCGGGAGCAGAAGGAATCCGAGCACCCGCACAATCATGTCGGCCTGCTGGTCAACGGATCGCTGAAACAACGGTACAAGCCTCTGGTCAAGCGAATGGCTCCGCACTGGGGGCGGGCAATCGGAGTCTCTCCGGAAGTTGCCGAGAAGCTGGTGTTCCCCTGCGACAAGCACCCCAATGGAATTATGATTCGGCGCAATACGCCAGAGTTTCAGGAGCAATATGACGATGTCCACCGACAGATGAGCTATCTGGCCAAAAGCGAGGCGGATGATGTGACACCGTCCAACCAGCGCAAGGTGTTCTATTCGCAATATAAACGGGAAAACAGTCGTCCGAAACGGTGAATGGAGCCAGATTGAATACTCGAAGAATATTTGATTTCAACCTTTTATCCGTTCTAATGCGGAAAATGATTTTATGAAAATCATCGATTGAACTTGCAATTTTCATAAATCAAGATACATTGTACATATAGATCGATGGGAGGTTGCTATGATCAAAAGAAAAATCCAAACGGAGTTGGCGTTGCTGGCTGAACAGTATCCGGTCGTTACTATCACCGGACCCCGGCAGTCTGGAAAAACCACGCTGGCACGGATGCAATTTCCCGATTATCACTATGTCAATCTGGAAGAACCGGAAATCAGGCAGTTGGCCGAGAAGGATGCGAAAGAGTTTCTGAAGCGTTATCCCGCGCCGGTCATCATCGACGAAATCCAGCGCCTGCCAATGTTGCTGAGCTATATCCAGGTGGAAAGTGACCGCAGCAAACGCAAAGGTGCGTTTATTCTGACTGGCAGCCATCAGCCTGAATTGAAGGCTCAGGTCGCCCAGTCGCTGGCCGGACGCACGGCAATTTTGCAACTGCTGCCGTTATCCATCGCGGAACTGACCGATGCGGGAGTTTTGCTGGATCGGGACGAATATATCTTCAAGGGCTTCATGCCCAAATTATACGATGAGAAATTGGATGTGACACGCTATTATCGCAACTACTATACCACTTATGTGGAGCGCGACGCCAGGCAGCTCATCAATATCCGGAATTTTTCCGCATTCGAGACATTTATCAAACTGCTGGCCGGACGTGTCGGACAACTGGTCAATTTCAGCAGCCTGGCCAACGATGTCGGGGTCTCCGCCGGTACCATCGCGGAGTGGATTTCGGTATTGGAAGCCAGTTACATCGTTTTTCGGTTGCCGCCGTATTTCGAGAATTTCGGCAAACGGCAGACAAAATCACCGAAACTCTATTTTACCGAGGTCGGATTGGCCGCCTATCTGCTGGAACTGGAAAATCCCGGTATGGTGGCACGCGATCCGTTGCTGGGTGGACTGTTTGAAAATATGGTTGTACTGGAAGCGTTGAAAGCCCGGTACAATCAGGGCAAAGACGCCAATTTGTATTTTTTCCGGGATTCCAACGGCATGGAAGTCGATCTTCTGCTTTCTGCCAACCGCATGCTGTATCCGATGGAGGTCAACGCGGCACGCACATGGTCGAATGATTTTTCAAAAGCCTTGGACCAATTTCACAAGCTCAGTCCGAAAGCCGGAGCGGGAACGGTGATCTACGCCGGAGACGCGGGACAGGGCATCGGTGAAAACCAATTAATCAATTTTGCGGAAGTTTCAAAGGCAATCGACGGAGAGTAGCTTTCACGCGTATGATGTTCCTGCGAGTTCCCTGAAATCCGGTAGTTGACTCAGATATTTTTTCCCTTGGCTTTGTGACCGGCAACGGATTCCTTTCATAAGGATTCGAAAATCTCACCTATTGTTACTTGAAATTAAGAGATATTGTATTATCTTTTATACAGACGATATTTATTTAAAGGATACCCCAATGACTATTCCAGGCAGGACTGAAATCCAGATGCTGCTGAAGACTCCGGCGGAAGTGATGCAGGGGATCGGGGTACGGGCAAAAGCGTTGCGACTGGAACGGAATCTGACTCAAGGCGGTTTGGCTGCCCGGGTCGGAATCAGCGTTGGTACGCTGAAGCGGTTTGAGAAAAGCGGGGAAATTCAGTTGAGCTTTCTGCTGCGGATTGCTTTGGTGCTGGACTGCCTGAATGAGTTTGACCGGCTGCTGCGGTCTGACGATGCCCCCCGTTCCCTGTTCGAGGTGGAAGTCCAGGAGAAGAAGCGGCAACGCGGGAGGCGGAAGTGAAGCTCCATGTCTATCTGAATGCCTATGGCAAACGACGATTCGTCGGCCTTCTGGAGGAGAATCGCGAGCGGATCTTCTTCGAATATGCCCCGGAATTCATTCAAAGCGGCATTCCTCTTTCTCCCTTTATGCTGCCGTTGAAGTCGGGTGTTATGGAGGATGCCAAGCGGACGTTTGACGGATTGTTCGGCGTGTTCAACGACAGTTTGCCGGATGGTTGGGGGTGTCTCCTGCTGGACCGGAAATTGCGGCAGCGCGGGCTCTCTTATGCGCAAATCACGCCGTTGATCCGGCTTTCCATGATCGGGCGTTCTCCGATGGGGGCATTGGAATATGAACCGGCGGAGGAACGCGAAGATTCTCGTGGCGAACTCGAATTGGATTCGCTTTCCGGGGAAATCGGGAAGCTCCTGGCCGGAGATGATTCCGCGGTGCTGGATGAATTGTTGAAGCTCAACGGATCTTCCGGCGGTGCGCGTCCGAAGATTGTCGCCTGGGTGTCTGAGGATAAAACGAAGATCATTCATGGTAGCGCGGAAATGCCGAAAGGGTATTCTCCCTGGATGATCAAGTTTTCGGAAGCGCAGGATGGCCGCAACAGCGGAATCATTGAGTATCTCTACTCCGTCATCGCCAAGCGTGCCGGAATTGAGATGCCGGAAACTCATCTGTTTGCCTCTGCCGCATGTCCGGGATATTTCGGGGTAAAACGGTTCGACCGGATCGGAACCGGAAAGATTCCGGTTCACACCGCCTGCGGATTGCTTCATGCCTCCCACCGGTACAGTTGCCTGGATTACGAGAACCTGCTGCGGCTCACGATGGTTTTAACCAAAGACGAACGGGAGGTGGAGAAGCTGGCGCGGCTGATGGTCTTCAACGTCAAGGCCGGGAATCGCGACGACCACAGCAAGAACTTCTCCTTCCTGATGACGTCCGATTACGAATGGAAGCTCGCTCCCGCCTATGACCTGACGCCTTCCGCCGGGATCAACGGCGAGCAGACCGCCATGGTCAACGGCAAAGGAATCCATATCACCGATCAAGACCTGATTGCCGCCGGCAGTACGGTCGGCCTTTCAGCCATCCGAATGCGGGAGATAATCGGAGAGGTGGATTCCGCCTTGGAGTCGCTGCCGCAATTGAAAAAAGAATATGCGATTACAGACTTTTGATCTTCAGTTTCATTCTTCGCGGTTGAACTATTTCCCTTTTATGTTACATTTATTTTTATAAGAACAAATCCAATGAGCAAATGCGGGATCAGCCGATATAATGAGTAAGATCTCCATCCGTTTCTTTGATGACCGGGAGGTGCGCACGATCTGGGATGATGACGCGTCCAAATGGTACTTCTCGGTATTGGATATCGTGGGGATTCTCAACGGTCAATCAGATTACGGGAAGAACCGGAACTACTGGAAATATCTGAAGGCCAAGCTGAAGAAGGAAGGCAACGAACTGGGTAGTGTCACTACCCAGATGAAATTGACCGCTCCGGACGGCAAAAAACGGCTCTCCAACGTCCTGGATTACGACGGCATTATTGCTCTGGCAAAGGTGTTTCCTTCCACCCGGGCGAACCGTTTTATCGAGTGGTTTACTTATAGCGACGAGACCATCGACGGCAAAAGCAAGCAAAAGGCGTATGCCCTGTTTGAGAGTTCCTTCATCGACAATATTGAAATCGGCACGGTGAAGGGATTGCAGCAGATCCACGCCTATCTTTTCGGAGGGCTTTACGATTTTGCCGGACAAATCCGCCCCGTGAATATCTCCAAGGGCGGTTTCTCTTTCGCCCCGGCCATGTTTCTGGCCGAATCCCTGAAAACCATTGAAGCCATGCCGAATGACACTTTCGACGCCATTCTCGATAAATATGTGGAAATGAACGTGGCGCATCCCTTCCGCGAAGGGAACGGGCGCGCCACCCGCATCTGGCTGGACATGATGTTGAAAACACATTTGAAGCGGTGTGTGGACTGGAGCCGGATCAACAAAAACGATTATTTGCAGGCGATGACGTCCAGCGTCTCGGACAGTTCTCAGATCAGAAAATTGATTTCGAATGCGCTGACGGACCAAATCAATGACCGCGAAATGTTTATGAAGGGCATCGATTACTCCTACTACTATGAAGAATCCGACGATACGGTTCAAGCACCTGGAGGCGAAGCGCGATGAAGCCCTATCCCGAATGCAGAGATCCGACCTTTTCTCTGGAACGCTCCCCATTTCGCAGCCCCATTGTGGGTGCGCCTGAAACAATGGCGTAAATCCCACGAGTGAATAGGAAACAAAGACTTTTGAGACTTAAGAGGGGGGCATCTTTTGAAATTTGTAAATGTCTCCCAATCACTTCGGATAAGCGGTGCGGAGTTGCGTCAGAATCTTTTTGATCTCTTTCAGCGGCAGTCGAGATAACAGGTTGCTTAGCTCCTGCCGTTCCGGTTCTGTGGAGGCCGAAAGCTTCGGCGGGGGAGGGGAGGCGTTCAGGAAGTCGGGGAGCTGGGTCAGGTATTTTTCCTTGGCTTCGCGGTCGGCGTGGGCTTGGTAGTGTTTGGTCATTTCCGGACTCATATGGCCGAGGACCGATTGCACGATCGGCAGGGGGATGCGGTATTCTCCGGCAAGGTAGGCAAAAGTATGTCGTAGGCTGTGGATGTCTTTCGTGCTGACGGCACGGTTCCGCCCTTCGGTTTTACGCGAAGTCGCAATGCCGAGTTTTTCCAGAAATTGTTTGACCCGATAGGTGACGCCGGTCGGATTCGTTCGGTACATTTGCGCATGTTCCGGCAGAACGAACTGATCGTTTCCGGTAACCGGATATTGCACTTTCAGAAATTCAGCCAGCGGTGGCAACACCGGAATATCAAGGGCGACTCCGGTTTTGTGGCGTTTGCGGACGATCCAACCATCGCGGATTTCGCTCCATCTGAGATTGCAGATGTCGCCCGCACTCAGCCCGGTGCAGATTCCGATCAGGAAAATCGGCTTGACGAAAGAGTCGTCGTCCAAATGAGCTCCGATCAGTTTCAGCTCTTCCGGAGAGAATGCTTCCCGGACTTCGTACTGGTAGTCAAGGAACTCGACCTCAAAAGGATTTTCGACAAGCCCGGCATCGGAGGATAGCCAGGTGAAAACGCTTTTGATGGTTTTATGGCGAACGTTGATGGTGGCCGGGGAAAGTTTCTGCGGTTGGATTTCATACTCCAGGTTTTCACTCGCCTTGCGCCGCTCCTCTTTCAAATAAAGGAAGGCCCCATCGGTCCGGAGCATCGCAATATATTCTTCGGCGTGAGAGCGTTTGACATCGCGCAGGTTCTCGATATCGGGATAGGCCGCTTGCATCCATTCGAAAAAGTCCAGCCAATACGCGACCTTCTGCCTGAGCTGTTTTTCTCCCGGCTGACGCTTCTTCGGCTTCTTTAAATAGAGTTCAAAAGCAGCTTCCAAGGGGATAGCCCTGCCTCCGGTCAGTTGGTCGGCGAAGTTGTCAATCAAAGCTTTTACGCTTTTTTGCTCACTCGCGGTTTTTGCGGTGTCTTTGATCTTCTTTTCGTAGGCGAGGGCGGTGCGTTCCGTGGTGCAGCCTTCACAAACGCCATAGTACCACTTGCCCGACTGCATAAACTTATAGTGGTACTCCCGGGTTTCTCCATATTTGTTTTTTCGTTTGAAAACCGACATCGCGACTCCTTGCTCTTTCCTGATACAATATGCTCGGAGTTGCCATATTTCAAACCGCTATTAGAACATTTTTAGAACATTACCCGGTTTTTTTATGTAATCAAGCTCAAATCAAAGCTGCCTTCTAAGCAGTTGGTCGTGGGTTCGATTCCCGCCCGGGCTACCAATTCGCTCTCTCCCAATTGAGTTCTCATACCTGCCCTGTGCGGTATCTTTCTGCGCCGGCACCGGTTTCAAAATATCCGTGCCATCGTTTCTCGGAAAATCACCGCCCGACCGCGCGACAACGCCTGCCGAAATCAATCGCTGACACCGAAATCACACCATGATTTCATCATTTCCTAATCACTCCCGGAAACGGTCCCTCCAATCGAACAGGCCGAACCGCACTGTCGACGGATGGAGATGCATTCCTTGAGGATTCTCGAAGCATCCCGTTACCTCATCGTCATCTGCGCCCCCGAACGCGGGATGAAACGATGGACCATTTGCCGCGGAATACTTGACCGCACAAACTGAAAACAAAATGCAGTAATTCAGCTTAACCATTTGACAAAAGCGAAAAATTGCAGTATTGTTCATCAAAAGGCCTTTTGATGTCTCATCAGGGCCTCTTTGGACCTGAATCTCCCCTCTTGAAACACATTTCCGGTAAATTGGTGCTTTTGCAAATAGGAAATTGAAAACACAAAATGGGCGATGCCGAAAAAACGACCACACAACATACGCTTTCGCAAGATAGTAAGTCATTATACAAAAACGATCACGAATTGGTTGACCTCCTGCTGATCCACGATCAGGCGGCATGGGAATATTTATGTACGGAAATCATCGCGCCGTTAAGTAAATCGCAGAAATACTTCGAGATTTTCCTCCGCCACTCCATTCCGCTGGATTCAATCGTCGGTCAGGTCTACTCTGACCTGGTCCAAAATGATTGTCAGAAATTGCGGCGCTTCCGCTTTGAAGGGCCGTTGAAGGCTTGGCTTTTCTTTCAAATCCGCGATTCCGTGAAAAAGATTCTCCGTGAGAATATGGGAAAAATTCCGCTGGTGCTGTCAGAAAACGGAAGCGGAGAACCCTATATAGGGTGTGCGGAACCCGAAGACGATGAAATCTCCAGAAGAATGTACAGAGAGAACGCCAACTACTATATTGCGCAGCTGTGGAAAAAAGAGCCCATGAAAGCTTATGTTTTGCTGCTCAGAACAACGAACGGCCTGTCGGCTCGAGAAGTCGCCGCTTTGCTCGGACAGAGCGATAGCAATATCGCGCAGTTGAATCACCGCGCCAAAGCGGCACTGCTCAAACTTCGAGAGGAAGCAAAATGACGATGCGTGATATTGATGACAATGAAATTATTGCGCCGGGCTTTATTGATAAGCTTCTGGAAGATGATACCCGACTCGAAGAAATTCTCTCTTGCCCGGCCTGCCGGGAAAATCTCCAGACTTACGCCGAGTATCTGAGGTGTGCGAAGGACGGTTTCCCGGAAGTCACCGAGCAGGAGAAAATACGAATTCGCAACCAACTTCGCGATCCGGTATTCGGCCTCAAGACCGCAAACCCCGATTTCCAATGGCGTTGCATCAGCCGGCTGCTGTTTTGTACCGCGGAAGTGCTGGCTGTCGCTGACGGGCAGAACGCCGACCGGCAATTGCAGGAGTCCGCGCAAAACAGCGGCTACCTGCTGTTCAAGGCCCAGTGTGATGCAGGCGATCCGCTTTACTGGCGTGCCCGGATTGTCATTCCGACCCGGCCGACGGCCGATACGGTTCTGCGGATTCATCTCTGCAATGGCTCGGGAGATGTCATCCGGGATGGGGTTTTCCTTCTGTGCGGCTTGCGACTGCCGGTGAAAGACGGCAGGGCGTTCGTCAAGTTGACCGAGTTTCAACAGCGTTTGAATACTCCGATGGCTGCTCTGGAATATACAGTAAACGTACGGCAGGATGGAGTTCCGGTCTTTTTTGATCCGGAGAATTGGTAATTCTGGAGTTTTTGCCATGTTCAAACTGAACCCCTCCGATTTGATAAAATACTTTCAAATTCGAATGCCGGAGGAGGATTGTAACCTGGAGTTTTGGGACGGTCTCATTGAATCCTTCGGACTGCTGCTGCCTTTTCTGCTTTCTCCCGAAGCCTTGTGCCGCCTTCCGTACAAAGTACTGGGAATCCCGTTCATCGACGTTCGCAATATTACACCGGCGCCAAACGAAGCCTGGGTTTTGTTCCGGTTTCACGCCGAGGTGGTTCCCGGTTCTCCATTGCGCCGGGATGGATTCCTGCTGATCTGCGAATGGCGAAAAAGCGCAGGTCACAGTCCGCGGCTTCCCGAATCGCTGCATCTGCTGGCTGACCGAATCTGCCGGCAACTGAATGTCGACGGCTGGAGCATTCATCCCTCCTATCCGCGTTACGGCGACAAAATCGATTTTTCCGATGAAACATTGTTTGCATCCAGGGAGAACGATAATCTGATCGCCTCAGCCTGGAGTGCGCTGGCGACCGGTTTATACTTTGCGGTCAATGCCTCCATCCCCGGCGTCTGGCCTTTTTCCTCCATTCAGTTTAACTTCTCCACCAATCGTCTGGAACCGGTCGAAGGGGTGGAGGAAAAAATGCAGATCGCAGAGTTTTTCCGCGCCCGTGAATTCCGGGTAGCCGCCTCCCAGTTGCCTGAAGCGCAAAAAAAAGCGGGGACACGCCTGCGCGTAATCGGCATCAATTCGTACCGCAGCGTAACCCAGACGATTTCGGAAATCGCCGTCGGCAGCATGCGGAGAAGGCGTAAACGCATGTTGCGCATGGGCGTGTGTTTTGCGGCACTCGGTGTTGCGATCCTGTGCGGCGGCGGCGGTTATTTGGCTTATTGCCACCCGGTCCATTCGTATTATCAGGGCTTTTCTTATCATCGGGAGCAGTTGATTCGCGGAATCGGACCGCTCTCCGCGAAACAGGCCCGGGCCCGTGTCAATAATTACCGCTTCACATACCGGGGATACTGGGGGAAACTTGCCGAAGTCGCCCTGACCGACGGGCTGACGCGCCCGGCGTTCAGCGGAAGCATCGACCCTCTGCTCTCGGAAACATTGCCCCGCGGTGAAAAGCTCCATTTGCATCGCACCGTCCGCATTCAACTTGACGGCGACACCATCGCCGGGTACAATATGTTCGGCGGGAAAACCTATTACGTTACCTGGGTTGATATCGACGGCGCCCGGGAGATGCGTTTCGGGAACCGGAATGGCGGCAACCTGGTTTCCGGCGGAGTCTCGTTTCTGAAGATGACGTTCGCAAAAAACGGCGGCGATATGCAAAGCATCCGGTATTTTGACAATCGCAACCGCCCGACGCGGGATATCAACGGCGTTCACGGCTTTGATGTCACGGAAAGCACCCGCCGGGTTGACCCGATTTCTGGCCGGGACTCTTCCGACGCAGAGGCCTGGGAAATGCGAAGCATCACCCAGAGTTTTGTGGACGTACAGGGCCGTCCGACCAGATGCCAGGACGGATACCACAAAGTGGAATTGCTCTTTGATACGATATTCCCCTGTCTGCCCAGCTTTATTTTCTTCCGTGACGCCGGGGACCGGCCGATCGTCAATTCACAAGGCATTGCCGGTGCGGCACTCAGCTATGACTGGCCGGGGAATCTTGTCGAGCTTCGGCATTTGGATGCACAGTTCCGGCCGGCGGACACGCCGCAGCTTCCTCTGCAATTTAATTTTCAGTATGATATTCCCAATGGGTTCTATTCCTTTACCGCAATCCACCGGCAGCGACCGCTGCCCCGGGTGTCGGTCCGGCTTGACTCACACGGGTTGAAGATTGAGGAAAAGGCGCAACACCTTGCGGGCAAAGCGAACTGGACGCTGAATACCCCGCAGGGCTCCTCATACGGCAAAACGTATGCGTATGACGATCAGGGACGCAAGGTCACCACCCTGCTGCTGTCAGACTCGACCAGCCCTTCTATCGGCTGGGTCGACGAATATAACCGGGAAGGACAGCTGATCCGCAGCACGGTGTGCGATGCGACGGGCAAACCGGTGGAACGTCCCGACGGCGTAACGACCATAACGCGCGATTACCGGTATGTCGACGATGACAGCGACGACCGGCTCATGACCCTGAAACGCTGGAAGGCGGACGGGACGGCTTTTGACCTTCCGCTGCAGCGTCATTGCGAAGTGTGGCGGAACGACAAATATGGCAACACGCGGGAAATTTCTTTTTTCGACGCGTCCGGCAACCGTGCATGCGCCGCTGAGAACGGACTGTATTTTCACCGGCGGATTTTCTGTTATCATAACAGGACAATTTCCGGAATCATCAATTACGATGCGGATGGCAACTTAGCCGCCGGCCCCATGGCTCCGGAGGTGCGCCGGGAATTCAATGAGCAGAATTATCTGACCCGGGAGGCGTTTTACCGGGGGGAGAAACTGGTGGCAGACCCGTTGAGCGGAGTTGCGGAAACACGTTGCACCTATCATGAACGCTCCGGCATGGTGCAGGAAATCCGGTCTTACGATTCCAATCGGCACCTTGTTAGAAACTGTTATGGATATGCCGTCAAAAAATTTGTGCCGGATGAGAACGGATTTCCGGCAGAACAATATATGCTTGATGAAAACGAGCAGCCGGTCAATGACAATTCCGGGCGGCATCGATATAGCGTCTCCTACGATTATGCCTCGCGGGCTTATCGGACATTGGCCTATGACGTTGCGGGGAATCCGGTGCTGCCGTTGGTTCAGGTCGCCATGCTGGACGGAGTTCTGAAATCCGGCGACATCGTCCTCAAGATCGGCAAATGGTCTTATCAACGCCACTCGGAAGAAACGATCTGGCCGTATGTGTCCGGCGAATTGGTCGATGCCGAAGTCCAGGTTGCCCGGAGGGAGGCGGGGGCATGGCGCCTGAAGAATGTAACATTCAGCGGCTTTCTGCCCTTGATCGAATGGTTCGCGGAAGCATCGGAAGAAAAACGGGTGACAAGCCTGATCCCCGAAAGAGGCCGTCAAGCCAACCCCGCCGCTCGTATGGCGATCAAAAAACAATAATATATATAACTCATCACGGTCGGAACAACCATTTGGAGGCCTTCATGAATGACAGCAATCACAGCATCACCGGAAACGTCAAGTATTTCAAATTCGCCGAAACGCTCTCCGGGATTGCCCGGGAACGAAACGTCGATTCGGCAGAGGCTTTGATCGACCAGGCGCTTGCAGAATTCGCCGACAGAAAATTCACGATTGCCGTGCTGGGAATGCTCAAGCGCGGCAAATCGACATTCTGCAACGCCATGCTCGGAATGAAGGACGACCGGTACGCGCCGACAGGAAAAACCCCGGTGTCCAATGTTGTTACTTTCTTTGAAAAAGGGGAGCCTTGCGTTACCATTTTTCATGAAGACGGCAGCAGGGAAACCGGAAACATAGAAGAAATTGCCAATTACACCACCGAAGAGAAAAACCCGCAAAATGTCCTGAAGATAAAGCATGTTATGATCCGGGACAATTTCCCCAAAATGGAGCCCGGAGTTCTGCTGCTTGACACCCCCGGCGGCGGATCGATCTTCGAACATCATGACGCTCTTCTGCACGAATATCTGCCCAAGGCGGATGCCGTAATTTTCATGGTAACCGCTCAAACCCCGTTGACGGAATCGGAAATCGATTTTATCCGAGAATTGAAAAAACAGAATATTCAGAAATTTTTCTTCGTCATCAACCGCAAGGACCAGGCGGATGACGACGAGCTGCGCGATGCCTTGGAGCACAACAGTTTCATTCTGGGCAAAACCGGAATCAACGTGTCGAAACTGTTTCCGATCAGCGCGAAAATGGCGATGGAGGGAGAATGGGAAGAAAGCGGCATGGCGGCGCTTTTCGCGGCAATCTGGGAATATTTGGAACCGGAAAAAGTCCGCTATCCCCGCTTCCTGCTGATGACGCAGTTGAATGCGATCATCCCCCCGCTCCTGCAGGGCGTGGATTCGGAAATTCAGGCCCGACTGATGAACCGGGATGAATTGAAGGGGAAAATCGATCAGCTCGCCGCCAATGGCATCGCGCTGGAGGAAAAGCAGGCCGGCGCCCTGAAGCAATTCGCCCACGACTGGGAAATGGCTGAAAATTCGTTCTTTACAGAATTGCCGGCGACGCTCAATGCGGTCGAAGCACAAATGCTGAATTATATCGAAAGCATCAACCTTTTCAACTACAGTTCCAAGAAGGACCATTTCCCGGAAGAGTTCGAATGCCTGATCAGAAAGGCACTGGAGGTCGTTGTCAAGCACTTCGAAGAGAGAATCGCCCAGGCTGTCGGGCGCTATCAATTACAGTGTCCGGTCAAAATCCTTTCGCGATTTGAGCGTGGGAGCTCTACTGCATTTTATGGCGGGATACGGGAAACGTGGAAAGATCGTTTCCTGTTGGCCATGTGCGGTGCCGTCGGACTGATTTTCGCCAACAGGACGAAAAATGAAATGAAAGACGAGTTGCGAAGAAAACTTCCGGAAGTCTTGAATCAAATCTCTCTGAATTGGCAAACTCGCGGCAAAGAGGAAATGAACGCGCAAAAAGAAAAACAGCAGAATGAACTGTTCAATCTTTATCAGCTGGAGATTGAACCCATCACGAATGCGCTTCAAAATGCCATGGATGACCAATCCAACACAGATGCATCCCACGATGAAGAGCTGATCAATCTCCGGAATGAACTTTCCGCGCTCCAGATGGAAGGCGGCGAACTTTTAAAAGAGTTGGCGAAATGAAAGATTTCATTCCGGTCATTCATGATTTTCGGGTCATGCTGGCGGAAAGCGCCATGCTGCACCAGGAACGCGGAAACGATCATTTGGCGCAAGCCCTGCGACAATGCCAGAATCAGATGCGGGAAATGGTCAAATTATGGGAGAATCCCATTCCGGTAGCGGCATTGGCCGGCTTGACCAATGTGGGCAAATCGACTTTGCTCTCCGCATTGTTCGGAGCCAAGGTGGCTCCGATGCGAAATCGTCCCTGGAGCTCGGTGCCTGTTGAATACCGCTTTTCGGATCATTACGAGGTGGGGGCGGAATTCAGCAATTCCATTTTTCGCAATCGGAAATGTTGCGCCAATACGGATGAATTGCTGGATTTCATCCAGAAATACGCTACCGCCGGTTCCGGCAGCGCAGCCGACATTCTCTACGCCGGAATCCCATCCGAGCTGTTGCAGGACGGCATGGTATTGGCCGACACGCCGGGATTTGGCGCGGCGAAAGCAACGGAGGGGGAATTGCACCGCCGGTTACTGAACGCTTATCTGCCGCAGGCAGACCGGGTCTTCTGGGTAATTCAATCCCAGCAGGGCGTGAGCAAGGTCGAGTGCGATTTTTTCACCGAATTTCTTGTTTTGAAATGCAGGGATGTTGTAGTCAACTGTTACGACCCGTTTACGGAATCGGAAAAACAAAAATTCATCGACGTGAATGGTTCATTATTGCCGGAGGCAATGACGTGGCATTTTGTCGACGCAAAATCCGCATTACTCGGGAAACTGAAGAAAAACCAGGAATTGCTGCAGCAATCGGGAATTGAAGCATTCGAAGGCGCCTTGCATCATCTCAGCGCCACAACGACCCGCAAAGAGGTGGTGGCGCGCGGCATTGTGGAATTGTTTGACGATTTGGGATATTTTCGTAAAAAGAGCAAAGAATTCCCCTTCTTCAGCGAATCCAGAAGGCTTGAACTGCAACTCAAATTGAACAGAATGCAGGAATGTTCATTAAAGACGGCAATGGAACGCGTCATTCAATAAACAGGAAATTATCATGGGGAAAATCGCTATCGTCGGGGTGGAGGGAAGTGGAAAGACGGTGTTGATGGCGGCCCTGGGGGCGGCTTACGAGCACCCGGATGAAAACGGGATGTTCCTGACGCCGAAGAACCAGGACGCATTCAAGTTTTCCATGTCGTACATGCACCTGATGCGGAACAGGCAGCAGTGGCCGTCCGCGACCATGACCGACTCCCTGCGCTATCTGGAATGGGAACTGCGCACCAGGAACGAGATGATCGCCGAACTGAGTCTGCTGGACTATGCCGGAGAAGTTTATCGCCGGGCGTTCAGCGAGGATGGCGACGGCCAACAGTACGCCGCGGAAATGGAAGCGCTCTTTCAGCACATCACCGAAGCGGATACCTTGTTGATTCTGGTCAATCTGCGCGATGTGATCGACGGGGACCGGAGTTCCACGCGGACGCTGGAAACCTTGTGGCTGAACAAAAGCATATTGGAATTCGCCCGGAAAGTGCCGACGATTACCAATATCGCCATCATCCTGACCCAGGCGGACAAATACCGGAACGCCATCGAGCAATGCGGCGGCCCCGGGAAAACGCTTGAAAAATACCTGCCGTTCGTCATGAACATCTATCATGACATTCCGGTATTCGCAGTGTCGGCGGTGGACAGGACCGAACCGGATGACAACGGGATTCCCCAGCCGGCAAAGGATTTTCAATCCATTGGCGTACAGGAGCTCATCCGCTGGTTGATTGAGATCAACCCGGAAGGCTGTCGTATCATATCCGCGCTTCAGGCAAGAAGAGAAAACATTCAGCAGCGAGTTAAAACCGTCAATCTGCTGGCGGAGGAATATCGCAACAGCTCTTCCGAATGTAATAAAAATCGCCGTGCCATCGCCGACCGCTGGGTCAATGCGACCGCCGCATTGGCGGAGGCATGCAAAAATTCACCGGATATTGCTCTGAGCGAGAGTGAAGTCAAAGAAATCAAAGACCGTGCGTCCCGTGCGCTGAACTTCGAGACGTCGGTCGCTGAAGCGTTGAAACATCTTGCCGAATCCGGCCCGGACGCCGCCGTGCAGAGGGTTGAGAAATCGGCCGAAGCCGTCCCCGAATATGAAGACGTGCTGACGCGCACGGTTCATGAAATACAGGAGGAATACAATTCCATCGTCGAAAAATTCAATGAGATGTTCGCAGGCGTCCAAAGCGTGATGGACCAATATCACGAACATGCGAACGCCCCCGGCGAAGAGAGAAAAAAAATCGCGATAACCTGGCATGCCAGGGCGAAAGCACTCGCCGATCTCGTCGACCGTTCTCCTGGAATTTCCATTGACCGGACGCAAGCGGCATCAATGACGGCCCAGGCTGCCGCGGCCCTGAAATTTGAGAATGCCATCAGCGATATTCTGATCAAGATCGCTGAACTGGGGTATGAGGAGGCGTTAAAGCAGGCGGGAGAGCAATGGGAGGCGCAACCGGTCTTCCGCGCCAGTCGCAGTGCAGTCGAAACCGAGATCAGGCAAAACTACGACCATATAGCCGCCATGCGCAAGAAAAGAGCAAAACGCCGATTATGGTCCCTGCTTCTGGTCCTTGCCGCCCTGGCGTTCCTTGCCGTCTTCTCGCTGATTACGGCAGGGATCAACGCACGGGCAGCACATGAAAAAGAGATCAACGACAAACGCCAGCAGGGCTATTGCATTGTTTCCCGGGATGGGAAAGAGATCGCATTGTGGGAGGAGGGCGTCTCGAGTCCTTCCCGGCAAGGGGTGATTTCCTCCAAGCGGCCCGGATACTGGAAATTGATCTATCCTTACAGGTGGAAGAATGACGCTTCGGGAGAGAACCGCGAAGAGCGCATATATGAAACCGGCGCCGTCTGGTGTCCGTATCTGCCGCATCCCGAGCACAGGAATATCGTTTCGGGGCAATCCGCAGGCACTTATATTCCGGCGCCCGGCTACCGGATGGTCGATGCCGGAAAATTGACCGTGGCGTGGACGCCGGGGGTGCCCCATCCGCAGAATCGCGGCATTACCTCGGACAAAGAGGAAGGCTACTGGAGTTTGAACGCGGGTTATACATGGAAAAACGGGTCCGGTTTCCGCGAATTGCGCACATCGAACCTTGAAACCGCATGGGCCCCCGGAAGCGTTCATCCGCAGCATACGCACTTTATCGCCGGAACCGGCGAGGGGGTATGGAACGCCGCTCCCGGCTATGCCGATGAAGGCAATTTCAAATCCCGCTGGGTATCCGGAAAAGCGCATCCGGAAAATACGGCACTGATTTCCGGGGAGAAGGAGGGAACCTGGATTGCCACGACGCCCGGCTATGTGTGGGATGGGAAAACCGGCGTTCGCTGGCAGAAGGGGATCACCTCGGATCAATATCCGCACTGGATCACCATTTCCACGGAAGAGAACCCCTCCGGGTATTGGAATCCCCAACCCGGATATGTCCGGAAAGATTCGAATGCGTCCGGCTTATCCGAACTGATTTGGAGCAGCGGAGAACAGCACCCCGATTGCCGCGACCTGATTTCTTCACGGGAAGAGGGGAAATGGACGGTCCGGGCCGATAAGCCCGGGTATGCCTGGAACGGAGCCGCGGGTATCGTCTGGAAGGCCGGGATGACTCATCCCCGTTGCCGCGACCTGGTATCCGCATACGGGGAGGGGCAGTGGATAACGCATAAACCCGCCTATGTCTGGGATGGCCGGGATGGCATCAAATGGCAATCCGGAGTGAGTCATCCGACCTGCGAGGGACTCATCTCGACGGATATGGAAACCCAATGGGTCAGCAACAAGGACGGCTACGCCTGGGACGGCCAGAACGGTCTGACATGGAAAAGTGGATTGCCTTCCGGCAAAACTTTGCCGCCGCATTGGATCAGCGTGACGGAGAAAGACACGTGGCGGCCGGAGGACGGCTACGTGAAGGTTGATCCGCAAAATAAATATGTTTCTCCTTTGAAGTGGGACAGCTCCTGGAATAACGGGAACAAAAGGGCAACAGGCATGGAGGGCATGTTCGAATACAAAAAATCCTGCTGGAAATGCTCGGGAAGCGGTAAAACCAATGTCGATGTGACATGCGACAACTGCAAGGGAATCTGGAAACAGCCGTGCAATCCGGTTGGCGTCGTCAGCGCACTTGCTGCCAACGGCGTTCATTATATGCAGTGTTCGCAATGCCAGGGGAACGGCCGGGTCTGGGTGACCCGGGGACTGCTTAATTCCGGATGGGAAGTATGCAACCGCTGCAACGGCCTCGGCGGCGTCGTATGCACCAACTGCGGCGGCAGCGGTGTCTGGACCTGTCCGAATTGCAAAAACGGCGTGGTTCACCAAAGCGCGGAATGCGACCGCTGCAAAGGCCTGGGATATACATGGGAATAGAGAAAAGGAGTAGAGAAAATGAACGAGGCGGAAAAATTTCTTCAAAGACAGAAAAATGCAAACGGATTCCAGAATCGGCAGGACCTGTCCGGTAAAAGCATTACCATTTCGGCAACACCTGGGACGACAGCCGATTCCGGGACGATTCAACAGGACCGCGTTGTCAATCCGGCTGCAGCTGCTCCTTTAACAACGCCGCAGCCCGATTATCGGCGGAAGAGCCGGGCAATCTATATTGTGCTTGCCTTGTTTTTGGGAGGTTGGGGGATTCACGATTTTTATCGGGGAGCAAACCGTAGCGGGTTGGCGATTCTCGTTTTCAATATGATCGGTTGGGGGCTCTTGGTCGCAGGATTGGCCGGGGGCGATTTATTTTTCCTGCCGCTCGCCATTGTAATTGGTGTCAACATACGGATTTGGTGTGAAATATTTACGGTAAAAACAGATGGCAATAATGTTCGATTTTGTTGAGAAAGGAAATCGATTATGGGGAAAATTGCAATCGTCGGGGTGGAGGGAAGTGGAAAGACGGTGTTGATGGCGGCCCTGGGCGCGGCTTACGAGCACCCGGATGAAAACGGGATGTTCCTGACGCCGAAGAATCAGGACGCATTCAAGTTTTCCATGTCGTACATGCACCTGATGCGGAACAGGCAGCAGTGGCCGTCCGCGACCATGACCGACTCCCTGCGCTATCTGGAATGGGAACTGCGCACCCGGGACGAAATCGTCGCCGAACTGAGTCTGCTGGACTATGCCGGAGAGATTTATCGCCGGGCGTTCAGCGAGAACGGCGACGGCCAACAGTACGCCGCGGAAATGGAAGCGCTGCTTCAACACATCACCGAGGCGAGTACCTTGCTGGTCCTGATCAATCTGCGCGATGTGATCGACGGGGACCGGAGTTCCGCCCGGACGCTGGAAACCTTGTGGCTGAACAAAAGCATATTGGAATTCGCCAGTAAAGTGCCGACGATTACCAATATTGCCATCATTCTGACCCAGGCGGACAAATACCGGAACGCCATCGAACAGTGCGGCGGCCCCGGGAAAACGCTGGAAAAATACCTGCCGTTCGTCATGAACATCTATCACGACATTCCGGTATTCGCGGTGTCGGCGGTGGACAGAACCGAACCGGATGAAAACGGCATTCCCTTGCCGGCAAAGGATTTCCAATCCCAAGGCATCAAGGATATCATATTCTGGCTGACCAGAACAAAAAAAATCGATAAAATTGAAAAAGCGCCATTGAACATGGAAGATAACTCTGTTGTCAAGTCATTGGATATGCTTAGCGTTCCAAGTTCAACACAAGAATCCAACGACAGTTTCTGGATCAGCAAAAATATGATTACCCGCGATCAGTGGGCTATGGTCATGGAGCCGGGGAAGCGATATCACGACAACGCTCCGGTGGTGAATGTGAGCCGGGATCAGGCATTGGCTTTTTGCAACAGGCTTAATCAGATGCAAAAACGGACGGACGGATACTTCTATTCATTGCCGACCTCGGTTCAATGGAAAAACTCGCTCTATCTGAGAAAGCAAAACGGGGAATCGGCTCCCCCGGACTTATCCGAATGGTGTGCAGATATCAGCCATCGCGACAGTAAAAAAACATTGATCCCTTGTGCTTTTTTTTCATTCCTGACAATTTCCC
Organism: uncultured Victivallis sp.; assembly: GCA_964435365.1. Taxonomy (GTDB): domain Bacteria; phylum Verrucomicrobiota; class Lentisphaeria; order Victivallales; family Victivallaceae; genus Victivallis. The sequence continues at coordinate 23,425 of CAYSZM010000013.1, read as the reverse complement.
TGGTCTTACTGATTATTGAAGTGACAATTGGTTGCGGGGGCGTTCTGGCAGGAGGCGTCGGCGTTTTATTTTGTATTTTCATTGCCTTTGCTCATGACCCCGGGTTTATTGGAAATATATATTATTTAATGTATAAAAAATTACAGAAGCATAAATATGTCCTGGCGTCTTCCCGGGGCAGATATATGGAAGAAGCGGGGGGAGAAAAAGCATTGAGGTTAATTACCGGTTCAAAAAAAGTAGAGGATTACGCTGCGTTTTCCGATGCCGCATCTTCCTGTCATTCAAAAAATATTGGATTCAGGGCAGTGTTGACGAAACGGACTTCTTAAAATCATTGATCCATCCGGAAAACAGCTTGTCAATACCAGGAACAAAGCAATGAATTACGCTGAGAAATTTCTCTTGAGATCAAAGAAAACAGTCGAACTGCAGCAAACAATTCACACCGCAAACAGCATGTTATTACAAGGAACATGTCAAGCAAAAGATGTCGACGGTACTGTTTTGCTCAAATTTTATCATGATGGCCATGTCGAAATGACAAACGCGCAGAATGAAACCCATTCTTTTGAATGGGAGATAAAAGGATTTTTGAAAGATGACTTGTCTCCTTGCATACAAATCGTTCTTCACAGTGGAGAAGAAACCCTTGTTTGGACAGACATCATCGCGATAGACGCGAAACGCTCATGCCTGACACTCCAGGACGAGGAGGAGCTTTTTGAAATCTATTGCGACAAAACGTGATTGAAGGAATCAATAGCATGGATCTTGTTATTCCATTGGCGGTTTATACCGCGACAGAGGGCTACGGCTGGCATTGCGGCGATGAATTTCCACAGACCGCATGGGAAAATTACCGCCGGCTGATCGGCCGCCTTCCGGATATCGATTCCGGGGAACTGCCTTTCGGCGGGGCGTTCTCCGTTCCGGAAGGCATCGTGTTTTACCGGTGTTTTGTCAATCGCCACGCGGATTCCAAAGGGCGCAATGCGCTCTATCTCATTCTGGGAGTGATTCCGCAAGACGCTGTGGCGGCGGTCGATTTTTCCATCTTGTACCAATCTCCGGAATTTTCCGGCCCGATAACGCCATTCCCGACCCAGATGTGTTACACCGGAACTCCGACGGAGGCTGCGAGTTTTGCCTTGAATGCCCCGTTTGAAAAAGAGAGCAACAATCCGAAATTGTTTCGGCAGATGGGGGACTGCTTCGCTCATGGCGGCAAGTTGAAATTTCAGGTAGACGGAACCATTCTGGAGCCGCTTTTCCGTATCTCATACCAGCCCCCGGCTCCCGCCAAATCCGCGACAGTGATGACGACGGCCGCGCCGGTTTTCGTTCGACAGCAAGATGCGCGGCCCGATGATACAGACCGCCCGAGCCTCCGACAGTATCAGCCGCTGCCTTCCCGTCGCCGGCCAAGAATTCACATTCTCCTTGGATTGTTGTCCTCTTTGCTGCTGATCCTGATCCTGATCAAATCAGCCGGGTGTTTGCTTGCCGCTCCGGTTGCGGAACCGGCAGTGCCGCAGAAGACGTCCGGGCCGGAATTCGCCCCCAAGCCGGCGGCCGAGCCGCTCAGAACATCGCCTCCTCCGGTCCCCGCAGTAAAAAAAGAACGTTCAGATGCAAAAAAATAAATATACAGCGTCAGATTCCGTTGTTTTGATCGCCCATATTGGGATGTAGTAAGAATATCTGAAAATGACAAGGGGTTGACATCATGAGCCAGGCGGAAGATTTTATCAAGCGTCAGCAGAACAACCAAAAAAACGGCACGACAAACGCAAACGTCTCAATCTCGATCAGCGCCCTTCACGAGCCGCCGGTATCTCCGGCGCCCGAACGTCAAGCCGTAACATCGTCGCCCGCCCCGGAGCGGGATATCCCGGAAAGCGACACGCCGACCGCGCCTGTTTCGACGGCGGCCGCCTCCGGCTCCTCCGACGCTCGCGACGTCATCGCCGGAGTGGTTGGCATTGCGCTTCTGATCGGGATGATTATCTGCATGATAAACGGAGTCAGTAAAATCCTGGGCATATCAATCGGCATTCTCGGATTTGCCATATGGAAGGGGGTCAGGGGACATTAAGAGCTTATCCCCAAGGCATGATGCCGCGCCGAAATGTCAGTCGCGAAGTCTAACTCAGGCGTTTAATTGATGTTCAACAACTCCGACAGAGATGAAAAAAAATGAGTACAGCCGAAGACTTTTTAAAACGTCAGCGACAGAAAAAGGGCAGGGAGGCCGACTCCGGCCCGGCAGAGGACTCTGCCGGACAAGCGGAATCCGGGAATCGTTCCGAAGTCTCGAAAGCCGTCTCCGCCGATCCGCCCAAGGCTTCCGGGGCGACCGTGGCGAATGCCGCGGATTTTCTCAACCGGCAACGAAAAAACGCCGGGGGCGATTGTCGGCCGGACGGGATCACTGCGGAGCGCACCTCTTCATCCGGGATAAACAGGGAGTATTCCCTTCCCGGAGGGGCGGCAGAAATTCCTTTTCAGAATCAACCGCCGCCGGCAAACGCCAATCCCCATGATTCGACTCGCCCGGGCAGGATTCTGGGCGTGATGGTGCTGATGATACTGATTGGAGCAGTGGGAGTCTGGATTGTTTCTGACTTTTTTTCCGGACCGGCACAAACCGGAACGCGCGTTTCCATGGTTCAACCGACGGCTTCAGCGGAAAATTTCCAGCCTTCCGAATCGTATCGTGCAGGGGGCGGGCAGTCTTCGGACGGCAGCTGGTACGGACCGGCGGGAGCAAACGGACAACCGGTTTTCACGGGAAGCAACGGTGTTCTTTCCAATGCCTGGAATGAGTGGAAGAATCCTCCGCCTTTTCCCGTAAACGGACACTGGACGGAACAGCAGAATTACAACATCTACAAAACAACTGCGGCAACCGTATTGTGCAAAGTATACGAAGAACAGATGCAGAATTCCAAATTGGATGTTCCCGATGAGACAATCTTATATCTGAATGCTTGCGCAAAAGACGAAGGCGAAGCCCTGGACCGATTGAATCAGGCACTGGATATTCAGATGATTATGCAGCAAAATGAAATCAACAGACAACGCCGTTTGAATCACCGGCGCACGCATTATTGAGCGGATATCAGGAGACGACACAGACATTCGATTGTGTTCATATGATATCTTCAGCAGCGGAAGGAGAATAAAAAGTGAGAAAAATCATATGGTTGAGTGCGTGTCTCTGCATAGCCGGTTCGGCGATCGCCGGATTTGTCGATCACGGCGACTGCACCGGGTTCCCGAACGTGAACGTCGACGCGCATATTCGGAAGATCGCGGCGTTGTACTATCCGGAGACCACCGGTTGCGAACTCCCGAAAGGACTGCCTCGCGCGGAAGCGTGGCGGCATGACATCGCGGAGTCGGCCGAAGGGTTGGATATTCCACGGGAGAAGTTGGACGCGTTCATCGCATCCGTCCTTCATTCCGGCCAGGGAACGCCGGTATCCGCCCCGCATGAGAAACTGCTGGAATTCGAGCTGTACGCCAGGGGCAGGAAAGAGCTGGTCGATGGCGACGACCGAACCGACTTTCCCCCTGCATGGAAAGCCCTGCTCGACCTTCCCCTGGAAAAACGGCGTTATACGACGATCCCGGTTCTTTATGCGTTCGACCAGTATGCCGCCTTCCGGCAGATTTCACTCACCGGCCAGTATCTGCCCCGGATAACCGCGGCGCGAATGGCGGGCTGCCCTGACACACAGGGCTGCGAACGCGCCTGTATCGCGGACACCCCGTCGTATGTGTACCTGATGTCCTCCCCCGGGGACAAAATTCAAGCCTATCGACATTGGCTTCAAAAATACGGGCTGGATCACGTCCCCGGCAAACCGTGGCGTTACACCAACGCAATGGATACCTGGAGTCAGGCCTGGGGACGCGGCGACACATTTTTCAGCGGCGCTGAGATGCCCCCGCTGCGCTGGTTTCTTTATCTGGAATCGGAGGAAACCCTCCGGGAAATGAGCAGGAACGATCCGGCGTTGCGCGATCTCATCGTGGCGCTGGGGCTGACCAACCGCCAGATGATTTCCGCCCGGAAGATCGCGGAGGAATTCGCGGAATTCAGTCCCGTCAACGTTCCGGTTCTGGCCCTGCGGCTTCCGTTCAAAGATGCGGAGAGATTGTTGAAGGGGAAACCGGAATATGCCCAACTGCTGGATTTGCTGACAATCAAGGAACTCTCCGGGAAAGCGAAGGTCGCGGCGATAGACGCCTATCTGGCAAAATATCCGGATTATACGCCGGACGACATGCCGAAAACCTCCATCGCCCTCAATACCCATGCCGAACTTCAGGCGCTGGCCGGACTCGAACTCCTGAATCTGGGCGAGGCGCCCCCGGCGCTCGAACGCTGGATGAAAGGCGGAACCCCGGAGGACATCGGACTTGTCGCGGAACAGGTTTTCAGTGTGGAGGAGCTGATCGATTTCTGCCGGAAACATGCCGCCGGCGGCTCCTCCGGGGAGAAGGACGTTGATTCGTACCAGTGCGCGTCAAACAATAAAATTCTTTATCCCAATCTTCTCACTCCCGAAGAGGCGACCGCTGTCCTGCGAAACATTCTAGCCCGCCGCCTGATGCGCGAAAAACGCTTTGCGGAAGCGCGGGAATGGTTCACCGGCGACGAAACGCGCTGCTATTCCGAGCAGTTCTTCCGGCTGAAAACGGCGGCGGAGAAGCCTGACATCCCGAAACTGGAGCGTCTGGAAGCCACACTGACGCTGGCGGCCCTGATTCGTTTCCAGGGCGACAGGCTCTTCGGAACTTTTCTGGAACCGGACAATGTGATCTGCCGCGGGAGCTATCGCTGCGAATGGGGGACGCAGTTCACCGCGTTGAAACTGAACAAACCGACTCTTCCCCGTTATCATTACCGTTGGATCGCGGCGGAATATTACCGTTCCGCCGCCGACTTGACCGACGATCCGAAACAAAAGGGCTTTTGCTTCTGGATGGCGGGGACATTGCTCAAGAACCGCGATCCAGAACTCGCGGAACGGGACTGCCGACAGGGCGCCAGGTTCGCGCCGGAACTGACTTCGCACAACTGGTTCAATACGCTGAGTAAAGTTCCGGCTCCGGTCAGGCAATGGTATCACCGGAAGCGTTTTATTTTCGGGCCCGACCGAATCGCCGCCTGGAAGCCGGAACTTCCGCCGCTGGAGAAAGTTGAATTGCCGGAAAACGACGGAACGGCGGAAGCGCTGCTAAAAATGGGAATCCGAATCTGCGAGAACGAGCAGTCCCCGAGTGCGCAGGAAATCAGGCAAGCCGTGTATGCGCTCCGCCTGGCCGGAGAAATGGGCAATTCCGATGCGTATGCCTGGTGCGGCACGATCATGATGGACGGATATTCACGCTATGAAGACGCGGTTGCGTTTCTGCAAAAAGCGCTGGCGTTGAATCCCGATTCCAATCTGGCTAAACATGAACTGGGCCGCGCCTACCTGAAGCTAGGGTTCGAACCGGAGGGCGCGGCGTTGATCCGCACTGTCGCCGATACGGAAACCGAGAACCGGGATCTGCTTGGCTTCGCGGCGCTCAACATGGCGATTTTTTACGCGAAGGGACTTCACGGGCTCGACTGCGACGAGAAAAAATCCCAATATTACCTTGAAAAGTCCATCGCGGCCGGATGTCGGCAGGCGAAAGAGTATCTCGACGGGAAGAGTGAATGAACATCAAACATGATATCCGGGAAAAATGGCAAGGGGTATCCCGTTTTCTCTGGGAAAAACAGCCGATGTTCCTTTTCCGCATCGCATGCGGATTTCTTCTCTATTATATCGCCGCGAGCAATTTGCGGCATTGGCTGTTGATCCATGATAAAACATATTCCAATATTTGGCTCTCCCTGATTGCCGGGGGCCAGGACTGGGCGCTTCTTCTGTTTTTTCTGCTGCTGCCCGTCGGGCTCGGCATCGGCAAACGACGTTGGCGGCTGTCCGAATGGTGGCTTGTTCTGCTCGCGACAAGTTTGCTGATCGGATTGTCCTGGGCATTCGGTTTTCAAAATCCGTATATCGACAATGTTTATTATGACCGTCCCTGGGAACGGTTCGGAGAAGCCTGGGGCATTTGCTTCATCTGCATGGCTTTCCTGCCGGGAATTCCGCTTGCGGCAATCTATTACCGGGGGCGGGTATGCGGAGTGAAAATAGACCGGCGCCCGCTCTGGTGGCGGATCGCCTCAACATCGCTTGCCTGGAGTCTTTCGATCGCGCTAATCGCAATCGCGGTCACACTCGGCAACCATACGTGAAATTTCTTTGAAAAAAGAAAAAAACGCCTGTCATAATCACATGATATTTGTCTCTTTTATAGTGTGAAACACGATCACTATAATACGGGCAGCAGCAGACAATGCAGATACGAAATTATTTGTCGGCGGAGTACTGATCAGCCTGCTCGCCGGAAGTGCATCGGTGTCGATTTCTGAATCATATCACAAAGGAGCAGGGGACAAATGACAGGAAAAATGGTTGCAGGATTGCTGGGCGTGGTCGTCGCGGCCGCCGTTTCGGCCGTCGCACCGCAGGAGATTATCGAAACCGGATTGGCGCAGGCCCGGGAACAATATCACGCTGGAAGCGGCTCCGCATGGCTCTGCGACGTTAAAACCGGAGAAACCGTGTTCCGTTCGAAGGAATTCGACTTGAGGAAGTTGGAACTCGTCTCCCTGGTCAAACCGTTGGCGGCAATCTCGGCTTTGGAAGAGAAAGTCGTCAAGCTGGACACCGTCATCGACTGTACCCGGACAGACGATATGAAAATCCGCGATGTCCGGGATTTCGGAACAGAGACTGTCGCGGAGATCGTCGCCGGCAACGGCAATATCGGCATCGTCAGAATCGCCCGGCTGCTCGGTCGGGAGAAACTGGAATCCCGGTTCCGTGCATACGGTTTTGAATTCGGCGAGGATTGGGACCGCAATGCGATCGGCTGGGGCGTTTTCGCAACTCCGGAACAGGTGATGCGCATGTATGTCGCGCTGGCTCCGGCCTGGAAGAAATACGCTTTTGCGGGACCGGTTCCCGCCACCATTCTCCGGGTGATGCAAAACGGGACCAGTGTCCGCCGTTCCGACGCGATCGGTTTTGTCACGATGGCCGGAAAAGAGTATTTGCTCTGGGTGAATTTGAATGATTTGCGCGGCCCCTTTTATTATGCGGCAAAAACCGCGGTCCCGACCTGGGAGGAGATTGCCCGGAAACTGCGGGATTGAACCGGACGGAATCATATCGGGAGAGTCGGATTTATGGAAATCATCATTTTATTCGGGGTTGTGCTTTCGGCGACGGTCGGAATCATCCTCCGCTGGGTATTGCATGAGCTGATCGCGGTACGAAAAGAACTTCGGGCAGGCATTCTCGAATTTGCAGCGGCCAACCGGATTCACATCGCGAGGACCGCGATCCGGGTTGTCGAGCCCGGATTCAAGGCGACACTGTGGAATCTCTATAATCTCCCCGGCGAGGTGAAACACCGTGTCCTTCATTCCGAGCCGATCGAGGAGTGGGATCAGGAATTCACTCGGGAACGGGAAATTGCGAAGCGGCAAGACTTTTCGGCATTGTACGCAACGGCTCACGCCTTCGCGGAAAAGAAGCATCGCGGACAGTTTCGGGATGGCGGGAAGCCTTACATTACTCATCCCGAAGCGGTCGCGGCGGCATTTGATGACGGTCCGGAGAAAATAACCGCCATTCTGCACGATGTACTGGAAGATACCGACGCGACGGTGGAAGAGATTCGTGCGATGGTGACGGCAGGCGGAATCGATCCGGGCCCTATCATGGAAGCATTGAGACTGATGACCCACGCGCCTGAAACGCCTTATCCGGAATACATAAAAGCCATTGCAGGAGATCCGGTTGCGCGCCGGGTCAAACTCGCCGATTTGAAGCACAATATGTCCACCCTCGACGAGTTGCCGGAACCGCGTCGCGGTCTGCTCAAAACCAGGTATGTTGAAGCTCTTGACTGTCTGAACCGAATGTAATGCAAAACGCCGTGCCGCTGCGCCGGGGCGGAATACCGAACTGGAGGGACTGTTGAATATGGGAAATCATGAATCTTATGAAACGCAATTGAGACAGGCTCAAAACGCTCTTGAATCGACGATCCGGGAGTTGGATTACTATGACCGGAAAGGCAATGCGGCACTCCTCCGTCGGTTCCGGTCGGGCGATTTGGACAATCCGTCGCCGGAATTCTTAGACGCGGTTGTACAGGCGGGAAAGCTGACCGTATTCCATTCCTGCGGCGTTCGAGTTCCAGCTGCGGTGTGAACTTCGTCGATAGGAAACACTCCATCTTAGTTCGGGGTGCGACAAGCGCAGCGGTTCTGAAAATGGGCGGTTCTTTCCGTCAATCAATGGGCTATGATAATCCGGGAACGGAATGCCAGCGATTCCCCGGCCGGCACCCGCGGGATATCGCCGGAATGGTTCGGGGCGTCGGTGGGCCAGCTCATGGGTTCCGGGCAGAAGAATCCGCGATGGCCGCCGCCGTTCCACAGGCACCATTCCCGGAATTTCGGATCGACCTCGTAGCGGAATTTCATGGAATCGTATTCCAGTTCGGCGGCGTGGCTTCCGGGAGGCGCTGGGAACTGGCAGCTGAGGCGTTCCTCTTCCGGCGAAAACCATTCGCCCGGATCGAACTCCCCCCACGGCAGAAGTCGGCCGCTCGGCAAATGACGCGGGGGAAGAATCTCCCGGAAAACTCCCGCCGTCTCCACCCGCGCCCGCCGGGGCGAACGAAAGGCCGTGTGAAACCCGATCCCGCACGGCATCGCCGTGCGGCCGCAATTCACCACCGTCAACGTCTGAACCAGCTGCGCCGGTTGAAGTTCATACCGCAGCCGCAACTCGAATTCCGCAGGGAAATCCTCCGTCGCCGGGTGGGCAAAGCGAAGCTCGGCGACGGAGGCCTCCCGGACGGCGACCCGCCATCCATGGAGCAACGCCATCCCGTGCAGGTGGTTGCCGCGCTCCGGCTCATTCAGGGGCAGCCGGTAGCGGCGGCCGTCGAAACGAAACTCTCCGTTTGCAATCCGGTTCGGAGGGAACAGCACGGGGATTCCGTAAGCGACCGGCGTGTCCCCCAGATCCGACTCCCGCAAAGGTTTGCGCAGCAACTCGAACCCGTCATAGCTCAAACCGCAGAGGTTGCCGCCATATTCGGGGGAAAGTTCGCCGTGCCAGCGATGTCCGTCAAGCTCAATCATTGGGCCATGTGATCCTCAGGTTTTTGATGACGACGCCGGACTCGCTGCCGCCGCCGAGAAACTGGAATCCCACGCCGTTCGCTTTCTCATCGGCGGACTGCCCGGTCAGCAGCCGGTCCAGCGGAATCGAGACCGTCTCGAACGTATCTGAATTGCCGTCCGGCTGCGGCAGCCGGTATTTCGCCCCTACCGTTTTATTCCCATCGCGCAGAAACAGTTGCAGCTTCTGACCGCCCCGGAGATTGCCGAAGGGGTCCTCTCCGCCGTTGATTTCGAAGTGGAGGACCGCTTTCTCCGTTTTCTTCGGAAAATCGGGAAACGAGACAGAGAACCCGGCCCACCCCGTGGTTTTTTCGCTGACCTTGACCGTGATGGTCTGGTCCTTTTTCTCCGCAACGGCGTTCCCCCAGGTGCGGACTTGGGAGGAGGCGCAATTGACCTCCCGGACGGAGTCGGGAATCCGTTCGGCCGTGATCCCGATCACGATCGGAATCGCCCGGCCGCAGGCGGAAACCAGATCGATCGACCGGACCGCCCGTTCCGGTTCGGGGTTGCGCCATTCGCTGATGTAAAAGCCGCGATTCTGCGAGTTGCTCCAGGCGATCCGGCTCTTCATCACCCCGGCGGAGTTGAGCCACCAGTCGGCGATCGTCTCCCCGGTAACGACGGGCAGTGTGACGCTCTTTCCGTCGGCGTAATGAATCACGTAGTCCATCACCTTCATTCCGGTGCGGCACCAGCCCGCGGTGTGAAAGAAGTAGATCGCCCGCACTTTGCCGTCGACCGGAATGCCGGTGACCTGTTCCGGCATGTCGGCGCGCAACGATTCCGAGCGCAGGATGATGCAGGTCTTGTCATTGTTCTCATCGTAGCGGATGAAGTCGCAGGGAACCCCCAGCAGCAGCGTCACCTCCCACGGCGTGCCGGTAAGCGAGTTCCCCGCGCCCTGGTCGGTCCAGCCGCCCTGACCGTCGTCGGCGATGGCGTCGGTGAACCCGGTATTGGCGAATCGCCTGAGGTTGACCGGCGTGGTCGTGGCGGAATCCGTATGGAAACGGAATCCGACCGCATTCGTCTTCTTCAACTCCTCGCGCCGCGCGGTTTCCATGTCGGCGTACCGCCGCTGCAGCTCGTCCGGCGTGGCGGAACGGCCGACGCCGAACCGCCGTTCCAGTTCCGCCCGGGGGCCGAACCCGAGAATCGTGTAGCGGTTGACGCCGAGCAGGAAAGTCGCCCGGTCTCCCGCGACGGGCAGGAACTCCCCGGTCAGCAAATCGGCGGCGGCGTCCGCTCCTTTCGGCAGCCGGACCTGCACCGGCTTCGCGTACAAATCGAGATTGAGCAGGTGCGCCAGCTGTACGCCGCCGTGGCGGACGACGTGGCTCTCGATGTTGACCGCAAGATCGCCCTGCGGCAGCCTCGACAGCTCCAGCGCCGGGCGGATTCCATGGCTCTCCAGAATCGATTTCACCACGGCGGCGGCTCCGTAGTCCTGCAACTGCGGCGTGATGAAGTAAATATCCCCCTTGCCGATCGTCCGGTGCAACACGGCGGGAACCGAATCGACCGTCGCCAGCGTCTCCCAGCCGGGGGAGGAGACCGCCCACCGGGTGTTTCGCGCAATGATCCGGCCGGGGAGAAGCGGGGTGCGGGCGAGTTTTTCGAAAACAAGCTCCTTCTGCGGCGCGCCGGGATTATCCTCAAGTCGAAGTCCCTCAAAAAGAAAATGTTCCGCCGGATGGCCGTACTCATCCTCGGACAGGGGGTCGCGGGCGGCGATCAGAATCCCCCCGGCCTCGACAAAGCGGCGCAGTTCGGCCGCCGTGCCGGGAAGCGTATTGCGAAGGCCGACGGCGACGAGCGCCCGGTATTTCTTCTGCGCCGCCCGGCCCCCGGCAAGCTGTTCCTCCACCAGCGCGTCGGCCGGATAGTGGGAGAACTCCAGGCCGGCCGCATAGTTCAGCACCTCGTGGTGATCGGTGTAGCCGGTCGGCACGGCACGCCGCTCGGTCGGGAAGGAGAGCAGAATCGCCGTTTCGGCGGGAACCCGGTTCCCGCGCGGAACGAAATATTCCGCAAAACGCGCAATCTCCCGCTTGGCGTCCATGAATCCGGCCAGGGAGTCGACGGAGAACCCGTAGGGGTTGGCCAGCTGGTAGTTGAACTTCTCCGCCATGCGGCGGCCGCCCTCGGCGGTTTTTGCCGGATTCCAGTCCCAGGCGCGTTTCGTCCACATGAACATGTAGGTGATGTCGCTGCCGCGCAGGAAGTCCTGCCAGACCACGTTGGCGTTGCCCTGACGGTCGGTTCGGGCGTAGGCTTCCGGATTGTGGATCGGTTTGCCGTCGGCGAGCGAACGGATGAAATGACGCATCAGGATGCCTTCGGCGAAGGCGGGATTGGAAGGCGTTTCCACCGTCGCCTGCGGCGGTTCCGCAACCGAGGTCCGGGTCATCAGCCCGCCGGTGGTCGGCGTCGAAATCGCGTCGGTATAACGGCTGATTTCGTAATAATTGACATTGTCGAAGGGGAGGGTGCGGTAGCAGCCGCGGCCGAGAATCTGGTAGGCGACGAGGCCCCCCGGGGCCTTTTTCCGGATTGCCGCCGCACCCTCGCGGGCGAGCTCGGTCATGCCGGACTCCATGAATTTGCCCCAGTCCGCGAACAGGCCCGGATTTTCATTCTGCTTCCGGAACGCGGCGGCGGCTTCGAACGAACCGTAGGCGGAATTCCAGGTCCGGTTCATCGTTTCCACAGTATGGTGGCGTTTTTTCAGGTAACCGGCAAACAGGGCGCGGTTATACGCGGAAGGATCGTCGTAACCCGGTTCGTTGAAGAGTTCGAAGATCAACCGCTTACCCGGGAAGGCGGCGCTGTCGTCCACCCCCATGCGCCAGTAATCGAGATAGAGTTTCTTCCCTTCCGGATGGAAAATATTGTAGGGCACCCAATGGTTCATACCGCTCTTGCGAAAGGTGTTGACCGCCTCCGGCGGAATTGCGCCGGCGAACAGTTTGTCCTCCGCCGGCATTCCGTAAGACCAGGGGAAGCAGGTGTAATCAATCAGCAGCGGCAGCCCGTTTTCCAGTTCCTTCCGGAAATAGGCCCGGTCGGCTTCGCTTTTCCCGATCCCGGAATAGGCCGGATTGAGCGTTTCGAGCCAGGGGTAGGGAGAGAGGAAGAGCGCGAAGGTGTCGAATCCCAGGCGCTGCGCACTCTCGTACCCGAGCGGCTCCTCGTACACCCATTTCAGCGCAGCCGGATACCCTGGCGTCGGCGCAAAACTCGCGGCCAGGCGGTTGCTGGCCACCTGGGCGCCGAACAGATAGCGGGGAACCCCGTCGACCAGAAGATTTCCCGCCTTGTCAACGGAAACTTCCGCCCGGCGCGGGAAGACCACCTCCTTCGGCAATTCCCCGAACGGCGGAAAGGGGTCATCCGGCGCCCCGATTACAGAACATGCCGACAATACGGCGGCCAGCAGAAACAGTGTGCGCATACGCGATTTTCTCCTTTTCAGGGCATATCGGTGCCGCCGTTGATATTGACGGTTTCACCGGTGACATACGGGTTTTCGATCACAAAACGAACGGCGTTGACGATTTCCGCCGGAGCAGCGCCCCGCCCGGCGGGAATTCGGGCGAACTTCCGCGCCAGCTCTTCGGGGGAAAGCCGGTCGTGCATCTCCTTCGACACAATCAGCCCCGGCGCGACGGTGTTGACGGTGATCCCATACGGCGCGCCGATTCCGGCGAGCGAACGGGTCAGGCTGTGGAGCGCCGCCTTGCTCATGGCGTACTCCAGCATGGTCCGGTCGGCGGAACGATAGGCCCAGACCGAGGAGAGGTTGACGATCCGGCCGCCGCCGCGCCGCTTCATTTGCTCCATCGCCGCAAGCGAGCAGAGATAGGGGCCTTTCAGGTTGACGCCGATCATCCGGTCGAACCACTCGGCATCGCTTTCCGCTTTTCTGGCGTAAGGATCGCAGCGGGCATTGTTGATCAGGATGTCGAGTTCCAGATCCCGGAAGGCCTCTTCGACCTGTCCGGCGTCTGAAATATCGAAGGCCCTGACGCAGCCGCCGATCTCCCGGGCGATCTCCTGCGCCTTATCCACCTGGCGGCGGCAGTTGACGATGACATGGGCGCCTTCCGCCGCGAGAATCCGGCAGATATCCTCGCCGAGCCCCTGGGAGCCGCCCGTCACTAAAATTTGCTTGCCTCTGATTTCCATCGTTTCACCAGTCGCTCACCGCGCCGTCTTCCCGGAAGAGACGCGGAATGTGGGTGTTGACTTTGGGACGGGCGGCGCAAAGCTCCTCGTTGAGCTCCACGCCCCAGCCCGGCTTCTCCGGGAGCTCGAGGAAGCCGGCCTTCACCCGCAGCGGCTCGGTGATGATCTCGTTGCGCCAGTCATTCAAAAAGAGCCGCTCCTGAATCAGGAAGTTGGGGGCCACCGCGTCGAGGTGGGCGGAGATCGCCGTCAGCACCGGACTCATCGGACAGTGCGGGGCGAGAAAGCCCGAAAACGCATCGGCCAGCGCCGCGATCTTGTATGCCTCCAGAAAGCCGTTGCAATGGGCGAGGTCGGGCTGGGCGATGCGCACCGCGCCCGCTTCGAAGAGGCGGCGGAATTCCCAGCGCGACTCCAGCCGTTCGCCCGCCGCGATCGGAATTCCGACCGAGTCTGCCACCCGCGCCATCGCCTTTTCGTCGAGCTGGCTCACCGGCTCCTCGAAGAAGTAGAGGCCATAAGGCTCCAGCGCCTTCCCGATGGCGATGGCCGAGTCGGCGTCGTAGCGGCCGTGGCCGTCGAACATCAGCAGGCGTTCCGGCCCGATCTTCTCCCGGATGGTTTCGGCGCAGCGGGCGATCACCCCCGTCACGGCGGGATCGTAAACCGGCCACGAGGGGAGCGCCACGCTGAATTTGAAGGCGTCATACCCCGCCGCCATCGCCTCGTCGAGCCGGTCGCCCAGCAGCGTCGGGTCGGTGGCGCCACCGCTCCAGCCGTTGACGTAAACACGGATTCGGTTGCGGTACGGTCCGCCGAAAAGCCGGTAGACCGGCACATTGAGCGATTTGCCGAGAATGTCCCACAGCGCCAGTTCGACTCCGGCCACGGCGGACCCTTTGACCACGCCGCCGCGCCAGAATTTCTGCCGGGTCATGACCTGAACAAGATATTCGATCCGGGTCGGGTCTTCGCCGACCAGCAGATGCTCCAGTTCCCCGAGCAGGCTGATGACCGTTTCCGTGTAACCGCCGAGGGAGGCTTCGCCGAGTCCGGTGATCCCCTCGTCGGTATGGACTTTGACGAAGATGTAATTTTTGTCGGAGAGCCTGCCGTTCCCCGGAGTCGGAGCGCCGACCACCATCGGCTCGATGGCACGAATTTTCATCGCATGAATTTCCTGATGTTCCGCCGCAGTTCCGCGGCATCGATTCCGGGGCGGAAGATTCCGACACCCACTCCCACGCCGTCGGCGACGGCGAGGTAACTGTCTTTGTTGTCCGCATCGATTCCGCCCACGGCGAAAACCGGCTGCGAAACGACCGACTTCAGGATTCCGATTTCCCGCGGCGTTCCGCATGGAAACAGTTTGAGGACATGCGCCCCCGCTTCCAGCGCGATGAACGCTTCGGTCGGGGTGCAGACGCCCGGCATCGACAGCATTCCGAGTTCCGTCGTGCAGCGGATCACCGCCGGATTGGTGTTCGGCGAAATGATGTACTCCGCGCCCGCCCGGTGCGCCAGCCCGACCGCCTCGGGAGAGAGGACGGTTCCCGCGCCGACATGCACGCCGGTGTTGCGGAAATGTTCCGCAAGCGCCGCGATCATCTGCAACGCATCCGGCGTATTGAGCGGAATCTCCGGGAAGCGGACGCCCTCTTCCGCGAGGATTTCGCAGAAGGGAATCGCCTCCTCCGGCCGGATTCCCCGCAAAATTGCGACGACTTTCGATTCAAGCAGTTCGTTCAGCATGGTATCTTCTCAGTAAGCCAGGTTTCTTCCCCAGTAGGAGGTGTCGTAATTGCTCGAGATTTCGCCGACGGTGATGAATTTGGCGTGAAGATCCCCGAACAGCTGATTGACCCCCTTGAAGGAGTTGTGACGCGGGATTCCGGCGGCGGGGATGATGTCGGTCAGCCCGTAAATCGTGACGGAAGCACTCGATTTGTCGATATCGGAAACCAGCAGCCGTTCCGACAGTCGGCTCGCCTGCTTGAACAGCGCCCGCGGAGAAGAGCCGGAAACCGGCATCCACACGAAGCTGTTCATGCCGTAATGCCCACCTTCGTTGGCGTTGCTCTTGGCTCCGCCGACGTAAAGGTTGAGAATCTTCGGCTGCGAGGGGCAGCTGAACAGTTTGTTCGCCCGGTAGTCGCCGTTGGTCGTGACGGAGGTGCCGGGAGCGATGTAGGGGCACAGCCGGTCCTGCCAGCGCATGTAAGACGGAGTGTCCGAGGACGTCGACGTGTAGTGCGGAGTAAAACCGCTGTAGTCGTTGGAGTAGGAGTTGAACCCGAGCCCGAACTGCTTCAGATTGGAAAGACAGTTGATGCTCCGCGCTCTTCCCCGCGCCTGATTCAGCGCCGGCAGCAGCATCGCGGCGAGAATGGCGATGATCGCGATCACGACCAGAAGTTCAATCAACGTAAAAGATGCAGTTCGACGGACTCTCATGACAACCTCCTGTAGATGATACTTTTGGGTCCATGCCTGTAATTATAACAAATTTCACACCGCGGAACAACAGGACTATTGGAGAATCAATAGCACTCTTGGTGCAACATTCCTTTCATTGCTCCCGAATGACGGTACGCCGGGTTATTCTCCTTTCAGGTGAATGATTTCGGCAGAAAAATCTCCGTTCAGAAAAACCGGAATTCCATACTCCGCCAGCGCTGCGCCGGAACGCGGGGAATCATGGTGCGCATCTCCATGCCGCGTCAGGCGATAGGTTCGTTCCGGATCAAGCCCCTCCAGCCGGACCGGCGGCAGCGGGTCGGCAAACTGGAGCGCATGACCGAAACAGAAGACGACCGCTTCGCTCCGATCGGGAAGCACATACTCATAAACCGCATACGGCGTATCGAAATGCGAAATGAGCCGGTAAAACACGCCTCCGTGAATCACCGGGCGAAGCTCCTTGTAAAGGACGATATACTTCTTCAGCTCCTCCGTCTGCTCCGGAGTCAGCTCGAAGAGGACTTTGCCGATGGCAAGCGAACCGAGCATCCCGGCGCAAGCCTGGAACGCCATCGGGATATGCCGCCGATTGACCATGCCGGTATAGTCGCTGATGTGGCAGCCGCCGCCCGCGTATTTGGGCAGGTGCAGGTAACTGAACCCTTCGTGGAGTTTCAGGATATCCAGCGAATCCTGGTTGTCGCTGCGGTTGACCCGGCCGAACATCCGGTTGATTCCCCAGTCGGCGCGCCCGTTCCCGGCGGCGCAGTTTTCGAGGAGAAGATCGGGATATTTCGCCCGGATTCGCCGGAAGAGCTCGTAAAAATTCTCCACGTACCGGACCCAGATCGCCTTGTCGCCGATTTCCGGCGCACCGTCCCAGCCGGGGGTGGTGAAGGCGCGGTTCATATCGAGCTTCAGGTAATCGATCCGGTTGCCGCCGAGCAGCCGGTCCATCGACTGCCAGAGCGCTTCCAGCACTTCGGGGCGCCCGAGATTGAGCAGCTGCCGGTGCGGGTGGGTGCCGTCGACCATCTCCGGCACGGTTTCCTGTTCCGGATAGGCCATCAGCCAGTCGGGATGTTCCCGGAGGAGGTCGCTTTCCGTATCGACGGATTCCAGCTCCACCCAGACCCCGAATTTCATGCCGAGTGCGTGGACCCGGTCGATGACCGGCGTCAGTCCGTTCGGAAACTTCTCCGGATGGGGAACCCAATCGCCGAGCGCCTTCTGCCAGCCGGCGTCGAAGACGAAAAGCTCGATGCCGACCTCGGCGGCGGCTTCCGCCAGTTTGAGCGTGTTCTCTTCCCGCATCTTCGCGCCGGAGTGAAAGCTCGCATAAGTGTTGCAGATCACCGGATAAGGTTTGCCGCGCATATTTTCCGGCTCGATCCGGGCGCGCAGGCAGCTGTGTATCCGGCGCGTCATCTCCCCGAAACCGCCGCAGGTATGGCCGGCGGAGAAAACCGGAGTGGTGAAGCTGCCGCCGGGCAAGAGCCGCCAGGCGAAGTCGAAATCGTTGATCCCGGCGGCGACCGAAGTCCGATTGAAGCCGTCGCGCTCAACCGCGATCTTCCAGTTGCCGCTCCACTGGAGGGTGCCGAAGCGGATTTCGCCGTTCCGCTCCGTCGCGCTCCCGTCGTCCAGCGCGAAAAACGGCATGGCAAAAGGTCCGGAAAGACCGGTGCGGCTCTCCAGGACAAACTTGCCCTGCCGCACCGTCTCGCGTGAAATCATCCCTTCCTTGCCCCACCGCCCGGTCAGTGAGGTCAAACGATACGGCGCCAGCTGCGCGGGCAACTGCAGAACCGCCGACAGCGCGCTTTCGAGGACGACCGGTTCGTCTCCGCGGTTGGTGATTTCGCTCCAGCGGTCAAACAGTGCCTGGGCGGGGTAAACACGGTAAAAAAGCGTCACATCGAGGGCGCTGAACAGGTCGGTCAGGTGAATCAGGAGCGTTTCCGAATCCGTCTCGTGACGGATTTCGAAATCCCGGTAGCGGAGCCGGACGTTGCGAACCCCGTTCGGGCGGGTGACTTTGAGCGCCGGTTCGGTAAACAGCGCCCCGTCCCAACCGGGGAATTCCTGAGCGGCGAGCAGATTGCGGTTCCGGGGGCGGTGGGTGAAATTCCGGACCTCCTGAATCTCCGGCAGGTCGCCGATATCACGAAGCGTTCCGCCCCAATGGAGATGCACCGGGATTCCCTCTTCCGAAATTCCGAAGGCGTAGCAGGAATCCTGCATGGTAAGAAGGAATCGGCGGTTTTCCCGATCGGCAACGATCTGCGTCATAATCATCAAGCTCCAATGCTGTACTGGTTGGTTCTGCTTCATATTATGGACGTTTTTTTCGGTTTCTCCAAACGGTTTTGTGACAATTTAAGATTGATTTTGTGCCAGGTCAGAAGTATAATAACGCGAAATGGGATGAAGAAAAAAGGAGGAGACGTTCATGAAAAACCAGGTCGTTCACTTGAGGGAAATGCCGCGCAAGCTCTTATTTGCGCCGCGCGTGCGCTCCGTCGGCTGCTTTACCGCGCTGCAGCTCCCCCATCGGCAGCGGGTGGAGGGCGTACAGTTCTGCTATCGATTTTATGCCGACAGCAACTGGATTCAGTTCGACCATGACGGGCATACGAGGGGAGGGGGGTTCCCGCAATTTCTGGTGAAGCGCCCCGGAGAATGGGTGGAGACCGATTCCGAAGCGAAACTCGATGTGTTCTGGGTGAGTTTCGACGATGCGGAGCTGCCTTGGTTCCGCGAACGGGGGCTCCCCGACGACCTGACCATCAGCGAATTGAATCTGTCGGCAAGGCAGCTCGCGCTGATTCGCGATCTTCAGGAGCTCTGCACCCATTCGGCGGAACCCGGAGCGGCCGACCGCATCGACCTCCTGGCGCTGGAGCTGACCGCCGAAACACTGCTGAAGATCGAGGAGGAACGGTCCCCGAACAGCCGCCCGGAACGCGAGATCTCCCGGATCGCCTCCTGGCTGCAATTGCATTTTTCCGACGAAATCGATTTCGACGAGCTGGCCGGGAAGCATGGATTTTCCCGGAGAAGCTTCTTCCGCCACTGGAACAACTGTCATGCGGAAACTCCGGCACAATATGTCGCCCGGCTTCGACTGGAGGAGGCCCGGCGGCTTCTATGCAACACCACCTGGAGCATCGGCAGGATCGCATTGACGCTGGGATACAACAGCGAAACCTATTTTTCCGGAGTCTTCCGAAAATCCGAACACCAGACGCCGACCGAGTACCGGAAACGCGGCGACCGCATCCTCCCCACCTGACCGCAGGAAGGGCCTTTATTTTCGCCGGCAAAACCGGCGCCAGCTCCAGTTCATCCAGATAAAAAAGAGTGCCATGATCAGATCGGCGGGATTGTGCAGGTCGGTTGCACAATTTGGAGAATAGAAGGGCAGGGGAGGGCTCAGAAAGCTGATCAGAAAAAGCGCCGCCAGCGCCAGAAATACGCCGCCGAGCAGTTCCGTCAGCCACTGTCCGAATGTCTTCGGCATCGTGAAAAAACGGTTGAAAAAACGATTCACGCCGCGCCTCCGGGTGAGCTTCCTGTTCCTTGCAGTATACGATAACGCAGGAAAGGAAAAAAGAAAACCGGAAGCGAAAAAAAACGGAGAAAGGCAGTACGCCTTCCTCCGCTGCGATCAATCAGAGCGTTACGTAGTAGTAGCGTCCCGACAGGTCAACCCAGCTCCACGTTTCGGCGGAGGCGTGCCCGTCGGGGAAGGCCGCGTTGAACCGCTGGCTGTGCCGCAGGCTCAACACCTTGTAGGTCTTGCCCGGATCGAGACGGTCGCCGTTGCCGTTGTCCAGATAATAGGAGCCGTTGTAGTAGGTGTCGTTGTCGTCTTCCCACCCCCGGCGGCTGTCGGCCAGCAGGACGCAGGTTTTGTCAAGCTTTCCCAGCTTTCTGGCGAAGGTGGTCGTGCTTCCCGGCACGGCACTGCCGAGTTCCAGTCTTCCGTTCGGCACGCCGTAGGTATTGAATTTGTTGCGATTCTGGTTGGTCATCGGGCAGAAAGCGACATCGTTGAGGTTCTTGCCGGCCGGGCCGACCGAGGTCCAGTCGTAGGGCTGCAGGTAGCCGAGCAGGCCCAGGCTGCGCCGCCAGGGGTAATCGCTGATGTTGGTTCCCGGGGCGGCCGGGGGAACGAATTTTGCCGCGGGCACATAGTCGTGACTGTCCTGCGCATACTGCATGAATATTCCGCCGAGCTGTTTCAGGTTGCCCAGACAGGACGTCGATTTGGCCCGATCCCGGGCCTGGTTCAGGGCCGGGAGCAGCATCGAGGCGAGAATTGCGATGATGGCGATTACCACGAGCAATTCGATCAGCGTGAAATTGGTGCAACGGGTACGAATCTTTTTCATTTCAAGCACTCCTTCAGTTTGTTTGTCTTTCCACCAGATAAACCATTACTCCTCCCGGGAAACTGCTGTTGTCCGCGCTGAATTTCAGAGTCTCCCCGGAAAATGAAGCCGTTACCCTGCCATGCGTTCCTCCATTGTTTTTCAATGCATATACCGTAACCGGACCGTCTCCGAGTAATTTCAAGCTGATTTCGAGTTTGGACCGCCGCAGCAGGTGAGGGAGCTGCCCGGCGGAAAGAATCACCTTTCTCTCCGCATTTTTGAATCGGATTCCGCTGTCACAGACATCGGTCAGGTGAAAGATCAGAATCCTGCTGCTGGAGCCCAGGTCCCGGCCGTCGAGAGAACAGGCCGCCACAGTCGTCGGCGTGTCGATGCCGGAAACGTTCAGTGCTCCGACCTGATGAGTCCCTTCGACCGCGGAGAGAACTTCGCTGCGCGGGGTGGTTGCGGTGAACACGTTCGCCTTGGAATCGAGGGACAGCTCCCCGTTCATACTCCGGGCGATTCCGGTCTGAAACATCTCCTTGCGCCGTTTTTCGATCTCCGGTTCCTGCAAGGGCAGGGCGCCTTCCGCCTGGGCTTTGGAAATCAGTTCCACGCCGGGAATCTGCGGATCGCCGACAACCATGCCGACTTTGGTGATCAACCCCAGCTGCCGGAATTTTACCGGTGAATATTCGTCCGCGATGACGAAGCCTGATTTCGACTTCATTTCAGCCCAGAAATCAGGCGCGACCCGCAATGCGACCCCCTCCCGGGCCGCCGTTGCGTCATGCCGACGGAAGAGAAACATGATCAGGCGGTCGGAGAGCTGCGCCAGCAGATCGTTGGCGCCGTTGAAGCTTCCGATGGGGTCATCCGCCATGACGGTGTCTTTGGAATGCGCCCAGGCGAACTGGTAAAGCGCGTCCCAGCCCTGAAACGCGGCATAGGAGCCGAGCAGGGCGCCGCCTTCCATCCGGAACCGGTTCGGCGTGCAGTACCGGTATTCGGTCACGCTGTACGGTTTCTCGAAGATGCGCGCCGGGAAGAGCCTGCCCGGAACTTCATGACCCAGCCCGGAAATCGCGGACTCCTGACGGAAGGAGAACGGATACTGGAAAGGTTTGCCGGGGAATTTGGGGTGATCGTGATATTTGTGGTCATCAACGATATCCATCTGATTCCGAATCACCGTCAACGGAATCCGGTCATCCATGTTCAGGTCGCTCAGCAAGGCCTTGACCTTCAACTCGTCTTTCAGGTAGCGGCGGAGTTCCAGCGTATAGTTTTCCTGGAGCTCATAGAGGAATTCCCGGAAAAGACGGTTGTTGGGGTCCACGGCGACAATCTTCGCTTCCGGATTCTGTTTTTTCTGCCATTCGCGGAACAGTTCGTCATAGCGCGCCGTGATTTTGGGATACAAATTCCAACAGGCGTAAATATTGTTCTCATTGGTCAGGCCGATGGAATACAGCACCGGATCATCCACCAGGCTCAACCCGGTATAGGGGTTGCGATGGGTCAGCCACTCCCGGGCGAAGGTTTTCCAGTTTTCCCGCATCTTTTCGCTGATGGGCAGCAGGGCTTTCGCCAGCTTGCCCGCACCTTCCACGAATTCGGGAATGCCGTCTCCGGCCTTGATGATCCTGCTGACGTAAATGTCGGTGGTGATATAGATGCCCCGCTTTTTCAGCGCATAGATCAGGTAGTCCAGCTTGTCCAGATTGTCCCGGTCGATGGTCAGCGAATCCGGAGCCTTCAAATCGACCAGATACTTGTCATAGTGATGAATGCGCACGGCGTTGTAGCCCATGCGGGCCAGACGGTCGGCCAGCGCATCCGCCTCGGGCTTGTCCAGATACTGCGCGGTGAAGCAGAGATTGGTCCCGACAAACCGCACCGCGGTGTCTTTCTTCTTTTCAAAGGCGAAATGGCCGTCGCCGTTTACGATGACCCGGCCGTATTTCCCGGCCGGAGCATCGAGCTGGTCCGAGAAATCCAGGGGGGAACCGGGAACCACATCCCGGGCGGATTCAAGTTCGATCCAGTCTTTTCCGGGAGCGGTGACATATTCCTCATCTGTCGCTTCCGCTTTGGCGGCCTGCGCTTCGGCATCGACCGTGAACTTCAATTTCAGGCCGGATTCGAGCAGCTTCCCTTTGTTTGGAGAGAAATACAGCCGGAGCTCGAAATTCCCGGCCCCCTTGCCGCGCCGGTCGATGATTCTTGCGGTGATGTCACCGCTGATATCGATTCTTTTCCCGTCCGCCGAAACGATGGAAAGTGTTTTGCAGGTGGCCTGCAGCAAAGTCGTCCGCTTGGGGTCATAGGGTGGGAAATCGGTCTTCTTCCCCGGAATGAGCAGTTTGCCCGTCTCCGGAACAATGACGCTGAGCATCAGGCCAAGGATTTCGGTCTCCCGATCGAATTTCACCTCGGCGTCATAGTCGAACGAATCTTTGCCTTCGGCGGTCAATACGACTTTCATTTTTCCGCCGGTGAAAGAAGTCTGCGCCTGGACGGTGTCTCCATTGGCAAGGAGATCGGCGTGTTTCGCCGTCAGATTGGTTTGCTTGAAACCGGTTCCGAAGAGAATCGGCTGAAAGTTCATTCCCGCGATATTTACAATTCCGTTCGGACCGAGCTCCGCCCCGGAAGGCAGGGGGGCTGCATTGGCCGCAAGCAGGAACAAGCCGGCGGCGCTCAGTGCGAGCAAGTGTAAGGCGCTTATCTTCATTTCTATTTATCCCCAATACAGTTACGATTCATTTTCCCACAATTCAATATATAATGATTTTTGAAACTCGTCACCTCCATTCCCGGTTTTTTACAGTTTTTGATTTCGGAATCATTCGCTATTTTGCTTCCGTATTCTGCTGTGTCTCGACCCAGCCGTCATCGGCGGGATTGTCCACCCGCAAGGCGAGGTCGCGGAACAGCTGCCGCAGGTCGACAATTCCTCCGATCATAAACCAGATTGTCGATACGATGCCGGTGATGATTCCCACCACGACGATCGTGATGAAGAAATACCAGCTCCACCATTGCGCCGGCCAGGGGTCGAAGAAGTTCC
>CAYSZM010000012.1:0-53376 GCA_964435365.1 uncultured Victivallis sp. | reverse complement strand
AGTGGAGAATGCGGCTCATCGCCTGGGCGGTGCGCACCGGCAGCGTGCTTTTCTCGACCACGATCTTGTCGCTCTCGGCGTGTTCGATGATGCTGCGGGCGGTCTTTTCGAGATACTGGAGGTCGGCCGCCTTGCCCGCTCCGGCGCCGAAGGTCTTGGTCGGCGTGTTGACGCTGACGAAGATCAGGTCGGCCTCGCGGATCGCCTTCGGAATGTCGGTTGAATAAAAGAGGTTGCGGCCGCGGCAGCGCTTGACCACTTCGTCGAGTCCGGGCTCGTAGATCGGCAGTTCGCCGGAATTCCACGCGGCGATCCGGACGGCGTTGATGTCCACGACGGTCACGGTGAGGTCCGGGCAGCGGTCGGCGATCACCGCCATGGTCGGGCCGCCGACATAGCCGGCGCCGATGCAGAGAATGTTCTTCATATCGTCATTCCTTTTCTTGAAAATGGTTGCAAAAAAAATGCCCCGAGGCGTGAAAACGTTTCAGGGCGTGGCTGCGATCCGCACCGGAAAGCGACTGCGGATTGATGGATTCTTTTCATGATCGGCGGCAAAACTCCGGGTCCTCCTGCAAAAGCCGTGAAAAATAGGCGATCGTCATTTCGAGCCCGGCGCGAAGCGGTGTCGTCGCCTTCCAGTCGAGAAGCGCGGCCGCTTTCGAGGCATCGGGACGACGCTGTTTCGGGTCGTCGGCGGGGAGAGGCTGCCGCACGATCTGCGACTTCGAGCCGGTCAGCTTGATGACCAGCTCGGCCAGCTCCAGAATGGTGAATTCGCCGGGATTGCCGATATTGACCGGCCCGGTGACGTCGTCCGGCGTGGCCATCATGCGGATCATCGCTTCGACCAGGTCGTCGCGATAGCAGAAACTGCGGGTCTGGCTGCCATCCCCGTAAATGGTGATATCCTCATTCTGCAGCGCCTGCAAAATGAAATTGCTGACCACCCGCCCGTCGTTCGGGTGCATGCCGGGTCCGTAGGTGTTGAAAATCCGGACGATCTTGATCGGCAGCCCGCACTGGAGATTGTAGGCGTGGAACAGCGTCTCGGCGCAGCGCTTCCCCTCGTCGTAGCAGGAGCGGATGCCCACCGGATTCACATTCCCCCAATACTCCTCGACCTGCGGGTGCACATCGGGATCGCCGTAAACCTCGCTGGTGGAAGACTGTAAAATCTTAGCGCCGAGCCGTTTCGCCAGCCCCAGCATATTGATCGCGCCGTGTACGCAGGTTTTCACCGTCTGGACCGGGTCGCGCTGGTAGTGAATCGGCGAAGCGGGACAGGCGAGATTGTAGATTTCATCCACCTCCAGATACAGCGGAAACGTCACGTCGTGACGGATTAGCTCGAATCTCGGATTGTCCAGCAGATGGCGGATGTTGCGCTTGCTGCCGGTGTAGAAGTTATCCACGCAGATCACGTCGTTTCCCTGTGCAAGCAGCCGCTCGCAGAGGTGGGAACCGAGAAAACCGCCGCCGCCGGTCACCAGAATCGTTTTGCTACCCATAAGGACTTTCCAGTTTTATGCCATATTTCGACAGATTAAGATAGCCGCCCTGAAGCAAATTATCCACTTGTTCCTAAGAAAAAAACGGATTCTTTTCAAATCCCCGCCGCAAGCCGACGTGCGGCGGCTCCGCCCATCTCCCGCAGCCGCGCCTGCGACGCCGCTTTCGGGTAATCGAACCAGAGCTCGGGGTGGGCGGAATCGACGCACCAGCCGGTCTTGCCGGGCTCCACCAGCCGGGCGGCGCAGCCGACGCCGTCCGACGCCAGCACCGCACGCCCGGACGCCATCGCGCCGCAGACGGTTTCCACCCCGGACTCTGACCGCGACGCCAGCGCAACCAGGTCCGCGAGGCGGAAGAGGACCGGCAATTCGTCTCGCCCCGGCGGCAGGAAATGGACACCCGGCTCACCATCGGCCATGCGGCGCAGCAACGGTTCCTCCGCCCCCTGCCCCGCCAGAACGAGCCGCCATTCCGCACCGGGACCGGTCCGGCGAAATTCGAGGAACTGGTCGAGCAGCACGGCGACCCGTTGTTCCGGCTCGAATGCTCCGGCGCAGAGCAAAACCTTGTCTCCCGGGGCGATTCCGAGCTCCCGGCGCAGCGCCTCCGCCCGTTCTTCGAAGCGCCGTTCCGGGGAGTCGGCAAAACGGCCGGCGTCGAACCGGCGCAATTCGGCTTCACTGCAAACGGGTTTCTTTTTCCGGAACAGCATCGGACCTCACTTTCTTTTTTCGCTCAACATACATCCGGCGGCGGAAAAAGTCCAGCCCGGATTGCTTTTTCCCGGCGAATGAACTATAGTATCGCATCGAAAGGACACGGAATGGACAAACCGAAAATCAGCGCGATGGAGAAGGCGATGCGGCTCTTGTCGCGCCGCCCGCTCACCGAACGCGAATTGTGGGAAAAACTCCGCAAGGCCGAATACCCCGCGTCCGAGATTCGCAACGCCGTCGCCGAATGCCGGAAACACGGCTATGTCAACGACCGCCAGTTCGCCGCCGACTACGCCGAACAGCTCGCCGCGCGCGGGCTCGGCGGCCGCCGCATCAGCCAGGCGCTCTACAAACGCGGAATCTCCGCCGAACTGCGCGAGGAGCCGCTCGAAGAGGCCGCCGTCACCGAAGCCGAACGCGCCGCCGAAGCGCTCGCCTACAAACTCCGGCTGCTCGCCCGCGAGAGCGACCCGCGCAAGAAACGCGAGAAGGCGTTCCGGTTTCTGGTCAGCCGCGGTTTCTCCATCGACAGCTGCCGCGCCGCGATCGACGCGGCCGATTTCAACGCATAAAGTCGGACATTACGCTAAGAATCGTCTCCAGGGAAGCGTCTTCCACTGTAAAAAAGCGAAGATTCAGGAACAGGCCCGGCATGAGAATCACATTTCTGTTCATTCTTGTTTTCCTGACGGCGGCCGATCTTTTCGCCGTCCGGGTGGCGCTGCTCGGCGACCGCGAGCTGACCGATCCGGCAACCGTCGAACTGAGCAGCGATGCCGGAGTCGAACTGCTGGAGCGCGGCGAACTCGATAAAATATTGGCGGAACGGAAGTTGAGCGTACACGGACTTTCCGGGACAGAGTTGCGCAGCTGTTTTCCTCACGCCGACCTCATCGTGGCGGCCGAAAAATCGCGCGTGGTGATCTTCAACGCGAAGAACGGCTTCCGCCTCTGCGACGAGCCGTGCGCAAACCTTGTCGCGCAGGTGAAGAGGGCTACCGGAAAAATCCAAATGTCCAACCCGGTCTACCTCTCCGTCGTCACCGTCCGCGACGTCGGAGTTCCCGGCAGCCGGAAGCCCGATCTTGAAAAAACCGTCACCGCGCTGGAACAGCAGCTGATGAAGCACCCGCAAATTCAGCTTCTCGAACGCCGCCGCCTCGATACGGTGCTGACGGAACGGGAACTGAGCGAGACCCGATGCGAGCTCACTCCTTCGGCGCGGCTGATTACGCTTGAATTCGAGGCGGGGAGCTCGGCCGGTCAGGTAAAGATCAAACTGCTGGGTCACGACCTCTCCGGCAAGGAGATTTTTCGCTTGCAGATTTCCGGCGGGCTGGATGACCCGGCGGCAATCGCCCGGGCCCTCGCCACCGGCATTGCGGACAAACTGGGGTCATCGCCGGACCCGGTTTCTCCGGAGACGCTTGCCGAAGCGAACCGGATTTTCGCCGAATACCGGCGGCTGGTCCATAGCCAGGGCAGCGGACAAGATGGAGAAATCGACAAATACCGCAACGCATCGCCCAAACTCTTCGCCGCCCTCGCCCTCGCCCCCCGCGACCCCAAAATCCGGCTGGCGGAACTGGTCCATTACTCGAAAATGCTGCGAACCGTTCCGGTCTCCGAACGGCTGACACCGGCCCGCGAGCAGTTGGAGCGGGTCAAACAGTATTACACCGACTTCCCGCAAGCCAGGGTTTCGATCTGCGACCCGGAGATGATCTGCGGCGCACATCTGGTTTTGAACTCATCCGAATTCCCCGCACAGAAAGAGGGATATGCCGCACTCTACCGGGAATTGCGGGAAATGCACCTCGAAGAGAACAGGCGCAATTACTATCCCTACGATCTGACCGACGGAATCGGTTCGCTGACCGAGTTGGAACATTACCATGATGTGGTGATTCGTTCCAACTATCCTTTCCTTTTCTTCTGCCGCGAAACGGAGTGGCGCAACCGGAAACTGGCGGATTACTCGCAGCTGTTCCACCTCGCCGACCGGTATATCGCCGATCATCCGGACCAGGCGGACCGGGTGAATGCGATCATCCGTGAACAGTATCTCACCGAGCTCGTCTTCCCGAACACGCCGGTGAACCCCGACGAACTCGGCGCATTCCTGGACAAAACCCGCGAACTCTGCGAATTCGTCGCCTCCAGCCGTCTCGACAGCGTCAAAGTTCCCTGTTTCACGCTCGACTGCATGCGCGAGGCGCTCCGGGGCAAAACGCCCGACGCCTTCCAGCGCGAATTCTTCCGGCTTCTCGACCGGATCGCGGCCTTCCGCCCGGAGCTGCTCCGGCCGTGGGAGGAGAATTCCAAGTCTCCCCGCTTCCTGCGTTCCGCCACCTATCACGATTTCGACGATTTCTGCTCTGCGCTTCTGAAAAAATACGACCTGCCGGACAACTGGCTGCGCGACTATCAGGCGCGGCACGGAATGGACCTTGACTCCCAGGACCTGATTCAGGCGGCCTACGACTTGCTCCGCTGCAAAAAAGAAGCGGGCTACCAGCAGATGAAGAAGCATCCGGCGCGCCTGCGGGAGCTGAACCGATACCATCTGATCGACAACAATTTCGGCAATGGCTGCCGGATGTTGGCGGACTACCTCTTTGAAACGGACGGCAAGAACCTGCCCCCCGATCCCGACCGCATGGCGTTTTTCACCAAACTAAACAACGCCTTCGAAATCGAGACCGGGAGCTATGCCGGACTGCGCGGCGGAACCTGCCCCGAGTTTCAGCTGAAAGGAGCGGCGGAACGGGACGGGGAACTTGCGCTGTTCTTCTCCAACGACGAAATCCTCACCTTCGATCTTTCCCGAAACAAATGGGAGCCCGCCGCCCGGGCCCCGTCCTCACTGCCCTCTCCGCAGGGAGGGCCCGGCTCGCAGTGGAAACTGCCGCTGGCGCTGAACGCGACTCATATCGCCTACGCCGACAGCGAAGGCAATCTGCGGATTTTCGACCGGGCGACGAAACGCTGGACCGCCTGCCCCGAGCTTTTCCCCGAGATGCCCCGCAGTCTCTTCATCGCCGGAGACCGGGTCTACGCGCTGGCCGGCGACGAAGAGTGGTCCGTGCAGAACCGGCCGATCTACATGCTCCGCTGCAAGCTGGACGGGTCCGGGCGCGAAGTGCTGTTCAGTTCGGAGCGCAGCGAGAAGCTGGACGGCCCCGACCGGTACCGGGGCGGGCTCTCCGGCCTGACGCAGCGCTCGCCGGGAAAACTGGTTTTCCTGCTCACCTACACCAACAATTACACCATCGTCTGGGAATACGACATCGCCGCCGGAACGTTCCGGATTCTCTTCCGTGCGCCCATCCCGGGAACCGATGTCGACGCTCTGTGGAAAGGCCGGGACGGTTCGATCTACCTGGTCAGCTGCAGTTGGTCGGAGCGTCTCTACCGGCTGGCTCCCGGCGCCGAACGCGCGGAATGGATCTTCGCCCAGCGCGGCGACAAACGGAAGAAAGATCCGCGGGAGGATCATCCCGCCCTGTTCCACGGGCACGCCCACCTCCAGGCGCCATGGCTGGTGACCGGAGACACACTCTGGACCGGCGGCGGACGCACCGCCTGCCTGGATTTGAAACATCCGCAGAAAAATCCGCCGTTCCTGCTGCTGCCCCGGACGCGGTATCTCTTCGAACTCCCCGACGGCCGGGTTCTTTTCCTCGGGGATTACCGCTATTTTATCGTCGGCAAGAAAACAAAAATCGGGGAGTGAAAAGAAGAAATCCGCTTGAAACCGACGGCTCCAGGGGGTAAATTAAAGGATTTACACAGGAGCCGGAATTCAATATGCGGAACCTTCCTTTTTTCAACAACCGGGATATTTTTCTGCCCGGACGCGGCGTCCGGAACTTCTTTCTCGGCGTGCTGATCTACGGCGTCGCCTTCAACTGCTTCTACGGCGTGCTCAACAATTACCTGGTGGATATCCAGCATTTCACCGAATGGCAGCGGGGCGTGCTCGAATTCTTCCGGGAACTGCCGGGGCTGTTCCTGATCGTCATCCTCGCTTTGATGCACCGGGCAAGCGAGTGGAAGATCCTGCGCATCGGCTCGATCATCGCGCTCGTCGGCACCGCCGGGCTGCTTTTCGTCGGCAGCAGCCACCCGCTGCTTATTTTGCTGGTGACGGTCTGGAGCACCGGCGAACACATCTTCATGCCGGCGCGCAACTCGATCGCCATGCACATCGCCCGGCATGAAAAAGCGGGCGCGTCGCTCGGATTCTCCTCCAGCGTCGGATTCGCCGGGCAGGTCGCGGGCGGGCTCTTCGCCGCCGGCGTGTTCTACTTCGGCAAAAAATTCTTTCCGGAAATCCAGCAAAGCGTGCTCTACGATTTCATCTGGATCGTCATCATCCTGCTCCTGGCCGCCATGTTCCTCGCCAGTTTCCCGAAACTCACCGAACCGCAGCAGTTCGTCAAGCGGCCGCGGCTCTATTTCAACCGGAAATACAACAAATACTACATGCTCCAGATCTTCTACGGCGCGCGCAAGCAGATTTTCCTCACCTTCGCGCCGTTCGTGCTCATCCTGATCTACGGGCTCGACACCGCGCAAATGGCGCTGCTGGTCGGCATCTGCGCCGCGATCAACATCTTCGGCGGAACGCTGGTCGGGAATCTCACCGACCGGCTCGGCTACCGCAACATCATGATCTACGACACGGTGATCCTCTTCTTCGTCTGTCTCGTCTACGGATTCGCGGACAAGCTGTTCTCGCCCGGCGTCGCCGTCTGGGCGGTGATGATCACCTACGTGCTCGACGCGATCATTTCGACCGCGTCCATGGCGGCGAACATCTATGTGCGGGAAATCTCCGGCTCGCAGGAGGAGGTCACCGCCACGCTGACCACCGGAATCTCGGTCAACCACCTGATCAGCGTGCTGGCCGCGCTGTTCGGCGGCTGGCTCTGGTCGCGGTTCAGCGTCGGAATCCTGTTCATCTTCGCCGCGGTGATGGCGCTCTGCAACACCGCCTACGCGATGACGCTGCCCAAACCGCAGGGGAAATGACGTTTTTTTGCCGGAAAAACCGGTTCCCGATTTGCGGCGGAGGCAAAAGCCATTTATATTCTGCAATATGCAACTGACTGGCAAGAGAGATCGGAAGCGAGGTAGAATCATGAATCATTTCCATCACGGAGCGGCCGGCGTCCTGACCGCGGCGGCACTTTTTGTCATCGCCGGATGCTGCGGCGTGCCCTCCCCCAAGGAAAAAGACGCGCACATTTACAACGAAATCGCGGCACAGCTGAATCCCGGCGGGACCAGTTACCTCATCCTCAATCCGCAGAATGTGCTCTCCGGGATCGAACGCTCCGGAATGCAGCTGTATCTTCAATTCCTGGGCATGCAGGAACCGCCCAAGGACGCGGAAAAGATCACCCGGGCCGGACTCTATACGGCGCTCGGCTGGCGGCTTTCCGGGATCGAAGACATTCTGGGCTACGGGGAAAGTTCGGTGCTGATTTCGGGAGCGGACGAGTCTCCGCTCTTCCGCAACCGCGCCTTTTTGATGATCCGGCCGGAAAGCAAAGGCGTGCTCTGGGCCCTGCCCGGACATGAAAACCGCTCGTTCACCTCCCTGTGGGAAAGCCTCCCCGCCGACGTGGACACCGCCTTTGAAATCGACCTCACACCCGGCGACGCCTGCCGTATTTTGGCCCAGAGCGGAAAAATCGCACCCTACCTGAACGATGCGAAAGTCACCGCCTTCCTCGGCCAGACGCCGGAAGAGCTGCTCGACGGTCTTTCGGGAGCCTTCACCTTTGCTTTGATTCCCGCCCCCGGCTCCGACGAGGCCCTGCGCGACAAACACATGATGCTCTCGCTGCCGGACGGCCAGGGCAAGCTGGCCGGGCTGATCCGCAAAGGGGCAACCCTGCTGCCCGGCGTGAAAACCGAAGGCGACCGCATCGAGTTCATCCCGATTTTCGGAGACCAGGCCCCCAAGGCGCGCCCGGTCGCCATCCTGCAAAAAGGACGGGTCACCCTCTACAGCAGCGTCGCCGCCGAAAAAGCGTTCACCGCACCGACGAAGAAATTCACCGAAACGGATGACTTCAAACGCTTCTCCGCCGGGCTGCCGAAGGAAGGCATCGCGTTCTCCTACGCGAAAGAGGATTACGCCGAGCTGTTCAACCTGGTCATGGAAACGATGGGGCAGGAATTCCGGATGCAGAACAACATCTGGAATGCGACCCGGTTCGTCATGCTCCGCCGCGAAGGCGACGACTTCCTCGCGGTCGGCAACAGCGACATCGACTCCAACCAGGAAACCGCGCTTCACCGGGTAGTCGCCCCGGCCGCCGTCGCCGCCATCGCCATCAAACAGTTCATGGATAAAAACGGCGAAGAGAAGCAGGAAGCCGAAGCCCCGGACACCACCGACGAGTGCCAGATCCGCCTGGAGCAATTCAAAAGCGCCCTCACCGCCTACGCTGCCAAACACGACGGCGCCTATCCCGCCGGCAAGGGACTCGAGGGAGTCCGCGAACTTCTCGCCGGGAAATTCCTCCCGTTCGAAGCGGCCATCTGCCCCGGCGCGGCCGAAGAGGACACTCCGGCGACCGACGCCAAGGCGTTCGACCACTCCAACTGCTCCTACGTCTATTTCGGCGGCTTCACGACGAAGTCCAACCCGAAACTGCCGTTGGTCACCGACTGGCCCTTCAACCACAAGGGAGCGGTCGATGTCCTGCTGGTCGACGGAACCATTGAGAAGCTCGACCTCGAAACCACCAGCTGCAAACGGATCGTCGGGAAACTCCAGGCGATGTACCATTATAACGAAGAAGAGTTCCAGGACCTGATCAAGCAGGCCGATGCGCTCGACAAGATGTTCGAGCTGGAATAAGTCAACAGGACCGACTATGAAGAAAATCAGCGACGATATCGCTCACGCCCTCGACAAATGCGCCGAGGCGCTGTCGATCAACGAACTTTCGCGGGTCACCGGCGTCAGGATCGAACTGCTCCGCCGGTTCATCACCAAAAAGACACGCCATGTGCGCGGCGAAACCTGGGATAAGATCTACCCGGTTCTCCGCCCCTACCTCCTCGGGCCGGAGGCGGCGAAGGAAAAACCGCCGATCCGGATCGGCCGCGCCTACCGCCGCCACGCCGATCTCGTCGAAATGCTCAGCGATCAGAAGATCCTGCTCGACGCGTTTGACTTGCTGCCGGAAACGGAGAAATCCGGCCTGGCCGACCGTCTCTTCGCCGAGACCGGCGCCGAGCCGACCGCGTTCTCCGCCCTCTCTCCGCTCGAGAACCGAGTGATGGGCGCGTTTCTGAAACTCGACCCTGAAGGCCGCAAAAAGCTGGAGACCGAAGTGCTCGAATCCGCCACCGCCGAAGTGCGCAAACGTCGCGGCCAGCTCTTTTAAGAGCGGAGCATATTCGCAAAAAAACCGGGAGAGGCGTTTCGACCTCCCCCGGTTTTTTTGCTATTCGCTGTCGGCGAGGTCGCCGGCGCGGAACGGCAGGGCGGGGAGCCCGGCCGCATTGTAGAGATTGGCCGTATCCGGATTGTCCGACCAGCCGTAACAGACGGCGACCGGTTCGGCCACTTCCGGGCTGGATACGGCGACTCCGTCGCCGACGATCGCGGCGTCGGCCGGATGGAACACCTGGTCTCCTCCCGCGACCCGAAATCCGCGCAGCTCGCCGTTCCGGGCTGACAATCCGCCATCGGCATGGTCGAACGCGACCAGAAGCGTATTGCCGGAGCGGGTCATTGAGCGGAAGAGCGGGCCGCTGCCCTCCTCTTTCCCTCCGTAAGTCTGCGCCAGGGCGGCGGCGGCGAGACGTTCGCCGACGGTCTGCTTGTCTTTGGGGTGAATATCGTCCACATCGCCGACATCGACCGCCGACGCGACGAGGTTGCCGGTTGATTCCGCAGCGCGGCACTGCGCCTCGCGGAGCGGAGCCCAGGTCGATTCCGGATCGTAATCCGACGCGGCCCGGAAACCGGCGAGAACCACCTGAAGGAACGGAAAATCCCCCTGCCCGAACCGGAAACGCCAGTCGGTGATCAGGTCCCGCATCAGCCGTTCGTACTGGTCGTACCGCGCGGAGTTGGATTCGCCCTGATACCAGATTGCGCCGCGGAGAGCATAGGGAATCAGCGGCTGAATCATATTGTCGAAGAGAATCGAATACGAATTCGGGTTGCCCAGCCCGGAGGCTCCGACCTCCGCGGTGGCGGGTCCGAGGTCGGTTTCGATCTTCCAGCGCCACTCTCCGGCGAGCGAGATGGCTTCGCGGTCGGCGTCGACCGGCTGGAGCCGCATTTTGCCCCCGGGTCCGAGCAGGCCGCCGTCGTAGATGAATGAATAATCGCGCACCGCCAGCACCCGGAATCCGGGTTTCACCAATTCACCGGGAATCCGGTAGACGCGGCAGGTGTTCCAGCAGGCGGTTTCGAACCCCTGACCGGTCCGGCCGATCTCCGTGCCGTCGAAGTAGGTGATGTCGTGCTTGTCGACGGCGCCCAGCGAAAGCAGCAGGTCGCGCCCGGCCCATTCCTCGGGAATTTCGATCCGGCGGCGATACCAGAGCGTTCCGTTGGTTTTGACGTTGAGCGCCCGCCACTGGGCGGGCATCACGCCCCGGTCCCACTTCGAATCGTCGAAACCGGTTTCGGCCCAGCCGGAAGCGAGGCCGGTATTTTCCGGCTCCGGAGGCAGCAGGTCGAGGCGGATCGCCTCGCTCGTCCGCGGCGGAACCGACAACTGATCTTCGCTCAGGGACGCCCAGTAATCCGGCTGACTGATATTGAGGCTGTATTTTTCCAGATCGGCGGCGATATCGGGATTGCGCGCCAGCGTTTCGCGGCCGGTCCAGGCCTCGGCGATGGTGCCGCCCCAGCTGGTGGAAAGCACTCCAACCGTGACACCGAGTTTCTCATGGAGTTTCCGGGCGAAAAAGAGCGCCACGGCGCTCCATTCCTCCACTGTCACGGCGGTGGCGGTCTGCCAGGCGGCGTCGACGTCCAGCGCCTGGGTCAGCAGCGCGCAGCGGGGCACGGTCAGCATGCGGATGCCGCCAAGGCTGCCGCCGTCGGCCATGGCGCGGACTTCGGCGCCGCCGTCGGCCAGGTTGGGCACCGTGAATGCCATGTTGGACTGGCCGGAAGCGATCCAGACCTCGCCGACCGCGAGGTTGCGGGAGATCGCGGATTCTCCGCTCTCCGGCTCAAACAGTTCGAGCGTAAGGCCGGTCGCGGGAGACATCGGGGGGAAGCGGAACAGAAATTTCCCGTCCGCGCCGGACCGGGTCTCGCACTTCCGATCCCCGAGAGTGGCACGGACACGACGAAACGGCGTACACCATCCCCAGACCGGAATGGCACGTCCCTGCTGGAGAACGGCATTGTCTCCAAACACGGCGGCAAGCTTCAACATGAAATTTGACTCCTGTTATTTGATTAGGGTTCCTGAAATTTCAGCGCAATGTAATTTTTCATGCGTATTTCCCTTAAGGACTTGAAAAAGCAGACGGTCGGCTTTATAGTAATGCCGTATTTATAATAAGCCGCGCCGCGCGAAAAATACAACCTGGAAAAAGTGAAATGTCAAAAAAACATGTTGAATTCTTCACGCTGATAGAACTCCTCGTGGTGATCGCCATTATCGCCATCCTGGCGGGGATGCTGCTGCCGGCGCTGAACCGGGCTCGGGACGCCGCCAAGGCGACCAACTGCCTCGGCAACATGAAGCAGATCGGCATGATGATGGCGATGTACCAGGACGGTTTCCGCGGCGCTTACCCGACGCCGGAGAATGCACCGGACTGGGAAGACGGCGTCCGCGGCTGGACCAACCAGCTCCGGGTGACCCAGGGAGCCCTGCAAAAGATGTTTCTCTGCCCCTCCGACGCGGCAAGAAATTTCTCCTATTCGATGAATGTGCATGAGCCGTTCGCCAAATATTCCGGCAGCGGCGACTGGACATGGCGTCAGGTTCAGTTCGACCGCGCCAAGGTAGGGGCGTCGAGCATCATTCTGGTGGAAGAGAGCCGCAACGACTTCTTCGACAAAACCGACAGCGACCAGGACAACTACACCCAGAACGCCGCGCCCTACAAACAGGACCCGCGTCACGGCGGCTTCACTTTCTGCATGGCGGACGGGCACGCGGAAAAGTTCAAGGAATACGATTTCAACCGCATCACCTACTACACCGACCGGCTCTCCGGCTGGCTGGGAAATTCATGGAGCAGCGATTCGAACAATACGGTGAAGGACAACAGCAAGCAGTGAAAAACCGCTGGAATATCGACACCCTCCTCGAACTGTTTCGCGCCGCCGGAGAGATCGCGCTGCAAAATTATGAACACCCGCAGATCGAAGTCAAGGCCGATCACTCCGCGGTGACCAATGCCGACCGCGAAATCGAACGGCTGTTCGCCGCCCGGCTCGACCGCCCCGCCGAAGGCTCCCGGCTGCTCGGCGAAGAGACGGTCGACAGCCGCGACGAAGCCTATATCGCCGCCGCTCTGGCCGAAGAGTGTTTCATTCTCGACCCGATCGACGGCACCGCGCCGTATGCCGCCGGGGTGCCGCTCTGGGGAATCTCGCTCGGGCTGATGCGCGAGGGCGCGCTGGTCGAAGGGGCGATCTATTGCCCGGTCCGCGACGAGGCGTTTCTCAGCTGCCGCGGCACGATCCTCCGCGCCCGGAACATCCGCTCGGGAGCTCCCGAAGTCGAACCGTTCATTCCGGTCAAAGCGGAATATACCCCCGCGATTCCGGTCTGCGTCGGCCAGAGCGCGGCGCGCAACTGGGAATTTACCTTCCCGAACCAGATGTTCGTCTGGTCGGCGTGCGTCGCGGTGTACGACGGGCTGCTGCGCGGGAAACTTTACGGAATGATCCAGTTCTGCAAACTCTGGGACATGGCCGGGGGCTTCCCGCTCCTGAAACTGGCCGGGTTCGACGCGCGTTTTGCCGACGGCCGCGAGCTCGGGCTGGACATCGTCAAAGAAGACAATTATTTTCTCGCCCGCGGTCCGCACCGCTGGCGGCAGAAGGAACATGTGGTGATCGCTCCCGACCGAAAAGGCACGGAAACGATCTGGACTCAGGTGAAAGTGAAGAATCCGCTATGAAAGAACAACAATCCCGGTCCGGCGCAGCCGGATATTCCGTCTTTATGGTCAGCCTCGGCTGCTCGAAAAACCTGGTGGACACCGAGGTCATCGCGGGAACGCTGCTGACCGCCGGAAACACGCTGGCGTTCGACCCGGAAGAAGCGAACCTCTACGTCATCAACACCTGCGCCTTCATCCCGGCCGCGCGCCGCGAGGCGGAGGAGGCGATCGAAGAGGCGGTCGCCTGGAAGAAGGAGGCCCCCGGCCGTACGCTGGTCGTCTCCGGCTGCCTGACCGAATGGGACAAAACCGGTTCTTACCGGGAGAAGTATCCCGAAGTCGACCTCTGGACCGGCGTCAACGACGTGGCCGGAATCGCCGCGCTGCTGAACGAAGACGCCCCGGCGGAAGCGGGCGGAAAACACGATCCGGTCTGGCTTTACGACCACAACACGCCGCGGCTCCAGCTGACCGTGCCGCACATGGCCTACCTCAAGATCGCCGACGGCTGCAACAACCGCTGCAGCTACTGCGCGATTCCGGGAATCCGCGGCGTACTGCGCAGCCGGAACATCGCCTCGGTCGAGGCTGAGGCGAAGAACCTCGTCGACGCCGGAGTGAAAGAGCTGCTGGTGATCGCACAGGACATCACCGCGTTCGGGGCCGACCGCCCCGCCGACGGCGAAGACATCGCCATGCTGTTGGAGAAGCTGAATGCGATTCCGGGCGATTTCGTGATCCGGCTGCTCTACACGCACCCGGCGCATTACACGGATTCGTTCATCGATTTCCTGGCGCGGCGCGACACCAAAGTGCTGCCGTACCTCGACATCCCGCTCCAGCACATCAACGACCGGATTCTGAAGGCGATGGGGCGGCGCGTGACCAAGGCGCAGACGGTGGAGCTGCTCCGGAAACTGCGCGAAAAGGTGGCGGACCTCACCATCCGCACCACCTTCATCACCGGCTTCCCCGGCGAGACCGAAGAGGAGTTCAACGAGCTCGCCGCCTTCGTCAAAGAGCAGAAATTCGAACGCTGCGGCGTATTCCCGTACTCGCCGGAACCGGACACCCCGGCGGCGAAACTCCCGGACCAGGTTCCGCAGGAGATCGCCGAAGCCCGCGCAAATAAGCTGATGGAGATTCAGCAGAAGATCATGAAAAAGGCGAACCGGCAATGGGTCGGCCGCGAAGTGCGGATGCTGGTGGACGACGTGGACAATGGAGTCGCCGTCGGCCGGGCGATGATGGATGCGCCCGAGATCGACAACCGGATTCTGCTGCCGCGCGCCAAACGCCTGAAACCGGGGCAGTTCTGCCAGGTGAGGATCACCGGGGCGGACAGTTATGAATTTACCGCGGAACGGGTGTAATTGATATGGAAAGGGAATCGACGATGAAACTCCGGAATCTGCCGAACATGCTGACGATCAGCAGAATCGTGTTTGTGATGGTGTTCGTCCTGCTGGCGACGATTGCGGACAAATCGTTCATTCCGTCTGACATTGCGCGCTTCAGCATCCGGCTGGGTGCGTATATCCTGGCGATCATCGCCGGGGCGACCGACCTGCTGGACGGCTACCTGGCGCGGCGCTGGAATCTGGTGAGCGATTTCGGCGCGCTGATGGACCCGCTGGCCGATAAGATTTTCGTGACGGCGACGATGCTGATCGCGGTGGAATGCAATTTGATGCCGGCCTGGATCGTGATCGCGGTGCTCTGCCGGGAGTTCATGGTGACCGGGCTGCGGACGCTGGCGGCGAAGAAGCAGGTGGTGATTTCGGCCGACCGCTGGGGGAAGCTGAAGACAGCGCTGCAGATGCTGATGCTGGCGATCGCGGGCGCGTCGTGGGTGTGGGATTTCGACCTGCGGCAGGAGAAGTGGCTGGGCATCCGTCTCTGGTACGTCTGGATTCCCTACCTGTGCGGAATCGTGCTGGTGACGGTGGGTTCCGGCGTCGGTTATTTCATCCGTTACCGTTCACTCTACCTTTCCTCGGTGGGTGCGACGGAAAAGCCGTGATTTTTCCGAGTTTCCCGCAGGAAGACGCTTGCAAAAAGCAAAAACGGAGTTATATTGAATACCGCTGATCCGGAGAGAAAACCGGCCTCGGCAACAAGCGGAGAGATGGTTGAGTGGTCGAAGGCGCCACATTGGAAATGTGGTGTGGGGGAAACCTCACCGAGGGTTCGAATCCCTCTCTCTCCGCCATTTTTTTTGCCCTGTTTCCGGAGTTGCAAAAACATAACATTGCAATGACGGAACGGACTCGAATCTTTGTCATGATCGCCATCACAGCCGGAATGCGGCTTTATTGGCCGGTTGCCGGCCCGCCCTGCTGCAACGCATTGCACATTGATCTCTTATTGTTCCGGGAAATCCGATTATCTCTTGCCGCTATGGATGGATCAATCGCTGAACATGACGGCGCTTGTGATCGACCTGCCGTTCTCCCTGGTATTCGACTTCCCTATACGCTGACGGCCGGTCACTTTCCGTTGTTCGGTTCCGGCCGGGCGGGCAGCTTCAGAATCAGCTCGTTCCGGCCGTCGCGCGACGAGAAGGAGCTGTCCGGGCAGCGTTTCGCCAGAATCATGCGGGAGAGGGCTCCGGCTTCGTCGGCGCCCGTCAACGGATTCTCCGCGTCGCCGTCCCAGGCGGCCAGAATCTCCGTCTCCTTCGTCTCCACGGAGATGCCGATCTCCAGGCGGACGCTCGCGGCGCGCGGGAACAGCAGATTCTCCAGCAGCTCCTCCAGCACCAGTTGAATGGCGTTCCGCATTCTCGACCCCACGAATTGCCCGGCGGCGAAGTCGTCCACCTGCCCCCGGAAATGGTAGAAGTCGAAGTCGGACCGTTCCAGCGAGAAGCAGAGCATATCCAGCCGCCGGATGAACGCGCGGGTGCGCGGGCGCTGCGGATGCTCGAAAATCTCCTCCGGCGCGCCGCTTTCATAGACGACGCCCTCGTCCATATAAAGCACGCGGGTCGATACCTCGCGGGCAAACCGCATCTCGTGCGTGACGATCATCATGGTGATGCCGGTCTTCGCCAGGTTCCGGATCACGGAGAGCACCTCGTTGACCATGGTCGGGTCGAGCGCGCTGGTTGGTTCGTCGAAGAGCACGATTTCCGGATTCATGGCCAGCGTCCGGGCGATGGCCACCCGCTGCTGCTGTCCGCCGGAAAGCTCGTCCGGCAGGGCGTTGCGCTTGTCGGCGAGTCCGACCGTCTCCAGCAGTTCCCGCGCCCGGGCGCGGGCTTCCGCCTTCGACTGTTTCAGGATCGAATGAGGCGCAAGCATGATGTTCTCTTCCGCCGTCAGGTGCGGGAACAGGTTGAATTGCTGAAAGACCATCCCCATCTTCGCGCGCAGCCCGGCGGCGTTCGTCCCCGGCAGAAGGATGTTCTTCCCGTCCACCACGATCTCTCCGGAGTCCGGGCGTTCCAGCAGGTTGAGGCAGCGCAGGAGCGTGCTTTTCCCGGTTCCCGAGGGGCCGATGACCGAAATCACCTCGCCTTTGCCGATTTCGACGTTCACATCGCGGAGGACCGGAATCCCGCTGAAACTCTTTTGCAGGTGTTTGACCGTAATCATCTGTTTTCGCCTCCTTTCAGGGCGGACCGCCGTCTTCCCGGGTCAAGCCGAAATTCCAGGCCGGAAAGGAACAGTGCGAGCAGGTGCGCCGTCACGAAATAAATCACCGCGGTGACGATCAGCGGAAAAAACGCCTCGTAGGTCCGGCTGCGGATGATGTCGCTCATCTTCGTCAGGTCCTGAATGGCGATGTAACCGACGATGGAAGTCATTTTCAGCATATTGATGAATTCGCCGCGGTAAATCGGCAGAATCCGACGCAGCACCTGCGGGAAGATCACCTTGCGGAATGCGGCGAAATCGGAGAATCCGAGCGCCAGCGCCGCTTCCGACTGTCCCCGCGGAATGCCGTTGATGCCGCTGCGGAACATCTCCCCGACGTAGGCGGCGAAATTGATGGCGAACGCGATCACCGCGACGACGATGGCGTCGATGTCGATCCGGGCGAACACCACGTAATAGAGAATCATCAGGATCACCAGGAGCGGCGTTCCCTGCATCAGCGCGATGTACCCCCGGGCCGGAATCGAGAAGATCCGGCGCTTCGAACGGCGCATCGCGCAGACGCCGAACGCCAGCACGGTTCCGA
The DNA here is from genome assembly GCA_964435365.1 of uncultured Victivallis sp. GTDB lineage: Bacteria > Verrucomicrobiota > Lentisphaeria > Victivallales > Victivallaceae > Victivallis. The sequence continues at coordinate 35,839 of CAYSZM010000012.1, read as the reverse complement.
GCATCGCCGCCGAAATGGTGATGAGCACCGTGACTTTCAGCCCCTGCAGAATCAGCTTCCAGCGGTTTTCACGAACGAGCGTGCGTTCGAAGCTGGCGGCAAGTCCGCTTCCGGTGTCGGCGAGCCATCGCCGGAAGCCGCCGCGACCGCCGGTTCCGGCCGCCGCTTTCCGGGCGACGGCGACGATTCCGCCCTTGTAGTCCGGTTCGGAAAAAAGCATCCGCTGTTTCCGCTCTCCGGTCACGGTCAGGCAGCCGACGCCGAAACGGACTTTGCCGGAGGCGACCGCTTCGAGAAACCCGCTCCACTCCATCGCCACCGGTTCCAGCGCGTAACCGAGCCGGTTCGCCGCCAGCCGGGCGACTTCGATATCGTAGCCGGTCACAACGCCGTTCCGCAGAAAGGTGAACGGCTCGAATTGCGGGACGGTGGCGAAGTGCAGGACGCCTTTCTCCGGATGGGGATTTTCCGGCGGCAGGATCTGTTTCGATTCGTCGGCTGAAAACCATTTTTCTTCGAGTTTCTTCAGCGTCCCGTCCGCCTTCATCGCCCGGATCTGTTCGCTGAACGCGTCGCAGAGCTCCTTCTCAGCGGGGGAGAAGACGAACGCATAATCGTCCGACGTCAGCGATTCATCCGGAACGGCCAGGTCGGGCCTGGTTTTGAGCAGCATCCGCGCCTGCGGTTCATCCATGAGGAACGCCGCGATCTTTCCGGATTCGAGCGCGATCACCTGGTCGTTGACCACATTGAAATAGACCAGCTCCGAGTTCGGCAGGCGGTTCCGGGCCGCAAGGTCGCAGGAGGAGCCGGTCAGCACCCCGATCCGCTTGCCGTTGAACCGCGAGAGCCCGGACGCCGCCGCGTCCGCAAGCCTTCCCGCTCTTGCCAGAATCGCCAGCCCGCCCCGGTAGTAGCTGTCGGCGAAATCGACCTTCTTCTTGCGCTCCTCGGTGACGGACATGGCCCCGCCGACGGCGTCGACCCGCCCCGACGCCAGCGCTTCGATCAGCGAGCCGAAGCTCAGCGGAACGAATTCGAACTTCATATTCAGCTCCCGGGCGACCCGGCGCATGAGTTCAACGTCGAGCCCCACGGCGTTTCCGTCCATATCAAGATAACACATCGGCTCGAGCACCGGGTCGGAGGCGAATTTCAGCGTTCCGTTGGTTCCGTCGAATCCGCTTTCCGGCGTCCACTCCTCCAATTTCTTCCCCGCCGCGTCCGCCCCGCACCATTTGGCGGACAGACGGTCCAGCTCTCCGGAGCTCCGGAGCTTTCGGATGACGGCTGTCGCTTTCGCCGCCAGCGGAGACCCCTTGCGGAAAGCGAACCCGTAGGAATCGTCGGCATACACGCAAGCGACGCGCAGTTCGCGGGGGAACAGGGCGGCATACAGCCGCGCCACCGGTTCGTCCAGAAGCACCGCATCGACCTTGTCCGAGCGGAGCGCCAGAACCGAGGAGTTGTTGTCGTTGTAATACAGATATTCGACGCCGTCGACCAGGGGTTCGGTCAGTTGCCGGAACGCCGCGCCGGTCAGCGAGGCGGCCCGCTTCCCTTTGAGATCGCGGACCGAGGAGATCTCGCCGCCGCCGCCGGGTTGCGGCGTATCGTTCCTGGAATCGCACGCGCCCGACAGCAACCATACAACAGCCAACACCGGGAGAAAGAGGAAAAGAGATCGTTTCATAGATGAATCCCTGTTTTTAGAGCATCTGCTAATGTATCGTCGCGCGGAATCGATTTCAAGCGAATCTTCCGTAAAATCGCAATCAACCGCCCCGGGGACGCTCTCGGGCGGCGCCGTTTCGGGCGGATAAAAATCCGCTGTTTTTGCAAAATTTGCGGATTCATCCGCTTGCATATCGGTAGCTCCCCGCTATATTGAATCGCAAAGGGCTCGATACACCCGGGAGGGTTCGAAATAATATGGCGGTGAAACAGTTCTCCTTCGGCAACGGTATGTCATTGCGACTGAGGATTCTGCTCCTCTCCGCCGCCTCCCTGCTGATCCTCGGCGCCGTGTTCGCCGCCTACGCGGCGGCGGTCAACCGGGATTCCCGGCGGATGCAGCGCGAAAACATCTCAGGCGTCCTGATGTTCGAAAGCGAAACCGTCAATAAAACGATCGGAATCCTGGAACAGGGCGCCGTCGACCTGGCCCTTTTCGGGCGCTCCTGCCTGCTCGCCCGCGCCCGTCTCGATGACGGCTTCGTCAGCCGGATGGTGCTGGACCATGTCGGGGAAATCCCGGAGGCGGTCGGCGGCGGCGTCTGGTACGAACCCTCCGCCTTCCGTTCCGGTGTGCGCCGCTTCTGCGCCTACGCCTGCCGCAACGGGAACGGAAAGCCGGAGCTGCAGGCGGAGTTCGACGGCGAAGCATACGATTACCCCACCCAGTCCTGGTATCTTCAAATCCGGGAGCGTTTGACGCGGGGCCGCCGGGTCGGCTGGAGCGAAACCTACTACGATTCGCTGGGAACCACGGTGCTGATGACCACCGTCGGCGCCGGAATCTACGACGAAAACGGCAACCTGGCGGGAATGTCCACGCTGGACTGGAAGATTCAGGACGTGGTCAACCGCCTGGAGCGGCTTTCTCCGACGCCGGGCAGTTTCGTCACGCTGATCGATCCGCAGTATGGCAGAATCGTCGCCGATTCCCGGCCGGCGGGGCAGTCCGCACAGGGGAAATATACCACGGCGCTCAAATGGTTCGCCTCGCTTCCGCTCCAGAACCGGCAGCGGATCACCGTGGTGCCGCTCTCCATCGAAGGGACCGAATACCTCTCGTTCGGGCGGCGGCTCGACAACGGCATGCTGCTGCTCATTCAGGTTCCGGCGCACGAACTCTACGCCGCCATCGGCTGGAGGAACGCCGCCGCGTTGACGGGCAGCGTGTTCCTGACCGTCATGATGCTGCTCTTCACGCTCTGGTTTCTGGCCTCCCGCTTCAACCGGCCGCTCAAACGGCTCCTGGCGGGAGTCGGCAGCCTGGGCCGGGGGAAGCTCGACACGGTGCTCGAGGTGCGCGGGCACGACGAAATCGCGCTGCTCTCCGCCACCTTCAACCGGATGGCGTCGAACCTGAGGAACCGCATCGAGCACCTGAAGAAGGTCACCGCGGCCAAGGAGAAGATCGAGAGCGAACTCAAAGTCGCCAAAGAGATTCAAATGGGAATCCTGCCGAAAATCCTGCCGCCGTTCCCGAAGTGCGACTTTTTTGAAATCGATGCGTTCCTGGCTCCGGCGCGGGAGGTGGGCGGCGATCTCTACGACTTCTTCCTGCTGACGCCGACGAAAATCTGCATGGTGATCGGCGATGTTTCGGGGAAAGGCGTTCCCGCCTCGCTCTTCATGGCGGTGACGCAGACGCTCCACCGCGGGCTGGCGCACGAGGCGGGCATCGACCCGCAGGCCCTGACGGAGAAGATGAACCAGGCGCTCTGCAACAACAACAACGCCGGATTCTTCGTCACTTATCTCTTCGGCGTGCTGGATCTGGAGAGCGGAGTCCTGACCTACTGCAACGCCGGGCACAATCCGTTTTTCGTCATGAAACAGGGGGGCGAAGTCACCGAACCCGCGGCGCGCCACGGCATTCCGCTCGGCGTCCGGCCGGACCGCCCCTACGGGCAGTCGGAGCTGAAGCTGGAACCCGGCGACACCTTCTTCCTCTACACGGACGGCGTGACGGAGGCGATGAACGCGGCCGGGGAATTCTTCGGCTCCCGGCGGCTGAAAACCCTGCTGGAAGGAGCCGCCGAAAAACGCCTCTCACCGAAGGAGACCAACCGGACGGTGCGGGAAGCGCTGGCCGGATTCTGCGGCGACGCGGAACCATCCGACGACATCACCGTGCTCTCGCTCCGGCTCACCGCCTTTGCGAAGCAAACTCAATACGGAGAACAGGAATGAAACTGGAATCGCAGAAAACGGGCGACTCGCTGCGGGTGGCGCTCGAAGGCAGCCTCGACACCCTCACCGCTCCCGAGCTGGAGAAGGAACTCGCCACCCGATGGAACGGCATCGGCGAACTGATCCTCGATTTTTCCGGGGTGGATTACATCTCCAGCGCCGGACTCCGGGTGGTCATGGAAGCCGACCGCTGCATGGAAAAACAGGGAAAAATGGTCCTCCGGAACGTCAATGAAGACGTGCGGGCGGTATTTGAAATCACCGGATTCGACGAACTCCTCAAATTCGAGTGAAGCCATGGCGGAAAAAACCCGCGATTCGGAACACAGATTGACTCTCCCGGCCCGGCGGGAGTCGTTCGCCGCGCTCAAAGAGTGGCTGGAAGGGCTCTTTCCCGGAATGGCCGTTCCGCCCGACGCGGGGAAGAAACTGCTGATCGCGGCGGACGAAATCTTCACCAACGCGGCGAGCTACGCCTATCCGCCCGGAACGGCGGGAACGGTGGAGATCGCTGTGGAATCCGACCCCGCCCGGACGGAAATCACCTTGACGTTCTCCGATTCCGGCATCGCGTATAATCCGCTCGACGCGCCGCCGCCGGATCTCGGGAAACCGCTCGCCGAGCGCGAACCCGGCGGACTCGGCATCTTCCTCGTCAAACGGCTGACCGACGCGCAGGAATACCGCCGCGAAAACGGGCGCAATATTCTGGTTCTGAAGAAAAAAATGAGATAGGCCCGAACGATGAAAAATCTCGCACTTGCATTGGTCCTCATCCTCACCGCGGCGGCGGTGCTGCTGCTGTCGGATCTCAAGAACCGGCACGCTTCTTCCGGCCGTTCCCCGCAGTCCGCCGGAACGACGGCCCCTCCCCGCGACATCCGGCTGGTGATGTTCAACCAGACCGCGTTCGCCGAGGATTCCCGGCGCGGGATGCTCGACGGACTCGCCCGCGCCGGGCTCGCCCCCGAAGTGGATTTCCATGTCACTGAATACAATGCCAACGGCGACACCGCCACGCTGGCCGGAATCGCCGGAACGGTCGCCGCCGACCGCCCCGATCTGGTCCTCGCCATCAGCACGCCGGTGCTCCAGGCGCTGCTGCGCATCAGCGGACGCGAGATTCCGATCGTCTTCACCGGCGTGGCCGACGGCGTGCGCGCCGGAGCCGGAAAGAGCGAAACCGACCACAATCCGCTGGTCACCGGAATCACCACCCAGTCGCCTTTCGCCGGGATGGCCCGGCTGCTGCACGAGACGCTCCCCGGAGTCCGCAAAGTCGGAACGCTGTTCACCCCCACCGAAGTCAACAGCGAACTCTACCGCGCCGCGCTCGAAAAAGAACTCGGGCGCTACGGCATCGAGCTGGTCGCCATTCCGGTGGCTTCCAGTGCCGAAACCGCGACGGCGGCCGACGAACTCTGCAGCCGCGACATCGGAGCCGTCTGCCAGATCGTGGACAACACCACCCGCCCCGGCTTCCAGCTGATCGGCAGAAAGGCGGCGGAGAAGGAGCTGCCCCTCTTCGTCTTCGAAACCTCGCAGATGAAGGGCGGCGCGGTGCTGGCGCTCGCCCGCGACTACTATCAGGCCGGACTCGAGGCGGCGGACAAGGCCGTCCGGGTGCTTCGCGGCGAAAGCCCCGGCGCCATCCCGTTCGGAAACACCCGATCCGAAGCCCTGCTGCTCAACCCCGACGCCGCCCGTCGCCACCGGCTGCGGCTCTCCCCCGAACTGCTCAAACAAGCCCGGACCTATGTTCCGGATACCAATGGAAAGCCGGTGCAGCAATGAAATTGATTCCGGAAAAACGGAGCGGAGTCCTCTTCGTCACCGTCGTCGGGCGGCTGGACGCCTCCTGGTCCGATTTCTTCACCGAAACCATGCTCCGCCATGTCCGCGACGGAGAACGGCGGATCGTTCTGCGGGCCGGGGAGCTGGAGTACCTCAGTTCCGCCGGAATCCGCGCTTTGCTGACCCTGCATCGGGAGCTTGACGCCGTCAACGGCGGATTCCGGCTGGCCGGTGCGCCCGGGCTGGTCCGGCGCATTCTGGAGGAGACCGGCTTCGACACCTGGCTCGACGACGACGCAGCGAACCAGGACGGAGACGGCGGCGCTTCCCCGGAAAACGGCCAGGAGAGTTACCGCCTCGCCCCGGGTGCGGAGTTTACCCTCGTCGCAATCGACGCCTGGACGCCGTGGTCACCGGTCGATTCCGGCCGGACCGGGGCGGTCGCCTTCCCGTCCGACGTCTCCGGCATCGGCATCGGCGCGCCTGCCGACGATTATCCCGCCGCCCGCAACCATTGCGGGGAATTCGTCGCCATCGCCGGGCGTCTCGCCCTGCTGCCGCCGGAAGAGACCGGCAAGCCCGATTTCCTGCTGCCGGCGGCGAATTTCGTGCCGGTCCTGCAATGCGTCCAGGCATTGGCCTGGCGCGGCGCGCCCTCGCATCTGTTCCGTTTCGCGCCCTCCGACGAACGCACGGTCGAAACGCTGAGCGGACTTGCCGAACGGGCGCTGGAGCTCACTGGCGGCGAGGCGGCGGCCCTGACCGTGGCCGGGGAAATCGACGGGCTGGTCGGCGCGGCGCTGCAGCGTTCGCCCGGACAACTCGAATCCGGCGCTCCCCCCGGATTCCCCGGAATCCGCGACTGGCTGCGCTTCTGCGGGGAACGGACCTGCCCCGGCGAACAGGCGCTGATCGCCGGAGTCGCCGCCCGGCGTCCCGACGCCCTCGGGCCGGATGCCGGAACGCTGCCCGCTCTCGGCGACGGGCTCTACGGCCATTTTCATGCCGCGGTGTTCCCCTGCCGCCCGCTGCCGGACGGCGAGATCGAATCCGGAACCGTCGCGGAGATGTTCTTTTCGGGAGCCGCTCCGCGGGCGGTGATGCATCTGGTCGACGACCGCCGGCCGGGAGGGCTGGGCGAAAGCGCACTGCGCCGCGGCGCGGTCTGGTGCGGGCGGCTCCGCACCGGAAAGGAGGTGCGCGCATGAGCCTGGTCATCGGAGCATTCACCCTCGGGCTGATCCTCTCGCTGCTGTCGCTGGGCATGCTGGTCAGTTTCCGAATGATCCGTTTCACCGACATCACGGTGGACGGCTCGATCACGCTCGGCGCTTCGGTCGCCGCGGTGGGCATCGTCAACGGCTGGAATCCCTGGCTCGCCACGCTGGCGGCGACCGCGGCCGGAGGCGTGGCGGGAATGATCACCGGCATGCTTCACACCCGGTTCAAAATTCAGGAGCTGCTCGCCGGCATCCTGGTGATGACCGCGCTCTACTCGGTGAACCTGCGGATCATGGGGCGCAGCAACCTCGCATTGGTCGACACCCCTTCGGTTTTCGCACCGGCGGAACGCTGGATTCTCCACGGGCGCGCCGCCGGGACCAAGCTGGACCTGCTCGGCTGGGCGGTTCCGACCGGCGACATCGCCGCCTTCGCCGTCATCCTCGCACTGGTGGTCGGGCTGGCGTTCCTGCTTCGCCTCTTCCTGCTCACCGACTACGGCACCGCGCTGCGGGCCACCGGCTGCAACCAGCAGCTCGCCCGCGCCCAGGGGATCAATCACCGGACCATGATCGTCGCCGCGCTGGCGCTGTCGAACGCATTGGTGGCGCTCTCCGGCGCGCTGCTGGCGCAGTATCAGGGGTTCACCGACGTCCAGATGGGAATCGGCATGATGGTGTGGGGTCTGGCCAGCATCATCATCGGCGAGGCGCTGGTGAGCCGCGCCGGTCTCGGGACGATCCTCTGCGCGACCATCATGGGAACCATCCTCTTCCGCCTGCTGATCGCCATTGCGCTGCGCTGGGGGCTGAACCCCAACGATCTCAAACTGGTGACCGCCGTTTTCGTTTTCGCCGCGCTGGTGCTGCCGGGGCGGCTGGCGCGGCAGAGAAAGATCGTGCCGAAGGAGGATCGCAATGCTTGAACTGACCGATTTGCGTAAGACGTTCTTTGCCGGAACCCCCAACGAGGTCCGGGCTTTACAGGGCGTCAGCCTGGTCATCGAAGAGGGCTGTTTCACCGCCGTGATCGGGACCAACGGCTCCGGAAAGAGCACGCTGCTCAACGCCGTCGCCGGAACCTTCCCGGTCGATTCCGGCCGCATCGTGCTGAACGGGCGCGACCTCACCCGAACCGACGAGTACCGTCGCGCCGGGCGGATCGGCCGGGTGTTCCAGAATCCGTTCACCGGCACCGCCGCCGAGATGAGCATCGCCGAAAACCTGGTGCTCTCCACGCGGCGCGGCCTTTTCCGGGGGGTGGGGTTCGCCCTCTCCCGCCGGATTCGGGATGAACTGGCGGACCGGGTCCGCACGTTGAAAATGGGGCTGGAAGACCGGCTGGACAATCCGATCGGGACGCTTTCCGGCGGCCAGCGCCAGGCGCTGACGCTGCTGATGGCGACCTGGCTCCGGCCCGACCTGCTGCTGCTCGACGAGCACACGGCGGCCCTCGACCCCTCGAGCGCCGCCAAGGTGGCGGAACTCACCACGGAGATCGTCCGCCGCGACCGGCTGACCACGATGATGGTGACCCATTCGATGCAGCAGGCGGTGGAGATGCCGGACCGGGTGGTCATGATGCACCGCGGTAAGGTGGCGGCGGATTTCTGCGGCGCGGACAAGGGCCGCCTCCGCGTGCCCGACCTGATGGACGCCTTCGACCGCATCACCCGGCGCGAATTGCTCGACGAGACTGCCGCGGAGATGCTCGCCGCCCAATACCGCTGACGCCGGTTATCTGGCCGGGGCGGGTTCCGCGTTCAGAATCCGGTTCAGTTTGTCCGGGTCGATGTTTCCGCCGGAGACGACGCAAACGACCTTCTTCCCGGCCGCCGGAATCTTTCCGCTCAACACGGCGGCGACGGAAAGGGCTCCGGCGCCTTCGGCGGTCACGTGGCAATCCCGGTACAACCGGCGGATGGCGTCTTCGATCTGCGCTTCGCTGACGGTGACGATGCCGTCCACATACTGCTGACAGAGGCTGTAGGTGATCTTGCCAGGCTGTTTCACGGCGGTTCCGTCGGCGATGGTCGACACCTTGTCCAGCGAGACCACCTTTCCGGCGTTGCGCGATTGAAGCATCGCGGCGGCCCCTTCCGGCTGCACGCCGTAAATCTTACAGGAGGGTTTGAGGGTCTTGGCGACAAACGAGATTCCGGAAATCAGCCCCCCTCCCCCGATGGGAACCACGATGATATCGACGCTCGGAAGCTGGTTCATGATCTCCCACCCCACCGTCCCCTGACCGGCGATGATGTTGTAATCGTCGAAGGGCGGAATATAGACGGCGTCAGTCCGGAGCTGAAAGTCTTCGGCGGCCCCCCTGGCGTCGTCGAAACTCCCGTTGACCAGTTTCACCTCGACATTTTTATAGGCCCGGACCGCCTTGATCTTCGTCTCCGGCGCCGAGGCGGGCAGAAAAATGGTGGCCTTGACTCCGAACCGGTCGGCGGCAAACCCCACCCCCTGCGCATGGTTTCCGGCCGAACAGGTGACGACGCCGCGCGCCTTCTGCTGGTCGGTGAGCTTGCTCATCATGTAATAGGCGCCGCGCAACTTGAACGCCCCGATAAACTGCTGGGTTTCGAGTTTCAGATACACCTCGCCGGTCTTTGAAAACGACGGGGCCAGCACCAGATCGGAGACTTTCACCACCCCGTCCAGCGCTTCCACCGCATCGAAAATTCGGGAGATGTCGAGTTTCTGCCGGTCCGGGCATGGGAACGGAGCCGTCGGCTCCGCTCCGGGCGCAACCGGCGGAAATCCGCAAAGAACCAGAGCCAGCAAAACAAAAAATCGGGCTTTCCCCATCGTGCGACCTCCTGCATTTTAATCCGGAATTCCTGCCGCTCCTACTATACAGTGAATCGGGACGTATATCAAGTCGTGCGGCCCCTGCTCCTTTTCTTCCCGCAATGAAACGTTTGTTTCAGAAACGTTTCATACCGACTTTCGGGTTTCTTCTCCGATATTCTTGACTTTTGACGCAAAATCCATCATAATTAAACTGTAGCGCAACAGTGATAATGTTCACGAAAGAAAAAACGAAAATGCCGTTGAAGTACCGCAAGGTGAAAGCCTACCTGGAGGACGTCTCCATGCAGCCGGAATCCTCGGCCCGCATGCCGACCATCCGGGAGCTGATGGGTCAGTTCAACGTTTCGCTGGCCACGGTGAACCGCGCCCTCAATGAGTTGGAGAACGACGGGCTGATCGTCCGCCGCCAGGGAGCGCGGATCGTCCCCGCCGGAAGGAATCACACGGTGAAACGGCTCTCCGGCCAGACGATGCAGCGGCAGATCATATTCGCCTACAGCGATTATCCCGATGAAAACATGTGGAATATGGTTCACCTGATCGAAACCTATTCCCGGCGGCTCAACTGCGAGGTGGTCTCCTGCAAACTTCATCCCGACACGACCACCCGGGACCTGATCGACTTCATCCGGGCCCAGACGAACTGCGAAGGCATGATCCTGAATCTCGGCAGCGTCCGCATGGATGCGGAACGGCTCCAGGCGCTCGAAGGGCTCAAGATGCGGATCGCGCTGGTCGACAGCATGTACTTCTACCCCCACCGGCTGCCCGGCAACATCTACGTGCTGTCGCCGGACGCCGCCGGCGGCGCGCGCCTGATCGCCGAGCTGCTCCTGAGCCGGGGACACCGGAAGATCGGCTTCATCCGCAACGAACCCTGGGACGAATATACCGAACTTCATCAGAAAACGCTGATGACCAGCCTGCGCCAGGGCGGCGCGGATTTCGGCACCTCCCATATTTTCAGCACGACGATCCGCCCCTGGGAGAATTCCGTCAGCGCGGCGGTCCAGCTGACGCGGGACAATCTGGATGCGATCAGCGAACTCGGTCTGACCGCGCTGATCTACAAGTCGAGCATCGGCGCCGTCGCCGCTTTCAAGGTGCTGCAGCGCGCCGGGTTGCGCATTCCGGACAAGATCAGCGTCATCGCGGAAGGCGACCGGTCGCTCTACGAGTACCTTGATCCGGGCCTGACCGCGGTTTCCGCCGATTATTCCCAGATGGGAAGGACCGCGGTGGAAATCGTACTGGGCATGCAGACCCCGGAAAACCACAATTTGTTTTTCCCTCTCAATGTAATAGAACGTGAAAGTGTAAACCTCCTGACGGAAAGGGCGTCCAAATGAAGAAGATTTTTACCCTGATCGAACTCCTGGTGGTGATCGCAATCATTGCGATTCTCGCGTCGATGCTGCTCCCGGCACTCAGCAATGCCCGGGATGAAGCCAAAAGCAGCACCTGCAAGAACAACCTGAAGCAGATCGGAATGTTCAACGCCCTTTACTGCGACGCCTACGACGGGATGCCCCTGCCGGGAGCGATGAAGTGCTCCAGTTCGCTGGCTCTGGACTGGACGGAAGTGCTGTACAATTCCGGACTGGCCGGCCTGACGGCATCGGATAATATCGGCGCCAACAAAATTCTGCTCTGCCCGTCCCAGCCGGAACTGATCACATCCAGCACCGGAGCATTCAAAGTGCCGCAGAAACAATATATCGCCAACGCCAAAACCATGGTGGAAATCAAATGGCTGAACAGCGCCTACCGGCGGGCTTACAACTTCAAGCTCATCAGGAAGCCGTCGCAGATCATGACGCTGACCGATTCGAATTCGACCAGTTCCACCTTCTGGGATCACCCCAGTTTCAAAACCGGGCCGCGTTATTCGGTGCGTCATCGCGAAGGCCTCAACATGCTCTGGGCCGACTGGCACGTCACGCACATGAAAATCAATCAGGTGGTGGCGCACTCCGTCAACAACGATTACATCAACCCGTACTAAAAGCAGAGAGCCGGAGACTTCATGCGTAAAATAACCCTCACGCTTGCCGCGGCTTTCCTGATGTGGGGAAGCCAGGGCGCCGAAACGCTGCTCGATGTCGACGCGCCCGGGAACCCCGCCATGGCGATTCCCGGAACGCGCGGCCGCGGAAGCGTCGCGGAATCGTTCCGCCTCGCCGACCGCCCGGTCAGCAATCTCGAGTACTGCGGATTTCTGAACTCGCTCAAACCGGAGGCTGCGAAATCCCACTACCAACCCGATATGGGTATCCGCCTCGCCGGCGGCAAATACGTTCCGGCCGACGGCGCGGCCGAAAAACCGGTGACCATGTTAAGTTACATCGACGCCGCCGCGTACTGCAACTATCGCAGCGGCGGCCCGGTCTACCGGGTCATCGACAGCCAGGTCACGGCGCGGAACACCGCGGCGGTGGACTCCCCCCGGGTCTACTACATCCCGAACCGGAACGAATGGCTCAAGGGGCGTTTCTACCGGAACGGCTCCTGGCAGGCGTACTCCCCCTCCCCGCAGGCGGAGATGGTGGAAGACCTCGCCAAAGCGTGGCACCGGGCGGCGATCGGCAAAGGGAAATCCCCCGAAGACGCCATCTATATCAACAATTACACCACCAACTCCGGCGGTCTCTCCGAAGACAACATCCGCCGTCCCGATGTGACGCTGCGGGTCGCGGCCACGCCGCGCTTCTCGCTGGAGGAATCCCTCAACGACCGGCACAACATCTATGAGACGGCCGACCCGGCGCTGGCGCTCTCCATCCGCGCCGAATCCGCCGCCGATGCGAAACTCTCCTGGAAGATCTTCGATTATTTCGGGAAGGAGATTGCGTCAAGCTCCCGGCAGCTCAAGCTGAAAAGCGGACTCAACCGGGTGGAGATTCCGTCGCAGACCGGCAAACAGGAAGGGTATTTCCGGCTCTGCCCGGAATTGCAGGCAGACGGAAAACCGGTGACCGTGCCGGAGATTCCGTTCGTCGTCGCCTCGACCCAACCTTTTAAACCGGTTCCGGACGCCGATTTCGGCCTGAGCACCCACCTCGACCGCATGAAATACTGCTGGGGACGGGTGCTGCCCGAAGAGTATCTGCCGATTCTCAAATTCATGAACGTCAGCTTTCTCCGCTCCGACCGGCCGGAATCGTCTATCGACCGGGCCATGCGCGAGGCGGGAATCCGGATGCTGACCTTCCTGCCGTTCCACTACACGTATGACCTGTACAAGACGCCGCCCCGCACTGCCGAGGCGGAGAAATGGCGCAAGCTCGGCGTCCCCGAGGAGCTGATCACCTACGCCATGCAGTGCGACCGCCTGATGCGGAACAACCCCGAAATCACCGACTGGGAGATCGGCAACGAGCCGCACGCCTGGAAGATCACCGCGGCGGATTACGCGCAGCAGGCCAAGGCCGCCCGCATCGTCGCCGATGCACAGGCTCACCCGGTCCGGCTGATTCTGGGGGACATGAACTTCATCCACCGCTCGGTCATCGGCGAAGCCGACGGCGCCCGCGGCATGGACGCCGTCGCCATCCACTGCTACGGCTTCTTCCAGGATTATCCGCACGGGATTCCGAACCGGGTTCTCGACCTCAAGCGGACCATGGCGGAGCGCGGCCAATCCAAGACGCCCGTCTGGATGACCGAGACTTCCGGCTGCGGGTACTGGACCGGCATCTATCCGGGAAGCACTCAGGAGGAAGTCCGCCGTTATCAGGCGCTCGACCTGCCCAAGAAACTGCTGGGCAGCCGGGCGCTGGGAGTGGACAAGGTTTTCTTCTACCAGTTCGCCGACATGGTGGTGGACGGCAACGAAGGGCAGTTCGGCCTGACCGACTCCCGCTTCTTCCCCAAACCGGCGATGATCGCCTACCGGACCGTCTCCCGCCTGTTCGAGGGGAGCACGTTCGAGGGGCGAATCAAGCTGCCCGAAGAGTTCACCGGATTCTGCTTCCGGCAGGAAGGGACTCCCTGCGCGGTGCTCTGGCGCAACGACAAGCCGAAGTACCTGATCCGCCGCTCGCCGGGGGTTCAGCAGCCGATGGTTTCGATCGGTGCGCCGCAGACGGTCGAACTCCCGGCGGAGAAGCCGGTCGAGCTGATCGACCTGATGGGCAATACGAGCGTGCTCACCCCGCATGACGGCAAAGTGAGCGTCCCGGTCAGCGAGTATCCGGTTTTCCTCCGCGGTGATTTCCGGCCGCAGCTCGACCGCGACTACGGCAAGGTGCGGGTCGAAGCTACCGAGCTGCCGGCGGCGAAACTCCAGTTCCTGCCGACGCTGCCCGTGCTCAACGGCCTCATCAGCCTGCACAACATGCAGATGGGAATCCGCATGGCGCTCAAGCGGGAGACGCCGCAGCCGATCGCCCTGCGCGTTCACAACCTCACGGATAAACCGCTCGAAGGGACGGTCTCGCTGATTTCGCCGATCAACTTCGACGACGGCCCGTGGAAAATCGAACCGGCCTCGGTCGCGGTGAAGATTCCGGCGAACGGAACCGCCACGGCGAACTTCACCGTCACCGTCGGAAAGCTGGAGAATGTCGGCACCGCGCTGTACATTCTGAAAGCGAAATTCGACACCGGCAAAGAGACCGTCTTCGACGAGGCGATGGTCAGCCTGGAATACAAAAACGGGAAACCGGAGATCTATTGAATCTCCCCGGTTCCCCGATCACGGCCGGTCGTTGCGACCGGCCTTTTTTATTGCCGGTGAATTACTTGAACTCCGCCGCGATTTTCTTCAGCTCGGCGGGGATATCGATCTTCTGCGGACACTTTTCGGCACAGGCGCCGCAACCGACGCAGGCCGAGGCTTTTTCGGACTCTTCCATCTTTTCGTAGGAAGCCTGGAACGCATCGACGTTCCGGGAAATCCGGGACTGGTTGTACATGCCGAAAATCCGCGGAATGTCGACTCCCGCCGGGCACGGCATGCAATACCGGCAGGCCGTGCACGGAATCAGCGTGGTTTTGCGGTAGAGCGCCAGCGCGTCGGCGACGACGCCGCGCTCGGCGTCGGAGAGCGGCCGGAACCCGGCGAAAGTCCCGATGTTCTCCTCCAGCTGTCCGGGGAGGCTCATCCCGGAGAGCACGGTCAGCACGTTCGGCAGGCTTCCCGCATAGCGGAGCGCCCAGGACGGGATGCCCGCGCCGGGGTCCGCTTCACGGAAAATCGCGGCGACATCCGGCTCGAAAGAGGCCAGCGCCCCGCCCCGCAGCGGCTCCATGATGATGGCGGGGATGCCGCGTTCGGTCAGGATTTCATACTGCTCCTTCGACCGGTAAAGCTCCCAATCCAGGTAATTGAGCTGAATCTGGACGAAATCCCACGGGCGGGCGTCCGTCACCTGCCGCAGGACCTCCGGCACGTCGTGGAACGAGAACCCGAACCGGCGGATTTTCCCCGCCGCCTTCATTTCGTCGAGAAACTCGCAGATGCCCAGCTCCACGGTTTTCTTCCAGTTCCCCGCATTGACCGCGTGCAGCAGATAGAAGTCGAAATAGTCCGTCTTGCACCGGGAAAGCTGCTCGTTGAAAATCCGCTCCGCATCGGCGACCGTCGCGGCATGGGAGATCGGCATCTTGTCGGCGAGGTAATAGGAGTCGCGGGGATACTTCGAGAGCAGGTCGCCGAGGCACTTCTCGCTGAGTCCGCCGTGATAGAAGTAAGCGGTGTCGAAGTAGTTGATCCCGGCCTCCAGGGCGCGGGCGATCATGCCCTCGGTCACGGCGTAATCGATATCCGGCTTGTCCGGTGAAATGCGCGGAAGACGCATCATGCCGAATCCGAGCAGCGGAACGGTTTGCTCTGTCTCCTTGTAATGCCGCCGGGAGACCTGGGGGCCCCGGCACAAGCAGGATCGCTTATCGGGCGGGGTGTTCGAACAATCGCATCGGGTCATGACAACTCCTTCTTCTTTGCTGTGCCGCATATGGCCTGTGCTTTTTCTTTCGCCTCGTCGAACAGGTCCTGAAACGGCAGTCCGGTGCGGACGGCCAGTTGACGGACGCTTTCGTATTCCGGGTAACAGCGGACCAGCCCGCCGAACGTACATTTTTTGGCGGAAACTTCGCCGCAGGCGAGCGCCAGCGTCAGTGCCGTCCGCTCCATGCCGGTCGAGTCCACCGGGAACTTCCGGAGCCCGATGGTGGTCGTGGTGCGGAAGACCGCCTCCTCGATTCCCGGCAGGTCCGACTCCACGGCGATCGCGCGCAGGAGATAGGCCGGGCGGTTTTTCTTCATGTAACAGGGGATGAAATGCACATCCATCGCCCCGGCCCGGAACAGCTCCTCCATCGCCAGCCCGAAGAGTTCGCCGGTCGAATCGTCGATGTTGGATTCGAGAATATAAATCCGCTCCGGGTCGGACTTCTCTTCCAATATCATCGCCCGCAGACAGTTGGCCCGGCCGAAGTCGCGTTTGCCAAGCCCGATGCCGACATTTGCAACCGTATATTCCGCAGGCAGCTCGGTGCGGGTCCGCAGGGCGGCGGCGATGGCGATTCCGGTCGGCGTCACCATTTCGCCCTGCACCGAAGTCGTCCGCAATGCGATGCCGAACCGCTGCGCGATATTGAGAACCGCCGGAACCGGCACCGGCAGCTCGCCATGTCGGCAATGGACCGTACCGCTCCCCTCGGAGAGGCCGGTGACGACGCACTCCGTAATCCCGAGGTCGTCGACGCAGACCGCCGCCGCGACGATGTCGGCGATGGAGTCGATCGCGCCGACTTCGTGAAAATGCACCTCTTCGACCGGGCAGCCGTGCGCCTTCGCCTCGGCGTCGGCCACGATCCGGAAAATACGGCGGGCGAGCATCCGGGCGTTTTCGCTCATCGCGCCGCGGTCGATGACGGCATACACGTCGGCCAGGTTCCGGTGTTCGTGCGAATGGGAGCCGTGCCCGTGTTCCTGCTCGTGATGGTGGAGATGCAGATGCACGTCGAAATCGCATCCGGCAAGGCCGTAGGAGTGTTTCCGCCCGAAGGACCAGGTGAAGCCCTCCAGCTCCAGACTTTGCAGCACCGCGTCGAGTTTCGACCGGTCCGCGCCGAGATCGAGCAATGCGGCAACCGTCATGTCGCCGGAAATCCCGCCCGCGCCTTCCAGATACAGAATTTTTTTCAAGATGCCGATTTCCCCTGTTATACCATGATACCGTTTATCAACATAAACATTACAGTAGCTGTAAGTCAATAGAGGTTTCAGAAAAATGTGCTTGTTTTTTCCGCGGCATCCTATATATTAAAGTTGCAGTAAGACAAACTTTCATTCAAAGGAAGCCGATGATGGCAGAAGCAACATCGCCCGAAGAGCCCCGATACACGGTCAAGGAAGTCGCCGACAAGCTGGGGATGTCCACCTACACCGTCCGTTATTACGACAACGCCGGACTGATTCCCGGCGTCGGCCGTACCGACGGGAACATCCGCATGTTTTCCGAACAGAACATCTCCTGGCTCAAACTGATCCACTGCCTGCGCACGACCGGGCTGCCGATTGACAAGGTGCGCCACTATGTCCAGATGTGTCTTCAGGGGGAGTCCACCATCCCCGAACGCGCCGAGTTGATTTTCCAGCAGGAGCGAAACCTGCGGGAGCAACTCAAGACGCTGAACCGGCAGATGGAGATCCTGAAATACAAGAAACAGCATTACCAGCAGCTGCTCGCCAATCCCCAAACCGGGGTGGACTGCTGCAACCCCCATACCCGGCAGGAAAAAAACGAACCGAATATCCTCCCCAAAAAATAAACGCCCGGCCGGCAGGTTCCGAACAGCATCTCCGCTTGCAAAGACGGCGGCGGATGTTATATTCCATGCGGGAAGTCATAAAGAAGGCAGAGGGGTAATTCCGTGAAGAGATTGTTGAACCGCCGTTTCGGGCTGATGATTTATCTGGCTTATTTCTTTTGCGGACTGTGCGTACTGTTGATGGGGCGCGCCGACGGCTTGTTCCCGATGCCCGTGGCGGGAACCGACCAGCTCTCCATGCTTCAGTGCGCGGCGGGGCTGACGAGAGGGGAATTCCCCGATTTCCCCTACCGGTACTCCTACGCCTACACCCTGTTTCTGGCGCTCCTGCACGGAGTCACCGGCGGGTCGCTTTTCGGAATGCGGATTCTTCAGCTTGCGGTCTGTTCGCTGATCCCGGTCTTTCTCTACCGGACGGCGCGACTGCTGGGGCTGGGCAAACCGGCCGGGCAGTATGGGGCGATCTGCTATCTGTTCTACGGCCCCGCCCTGCTGATTTCCCTCGACTTTCTGCGGGCGGCGCCGCTGGGTCTGGTGTTCCTTCTCTATTTCCATTTCCTGCTGCTCGGGTGGCGGCTGAAGTCGAAGCGGTGGATCGCCGCCGCCGGAGCGATGGGCGCAGTCTGCATCCTGGGGCGGGAGAATATGGCCGCGGTGGTCCTGCTGACGCCGTTCCTCTGGCTGCTGCCCGCCGTCCGCCGCCGCCTTGACTGGCGCTGCCTGTCGCTCCATGCCGCCTGGCTGGCGGGGCCGGTTCTGCTGGTGATGACATTCAACCTGATCGCCTTCGGCAGTTTCCAGCCGGTTCCGGGAAACGCCGGCAACGTGATGGGCTTTTACCACGGGACCGAAACCGTCCGGCACTTCGGCGCATTGGTGGAAGCGATGACGAAAAGCGTTCCGGTCCAATTCATGAATTTCCTCTCCTCGTACGAACTGCCGAACTCGCTGTCGTTCTATGCGCACCGCGAAGTGATTCCGTGCCTCCGGGTTTTCCTCCTGCCGTTTCACCTGCTGGCGCTGCTGGCGCTGATCGGAGTCTGGCGGTTCCGGAAAAACGGCGGGGTGGTCGCCATGGCCCTGCTGGCGGCGGCCTATGCCGGGTCGCTTCTGTTCTTCACCATGTTCTACCGCTTCCGGATACCGGCGATGCCGTTCCTCGCGCTTCTGGCCGGGGCGGGAATCGCGGCGCTTTCCGGCTGGTGGAAGCGCCGGGAATACCGCCCCGTCGTCACCGCCGCGATTCTGGGAGGCGCATTCCTGTGGCTCACCTCGGTGAACCCGGACTCGCGGCGGCAGTTCGGGGAACGCGCCTCCGTCGCCCGGATTCTCATCGACAACAAACGGTTCGACGAGGCGGAGCGTTATCTGGCGGAAATGGCGGAAGACGGATTCGACATCCGTGCCGGCGCGGTCCTGCTGGCGCAACATCTCGCCGCAAACGGAGACCGGGCAAGGGCGCAAGCCGTCTTCGACCGCTTCGTCAAACCGGACAAACCGGCCCCAACCGCTCCCTGACGGACAGGCAGTTACGGCAGGGCAACCGTCAGGACATTGCGCGCCTTGATTCCGCCGGGGTCTTTCCCTTCCCGGTCGCGGGTGTAGAGCCGGAAGCCGTAAAACATCTCGCGATCCTTTTCCTCGTTCAGCCGCCGCAGCGTCCCGCTCTCGTAGACGATCGGCAGACGGTTGATCGAGTCGAGCGGCTTCTCCGGCAGGAAATCGAGCGTCCCAGGAAGGGTTCCGGTCTGCTTGCGGTACTGCTCGACGGCGACGGCGATTCGCAGCATCCGGTAATAATCTTCGATCTCGGCCGATTTGATGCAAATCTGATTCAGCGCAGGAAGCAGCATCGCGGACAGAATATAGAAATGCCCGAGCATTTCCTCCCGGTCCGGCTCGCTCAACCGGGACTGCTCCTCCGCGGTCAGCCCGGGGAAGTTCAAATAAGAAATCGTATCCTTGAATTGACGCAAGGCGAAGCGGTAATCGCGCTGAAATTGCATGACCATTTCCAACGGCATATACTGTCGCGCTAAGCCTTCGAGAGGTTCGGACGGAAGTTCGTCAAAGATCACTCCGGGCCGCTGAAGGAACAGGGCCCCGGCAAAAAAATTGTAGATACTTTGAAACGCGGTCGCCTCGTCACCCAGTCCGTCGGAAAATGCGGCATTCCATGACGGATGCGTTTCGACCATTTGCATCAGTTCTTCTCCGGTCAACGTGCCCTTCACCAGCGGAATGGTCAGCGCCTGCAGACGCATTCTTTCGATCGCCGAAGCGACCAGTTTGGCAATCAGCGAAGAGTCGGCCAGCGCCCAGTCGCGGATGCGTTCCAACCCGGCGTTGCAGCGGAGAACCTCGTCGCGATCCCCGGCGTGCAGAATCAACTCTCCGCTCAAATAACGCGCCGCCTCCCGGAATGCCTGCAACTCCGGCATCTCGACCGACATCAGAGTCTCGCCCGAATCAATGTGCCGGACCGGACGCGGAGGCGTCTTCGCCAACGCCCTCGCGGCGACGGCGAACGCCGGATATTTCCCGTTGACCGCTTCAGCGAAACGGCGATAGTCAGCGGGCAAGTCGCCTGCTTCAGGCAGGGTGGCGATCAGGGACTTCAGCGGCTCGGAATCGAGCGGAACTCCCTGTTCCTGACGCCGCCAGTAATCCCGCAACTCGACGGAATGCCCCAGCATCTGCGACAGTTCGGCCCGTTCCCGCGCCAGCTCCCGCGCCAATGAAGCATGATAGGCGCGCACTCCGCTGACACTGAGAACCAGGAGTGCAAGCGGCAGGACGAAATACGGCTTGAACTTGCGCCGGTCGCGGAATCCGGCGATGGCGATGCACAGACAGGCGATGCCGGCCAGAGAAAGAATCCATATGGTTTCTCCGCTGAAATGGAACGTGAGCCATCCATATCTGACGGCCCAGACCAGGCCGCCGCAAATCAGGCTGGCGACACCGGACAGTGCGAACAGGAAACGCCCCTGCCGGAGCAGTACCGGAACCATCACCAATCCGCCGAGGGGATGGAACAAGGCGCATATTCCGCCTAACTCCTGGAGCCATTTTGCCCGTGTGCAGTTTCGGATCATTCCGTCATAGGCATACCCCAGAACGATCATTCCATAAAGCCATTGCAGGAGAACGACGAAGAGCGGCAGGGAAAAACAAATGGTGCGCATTCCAATCGAAGTTTTCAACGCGCCGATTTCCGGCCCGACCAGAAAAGCCAGGGGGGCGATCAGAGAAATTCCGAGAAGCATCAACAGCAACCCGAAGAGTCCGGCGCTGCGCGGCGACCGGCGCAGGAACAGGCGGTAAAAGAACTTTTTGCGGCGATAATGCCGAAGCGTCGAGGTTTTCGGTTTCATTCTTCCTTTTCCCCGGGGTCATCTTGAAAACGCAACCGGCACCCGCAGAGCGGGCAACGCGAGGTTCGAAGTACGGTGCGCCAGAAAGCGACGTCCACTTGGAGCTTGGACGATCTCCAACGAAAGAAGCGGAAACGGCCGCCGCGCCGACAGACCGGACACTGTTCAGGCAGCGCCGTGCGATCATGACGAAAACTCCACCAAATACCACCGCCGAGAACCCCGAAAAACCAGATGGAGAGAAAGGCGCACCTGATTTCCACCGATGCAAACCCGAAAAATCCGATCACCGCGAGGGGTGGAATAATGGCAAGCCCCAAAATACTCAGCCCCAACCAGATTTCCCGATTTGCACTGCGCTTGAACTCCGCCCGGGTCAGTGGCAAGGTGGCCGTCTCTTCGAGATGATCCGGCGGGCGGATGTCGCGGCGCCCCCAGAAACTGGTCCGCAGATACCACATCAGCGGCAGCAGGAGGAACAGCACACTGCTCAGGATCAGGGAGAAGTCGGCAATGACCACCAGCGAAGAATCCGATGCATCTTTCAACCGCTGGAGGAAAGAAATCCAAATGACCACCCAGAGAAGATATTGTACCAAGTTGACAATGACCAGACTGCGATTCCGAAACGCGGACGCCGGCGTCGGTTTCGGAACGAAAAAGAGAGCACCGCAATGAGTGCAGAATCCGTTCCGCAAAACCAATTCCGACAGATTTCTTTTCCGACACACCGGACAGCGGACATTGCAGATTTTTTCGACTTCAGCCCCGGTCTGTATCGGCAACGGCATTCCCAAAAAAGGGAAAACCACCCCGAAGAAGCCGAGATAAGAAAAATCGCGCGACCACTCAGGGAACAGCAACGCCAGCCCGGCGGCGAGCGCGGCAAACGCTTCGATGAGAACGACAAAGCTCATCACCCGCCACTGCCATGCCCGGTTCCGATCGATCCGCCGGATCAGTTCCTCCTGTGGTATCATGGCTCTCCCCTCTTCGCCCCCGACAGAATCTGCCCGTCGGAGAAAAGGTTGTTCCAATAGACGCCGGGGTGGTTCTTGTCCCGGTCCCGCACCAGGAGAAAAGAGGGGCCTTTCAACGTCCTGTCTTTTCCGAAGTAGAGGTAGTCGGAAAATTCCGCATTGGGCCGAAGCCGACTCGGGCAGTGGTAAATCTCCTGATCGGTGAGATACCCCGACTTCTGCAGCGTCTCCAAATCCGGCGGCAGAAACCCTTCATAGTCCCCGGCGTACTGTTCCAGCCCCATATAGATCTGCTTGAGATTGCTGGTGCAGGAGATCCGCTTGGCGCGCTCATGCGCCCTTCCGGTCAGGGGAATCGCAAACAACAGCCACAAAAATGCGAAAAAGAAATAGAGCA
Source organism: uncultured Victivallis sp. (assembly GCA_964435365.1). Taxonomy (GTDB): domain Bacteria; phylum Verrucomicrobiota; class Lentisphaeria; order Victivallales; family Victivallaceae; genus Victivallis. Next base: position 13,551 of record CAYSZM010000012.1, on the reverse strand, counting down.
GCGTCCTGCCCGTCTTTTTCCAGCCGCGCACCTCTCCGGAAAACGGAGTGACCAGGGCAAGCCCCATGGAAAACAGAAGAAAGAACAATCCGGTGATAAGAATCCATCCCTCCAGATGCAGTACCGCGAACTCCTCCCAAGCGTCGTAGATCGAAGCCGGCAGCCGCGAATACAGCATTTCCGGATGTTCCAGCAGCGGCAGAAACACAAAGGCCAGCAGACACCAGAAGAACGCCAGCCAGACGGCCGGGCACCGGAGGAGCTTCCGCCACCAAGAATTCCTTTTTTCCGTTTCGCTCATACCACATGCCTTTCGAATATCACGGCTCCCGCTTCACCGGCTCCGGCAGAACCTGCCCGTTGGAGAAGAGATTGTTGCAATAGATGCCGGGATGGTTCCCGTCACGGTCCCGTACCAGGAGAAAAGGCGGGCCTTTCAGCTTTCTGCCCTTCCCGAAGTAGAGGTATTCCGAAAATTCCGCATTGGGCAAGGTCCGGCTCGGGCAGCAAAACACTGCGCGGTCAGTGAGATACCCCGCCTCATCCAGTGTTTTCAGCTCCGGCGGAAGAACCCCGTCGCAATCCGCAGCATACTGTTCCAGACTCAGATAGATCTGTTTGAGATTGCTGGTGCAGGCGATCCGCCGGGAGCGCTCCCGCGCGCTCCCTAATTCGGGGAACGCCACTGCCAGCCAGAGGAATGCGAGAAAAAGATAAATCAGCGTCATTATCGTTCTTTCCTGCCTGCTTCTCTTGAAAAAAAAGGGAGTAACCAGAGCAAGCGCGAGGGAAAACAGAAGGAAAAACAATCCGCTCTCAAAAAGATAAAGATCCAACTGCATGACAATAAACTCTTCCACGCCGCCGCGCGAGCCCGAAGGAAGAAAATGCAGAAGGGCATTCGGATGATGGAACAGCCACCCAAACAGAAGACCCGGAAACCAGAAGAACGCCACCCAGGCGGCCGGGCACAAAAGGATATTCACCCACAACGGTTTTTCCTTTTCCGTCTCGCTCATACTGCATGCCTTTCGAATATCACGGTTCCCGCTTCACCAGCTCCGGCCGGACCCGGCCGTCGGAGAAGAGATTGTTCCAATAGACGCCGGGGTGGTTCCCGTCCCGGTCCCGCATCAGGAGAAAGGGCGGCTCTTTCAGCTTCCGGCCCTTCCCGAAATAGAGGTAGTCGGAAAATTCCGCATTGGGCGAGGTCCGGCTCGGGCAGCAGTATACCCTGCCGTCCATCAGATATCCCGACTCATACAATGTCTTCAACTCCGGTGGAAAGAACCCGTCGTAATCCGCGGAATACTGTTCCAGGCTCAGATAGATCGACCTGAGGTTGCTGGCGCAGGCGATCCGCCCGACACATTCATCCGCCCTCCTGATCAGGAAAATCCCGAGCGACAGCCACAGCAACGCGATAAAGAGATAAAGCAGCGTCTTGACCGCTTTTCTCCTGCCGCGCACTTTTCTTGAAAGCAGGGAAACCAGGGCCAGCCCCAGAGAAAGCAGGAGAAAGATGAAGCTGACGAAAACGAACAAAACTTCCCGATTCAGCACCTCCTCCTCCGGAGTCGGCAGCAGCGGCACAAACTCCTCAAAAGCCGGCAGACACCAGAAGAAAACCAGCCAGACAGCCGGGCTCAAGAGGATATTCCGCCACAAAGGGGCCTTCTTTTCCGCCTCACTCATCCCGTGCGCCTTTCCGGTTCATGGATTGCTGAATTACTGTATCACTTCGTCTCCGATTATGCAAACGGTTTTTCAAATGCCCGAGGCAAGGCTTGAAAAACCGCGAAGGCGTGGTATGTTTCTCTACCGGCCGAACGCCGGGATAACCCGAAGGAGAAAGATCATGAAAAAAGTACTGCTGTCCGGAATCGCCGCGTTCGCGGCGCTCCAGCTGGTTGCCGAAGTTTCCGTTCCGGCCACGGGCTGGCAGATTTCCAAAGACGCCGTCAATCCGGCGACCGCGAACGATGTCTTTTCCGCGACATCGAGCGGAAGCGACACGATCCTCAAAATCATCGACTTCAAACAATTCCCGGCCGGAGCGGACGATATTCTCATCTTTTCCATGAGTTTCCCGGAAGGCAAGAAAACCATGTTCCAGATGTTCTGGGCGAGCAAAGAGATGCCGAACTACAGCGAGGGGAACTCCATCCGCCAGGGGATCACCGGAACCGGCAAGATGGAAACCTACTGCATCAATCTCTCCGGCCACAAGGGCTGGACGGGGACCATCACCAATTTGCGGGTCGACCCGGTGTCGATCCCCAAGAACGCGCCCGAAGCGTTCACCATCGGGGAATTCAAAATCATCGACGCCGCGGCGGGCATGCCGGTTCCGGCGCGCAACTGGGGCGGCGCCACCAACTGCAAACTCACCGGCAGCAGCGACAACGTGGCCACCGGCGAATTCATCGGCAAGAACGATCCCTTCATCGGAGCCGCATTGCCGGCTAAAATCGATGCATCGAAGCTGAAGACGGTCGAATTCGTACTCAAACTGCCGCTGGGCTCCGCGCCGACCGGCCAGATGTTCTGGGTCGCCGCCGGGCAGAAGACATACTCCGAACCGTCGTCGGTTCGCTTCAAAGTTCCCGCCGACGGCGAATTCCACCCGGTGACCATCGACCTCTCGAAGAAGGCGGAGTGGAAGGACGTTGTCACCGCCATCCGGCTCGACATGACCGACAAACCGGCGCAGTCCGGCGAATTCCAGCTCAAAAACTTCGTTGTGAAGTAATTCAGCAGCGAATCATCAGATTATGGTGGCGCAGTCCGGAAAGGATTGCGCGCAGGGCGGAAAACCCGGTGCGGTTTGAACGCACCGCCAGATCGAAGCGCTCTTCCGGAAATTTCCGGGAGAGCTCTTTTTTCGCCTCGGTGAACGCATCCGCGTAGGAGCCGTACAGATACCGCAGCAGCGGCCGCGGCATCCGGAACCCGTAACTGCCGAGGTTGTGGGAGAGCAGGAACGAAGTCAGGAAACGGAATCCCTGATAATGGTAGCAGACCAATTCGCCGCCGCGCGGATTCCATCGGCCGTCCGCCGACTTCTCCCACGGCACGGTCATCCAGTTCCACGGCCCGGCGTCCAGGCCGGGGTTCTGCGAAACGACGAGGGAATCGGTCAGCTCCGGCCAGAAATCCAGATACTTCTGGTCGGCGAAGCGGTCGGGTTCGACCCGGTCGAAACACCATTCGATGCAGCGGGCCCGCCACCAGTCGAGCACCTTGACGCACTCCGCATTGCGCCGGTAGAGCTGGAAGGCCATGTTGCACTTCCCGAATTTCTCGCGGAATTTCAGTTCCGGCGGGAAACGGTGCGGGCAGATCAGCAACGATTTGCCCCCCAGTTCCCGATAGGCCGGTTCCGGGTCGCGAAAAAAAAAGAGGTCGGAATCCAGATAATTCAACACCTCGATTTCCGGATGGCGCTCAAAGAGAAACCGCGGCAGCACCGGGCTCAGCGTGAAGATATATTCGACGCGCGACCGGTTCGAACGGCAGGCCGCGAATTCCGGGTCGAACGCCTCGATGTCGGCCAGCCGGACCGGAACCAGCCGCGGATCGCCCAGCGCCTCCAGCAGCCGGAACGCCTCGTCGTCCAGCGCAGCGACATGCAGAGTAAAATCCTCCACGTGGCGGCAGAGCGAGCGGAACAGCGTATAGCCGCAAACCAGATAATTCCGGTCGAAACAGGTGCAGAAATGATATTTCAACTCAATCCCCGATCTTTCCCGGATTCCTTCCGGCGAAACAAAAGTCCTTCATAACCGATCTCCCCCGGCTCTCCCTTCAGCCGGATGGTCACCGGGTGCCGGTAACGGTTCAGCAGACGGTAGTCCGCTTCGAACGCCTCCAGCAGACGAAGTTCGCCGATCATCCTTGCCGGATAGTTCGCCGCATAAAGCCGGGCCGGAACCGTCTGGCGGACGATCCGGCTGCGCTCCGTCCCCGGCAACAGCGGCGTCCGGTCGATCAGGATGAACTCCGCCTTCGACTCCAGCGCCATCCGCAACACCGGCAGGTAGTCCGGCAGATACTGCAGGACGCTGGCAAACAGAATCACATTCGGTGCGGTTTCGGCCAGCGCAGGCTCCAACTCCCGGTAAAACCGGAGTTCATCCGGCATGGCAAGCGTCTCCGCCGCATCCACATAATGCGGCTGCTCGACCACAGCCCACCGCACTTCGCGCAATTCCGCAAGCATCCGCCGATGCTGAAAAAAGACGCTGCCCAGCGAACCGCCGAAATCGACCACCCGAAGCTTGCCGTCGGCGGAAGCGGCCGCCAGCAGAAGCCCGCAAAGCAGCGGCTCGTTGAATGACTCCCGGTCGAACGCCTGGGAATCCTGTTCGTACACCGCTTCCCCATTCAAAACCCGGACCGTCGAAGCCGTCACTTTCTCCAGAATCGACTCCGCATCGTAACCGCCCCCGGCGGCCGCATCCTCCCAGTTTCGATAATCGCCGGAAAACCGCACCCCGTTCCAGCGGTCACGCCATTGCAGAATGACCGGAGGAACCCATCCCTTCAAAAACGACTTCACCTTCCACATACCGACACACCTCCACCCGATTGACAGAGACGCAGGAAAAATGAATCCGCTGTTTTTCAGCCCAGAACCTTGTGCAGAAGTTTACACAGTACGGGCTTCAGGAAGGGCATGCTCTTCAGCGTATGAGCCGCCATCTTTTCGTAAATCGGATCGCCGAAACTCTCCCGGCCGCGATCGGCCAGCTCCAGCGCAAATCCGTACTGCCGGTCGATCATCGCCATGATCCAGCCGAGACGGCAGTTGCGTTCAGAGAGTTCGATTTTCCGGAAATTGTTGAGGTAAGCCGCCTCGCACCAGCCGGGGGCGCCGGGCAGAACCGTGTTCGCCAGTTTCTTCCGCCACCCGGTAAAGTAACGGTCGCGGACGGCGGGCGGCAGGTAGCGGAGACGCTCGATGCGGCAGTCGCTCATCCAGAAAAATCCGGTCGCATCCATGTATTGCAGCATCTTCCAGAATTTGTCCTCGCCCCGGTAGGCGTCGATCAGCCCCGGCTCCAGCTCGAAGGAGAGCAGATTTCTCTGGACTTCCGGCCCGAGCGAGTCGAAAATCCGCACGTCGGTTCCCTGAGTGTCGCATTTCAGGGCGTCGATCCGGTCAAGCCCGAGGCGGCGGAGCACTTCCGGCAGCGTCACCGCGTTCATCCGCCGCGTTTCGACCGTTTCGAAAAACGGCGCAATGTTCCAGACCGCCAGTTTTTCCCGGTCCGGTTCGAGGCAGCTCGAACACTCCGGCGACGCCGTCAGATAAAAGTCAACCTCGCCGTTCACGCTGCCGTGGACCAGTTGCGGAAAGAAATAGAGCTTGCGGAAGCGGGAATCCTCTTTCTCGATATAGTCCATCTGGCGCAGATCCGGATCGAACGCCACGCAGATGCTGTATTTGCCGATTTCGCGCCACTTTCCGCACAGTTCGGTCGCCGCGCCGACGTCGACGAGAACCGGAGGTGCGGCCTCAAACATCTCGTGGCGCAGGATTTGATCGAATATCGTCATTCCGTCTCCCGGTGAACAGACTTACCATATTTTTTTACAATATATCCGCTGCCGCACCGATTTACAATCAGCCGCAATGGAAACAATGCAGGATGCGGCAGATTTTTCCCGAAATCCGCTTCCACAGCGGAATTTTCCACTGCCGCATGGATTCCCGGTAAAGGAGCTGCACCGTTTCCGACTCCGCCGGCGGAGTTTCGCCGATCGTCACCGGCCGCCCCCAGAGCGGCACCTTCTCGCCGTCGGCATCGGCGCCGTGCGTGCCGCTGCCGTCCCCGCCGATATTGCGGACCAGCGGCCGGCCGCTCTGAAGCATGAACTTCCCGGCCAGAAACACCGAAGCGTGCCAGCGAATCGCCCAGGAATCCACCTTCCCGGCCGCCTGGTCCTCCAGCATCCGGTACCACGGGAACACGCCGTCCCGGTCGAAATCGCGAACCAGGCCGCGCGCGTTCAACTCTTCCAGCAGAGCCACGGGATCGGGGTTGAACAGCTTCCACCCCCGTTCCCAGGTCGCCCAGCCCCAGCAGTCCGCCCCGGGCCGCAGGAAGCATTCCGGGACGGTTTCCGGCATCGGCGCGGTATAGCCGTGGATCTCAGCGATCCGCTCATCGTCGCGGAAGCGCTCGAGCCCCTCGTTCATAAACCGCAGGAAATAAGGGGCGCACTCCATGTCGTCCTCGAGGACGATCACCCGGCCGTAACGGCGGATCATCTCGCTCACTCCGGCGATCACCGACGCCGCCAGTCCGCGGTTGGCATCCGCCTCGTGAATTTCCAATGAGGCAAACCCTTCCGCGGCGCGGACGATGCGGCGCACCTCCTCCACGGCGGACAGGTCTTCGCCGTTGCGCGGACCGTCGCAGAACACATGGAGCGGACTTGCCTCCGCCCCCTCGTTGCGGCGCAGGAATTCCAGTGTCCGCCGGGTATGCTCCGGACGGCGGAACACGAAAAGAGCAATCGGAGCCGGTTCCATATTCAAATCTCCAGACAGTTGCCGGGACGATAGAAAAAGCTGGTCTCCTTCCGGCTGTTCTGAATCGGGCCGATTCCGCTGAAACGGAGCCGTTTCCAGCCGGAATCCAGAAGCTGTGCGATGGCCGGCGCGTATTCGGGCCGTTCGGTATCGTCCCAGACGATCACGCCACTCCCCTCGCGGCAGAGTTTGACCGCGGGAACGACCAGCCGGTTGCGATCCATGGCGTCGATGACGACCAGGTCGAACGAACCGTTCTCCTCTTCGTTGCAGTAGAATGTTTCCGTTTCACGAAGCATCAGCCGGACATTCGGAGGAATCCGCTTTGACATCCGCCGGAACCATTCGGAAGACGATTCGAATGAGACGACTTCCGCACACCGGGAGGCAAAGAACAGCGTGCTGTTTCCGGAGCCGAATTCAAACACCCGGAACTCCGGCTTCAGCCGCTCCCGCAGAAACTGCACCGTGCAGTAGTTCATCCACGGAATCGGCCGCCCGGCGACATCCACCGACTCCTGTTCCCGGAAGGACCGGAACCAGCCTTCTTCCCGCAGGTAACCATCCTTCCACAAAGCCCACAACGCTCTCCCTGCACCATAAAACATAGAATCCCCTTCCTGTCAGAACTTCTGAAACAGCGGCAGCATCGAGCGCAGATAAAGCCGGATGCCGAACCGTCCTTTTCGAAAAAAAACCGGAAAAACCAGATAGATCGCCCCCGTGGTGATCAGCGTGGCGACAACCGCCCCGGACAATCCGCAGCAACGGATCAAAAGCAGATTGAGAAAAATGTTCAGAACCGCGCCGCAGACCGAAGCAAACAGCGTGAGCTTCTGCATTCCCTCCGCCAGATACCACTTCGCATAGACCAGCCCCGGATAAACGAACACGATCTTGAGTGCAAAAAGCACAAACAGCCAGGCCGCCTCCCGATAGGCCTCGCCGTAAAGCAGGGCAATGAGATAATACCCGCAAACAGCCACCGGAAGCAGCGTCGCCAGGGCGCAATAAAAGAGAAAACGCATCAACTGCTCCGTCCGCCGGTAATAGCGCAGCAGCGAAGTCGAACGGGTTCCGACCAGCGACGGAAAAAACGAATCGGCCACCACCAGCGGCAGAAGATAAAGCACCTCCACCAGCCGGACCGCGACGGCGTACTGGCCGTTGGCGGCGTCTCCGAGCATCAAAGTAACCATCACCTGGTCGATCCGGAGATAGACCAGCCCGGCGGCTCCGGCCAGCAGCAGCGGCAGCGACTCGCGCAACAGATGAACGGCTTCGCAGGAGTCGAACCGCCAATCCAGAATGCGGCCGCCCGATTTCCGGTAAAAGAACGCATAGCCGAACACCGAAAGCGCGACGTATCCCGATTCGGCGGCGGCGAAACACCAGAGCGGCGCGCCCTTCCAGGCGAACCAGAGCCGGAACCCGGAGGCGATCACCAGAGCGGCGATCTGCGACATCGCGCTGTATTTGCTCAACACCCGCGACTGAAAGCTGAAGTCGAAAACCTGAAAAACCTGAAATCCGTATCCGGCCAGAATCACCGCCATCAACAGCTTCTCCCGCGCATTCATCGGCGACGCCAGGAGGAGAATTCCGAGCGCGGCCGCCATCACGGCGAATCCGGCCGCCTTCAGCGCCAATGAACTGCCGAGAATCGAACCCGATTTCTCCGGCCGCCGGACGAGTTCGCGCACGACCACCGCATCCATCCCCAATGTCGCCAGGATGGAGAACAGCGCGACAAAGCTGATCGCGTAATTGAGCAGACCGTACTGCGCGGGGCCGAGCTGCCGGGCGACGTAAACGCCGACCAGGAACCCGAAGACGAGCCGGCACCCTTTCTCCGCCAGCATCCAGAGGGTGTTCGCGCCGTAACGGCGAAGCCCCCGATGCCCGGCGGCGCGGCGATACAGTTGTCGAATTTGTTCCAGCATTCCTTTTCCCGTGCAAAGTCCGGGCATAACATACTCCCCGGATTTCCCGGTTTCAAGAAATCCGCCGCTGAAATCGGGGATTCCGCTTGTTTTTTTTCGGAATGGGCTGTATAGTATCTTCGATCGTATGGAAAGGAGTCTCCGGCATCGGCTTGATTTTGTGGAATTCGGTCGCTATCAGCATCCGGGAGAACGTCTCCCGGGGGCTGATACCGGGATTCCGCGAGTCGAAGGGCCACAGTGCCCGGACGGACCGGAGCACCCCTTTCCTCAATGTCCAGCCCACATGAGAAAAGGATAAAAACAAATCATGGCTGAAGAAAAAATCGTTTTCGCCTTCGACGGCGAACGGGAGATGGAACTCTCCACCGGCAAAGTCGCCAAACTGGCCAACGGCGCCTGTCTCGTCCGCCTCGGCGACACCATCGTGCTTACCGCCGCCTGCTCCGGCACGCCGCGCGAAGGCACCGACTTCTTCCCGCTCCAGGTCGATTACCGCGAAAAGTACTCCGCCGCGGGCAAATTCCCCGGCGGCTACATCAAGCGCGAAGGCCGCCCCTCCACCAAGGAAATCCTCACCTGCCGCATGATCGACCGGCCGATCCGGCCGCTCTTCCCGGAAGGGTTTTTCAATGAAGTGCAGGTCTGCTGCACGCTGCTCTCCGCCGACGGAGTGAACGAGCCCGACGTGCTCGCCATGGTCGGCGCTTCGCTCTCGCTGATGCTCTCCGACCTGCCGTTCGACGGCCCGATCGGCGCCGTCCGCGTCGGACTCATCGACGGCAAGTACGTCGTCAACCCGACCCGCGCCGAAATGACGAAGAGCAAGCTCGAACTCATCTACGCCGGCCGTCCCGACCAGGTCATCATGATCGAAGGCGAAGCCGAGTTCCTCTCCGAGGCCCAGATGAAGGAAGCGATGCTCGTCGCCAACGAAGCGGTCAAGAAGCAGTGCGAAGCCCAGATCGACCTGGCCAAGCGCGCCGGCCGCGTCAAGAAGGATTACAAGCTCTACCTCGTCCCCGAGGAAATGACTTCCGCCATGGCGAAGTTCTGCGCCGACCGCATCGAAGGCGTCTGCACCATCCCGGGCAAGGAAGACCGCATGGTCGCGATGGATGCGCTCCGCGTCGAAATGCGCGCCGCGCTCCGCGAGGAATTCGCCGCGATGAGCGACATGGAGTTCGGGTTCATGACCGCGATCGGGTATGACAATCTGATCTGCGAAACCACCCGCAACGTCATCCTCGAAAAGAAGTTCCGGCCCGACGGCCGTTCGATCACCGACATCCGTCCGCTTTCGGCGGAAGTCGGCGTTCTCCCGGTGGTCCACGGCAGCGCGCTCTTCTCGCGCGGCGAGACCCAGGCGCTGGTCATCGCGACCCTCGGCAACGAGAAGGACGCGCAGGAATCCGACGACCTCACCAGCGAGGCGGGTTCGATCAAGCAGCGTTTCTACCTGCACTACAACTTCCCGAACTTCAGCGTCGGCGAAGTGGGCCGGATCACCGGTCCCGGCCGCCGTGAAATCGGTCACGGCAACCTCGCCGAGCGTTCGGTGGCCAAGGTGGTTCCGGCCGACTTCCCGTACGTGGTCCGCTGCGTTTCGGAGATCATGAGCTCGAACGGTTCGACCTCGATGGCGTCGGTCTGCGGCGCCACCCTCGCGCTGATGGACGCCGGCGTGCCGATCACCGCCCCGGTCGCCGGAATCAGCTGCGGCCTCGTCACCGGCAAGAACGGCGAACGGCTGCTGCTCACCGACATCATCGGCGCGGAAGACCACTTCGGCGACATGGACTTCAAGGTCTGCGGAACCCGTGACGGCATCACCGGCTTCCAGCTCGACCTCAAGCTGCCGGGCATTCCGATCGACCTCCTCTGCGAAGGCATGGAGCGCGACCGCATCGCCCGCCTCAAGATCCTCGACGTGATGGAGGCCTGCATCGCCGCGCCGCGCGAAGACATCTCCCCGCGCGCCCCGCGGCTTGAGATCGTCAAGATCAATCCGGAGAAGATCGGCGCCCTCATCGGCCCCGGCGGAAAAAACATCCGCTCGATCACCGAAGAGACCGGCACCTCGATCGACATCGACGACGACGGCACCGTCAAGATCATGGCTCCGGACCGGGAGCATCTCGAAGCGGCCAAGCTCCGCATCTCCGGCTGCACCGCAGAACCGGAAATCGGCAAGATCTACCGCGGCAAGGTGGTGACCGTCCGCGACTTCGGCGCGTTCGTCGAAATCCTGCCGGGCGTCGAAGGGCTGCTGCACATCTCGGCGCTGGCCGACTACCGGGTCAACAAAGTGAGCGACATCTGCAACGAAGGCGATTACGTCTCGGTGAAGGTGCTCGACATCGATCCGTCGAACGGCAAAATCAGCCTGTCGCGCAAAGCCGCTCTCAAGGAAATGGGCGAATAACCCCGTTTCGAAGAGAAAAAAGGAACGCCGCGGAGAAATCCGCGGCGTTTTTTTTGTTTCAGCCCCGGGAAAGGCTTGACAGGGGGATGGGTTATCACTATATTTTCCTAATCGGTTCATTTTACCTTTTCCCTGGCAAACAACACAAGGAGGAACGATGAGACGTTTTCACTGGATGACGGCGGCGGCGCTGCTGGGAGCATTGACGCTCCAGGCCGAAGTGCCGGAGCTTCTGGAGCTGGTTCCGGACGCGAAAGGGTATGAACTGATCGCCAAGCTGAATCCCCTCAAATGGAATTCCGACGGTTATTCCGTCGACAATTCCGACCGGATTTCCGGTGATCTCAAGCGCGTCGGCTATCTGCTCAAGCTCACCGGAAAAGACGGCAAGAAGAGCTGGGTATTCACCGCGATGGACCCGTTCGCCCCCAATGCGGGACAGGTGGTCGTTCCTTCCGCGGGTTCGGACATCTATCAACTTTACGTCAATCACCTGGAAGTGGCCGGCAACGTCGAAGGGCTGAAAACCGGCACCTTTGAAAAAGGCAACGTCGAGTTCTGGGGGAACAACTACGGCCCGGGCAATGCGAAAAACATTCCAGGCGCGACAAATGACAAGTTCGACTTCGGCGACGGGGTGGCCAAGGACGGCGGCTACGGCTCGATGCAGGTCCACAACTACCTCGAAAAGCAGACCGTTTTCGCTTTCAACAACCTGAACCAAAACGCAAATTGCGACCTTGGCATCGGCAACAGCTCCGGCGCGCAGCCCGACTGGACCTTCTCCAAATCCGGCCAGACCTACGCCGACGCGGAACTCTACGTCGTCGGCAAGTTCGACAATTTCAAGCTCAATGAAGTCACCCGTCTCAACGGGGAAAAAGTCCAGCTGATCGGAACCACCGACCGCAGTCCGATCGAATACAAGGCCGGCGATCCGATGACTTTCACCATCACGGCGGATCTCGGCGGCCAGCCGCAGCCGACGGGCGACTACTACATTGTCTGGACCCGCACCGGGGACGATGAGAAGAAGGATCAGGGCAAGGCGAAACTCTCCGACGGTCCGGTCACCGTCAAGACATCGATCGACCGTCCCGGCTTCGTCCGCATCCGTGCCTTCATCACCGACAAGAACGGCAAAAATCTGAAGAAGACCATCAAGAGATGGGGACGCGACGAAAAACGCGACGTCACCCTGGAAGCCGGCGCCGGCGCCGATCTCGCCAAGATCGCCCAGACGGCTCCCGAACCGGAGGATTTCGACGCGTTCTGGCAGAAGCAGAAGGCGCGCCTCGCCGCGGTTCCGCTCAAGTACAAGATGGACAAGGTCGCAACGAAAAACGGCATCGATATCTACGCCGTCAGCATCGACTGCGCCGGTCCCCGCCCGGTGACCGGGTACCTGACCATCCCGGAAAACGCCGCCCCCAAGTCGCTGCCCGCCCGCGTCTCCTATCATGGCTACGGCGTCAGCAAACAGGGAATGCCCGGCGGCAGCAATAGCGAAATTCAGTTCAGCGTCAACGCCCACGGTTACGACCTCGGCAAGGACGACGCATATTACAAGGATTTCGCCGAGTCGATCAAATCCAACGGAATGGGATACGCGTTCGACCCGAAGCAGAATGCGAATCCGGAAGAGGCCTACTTCAACGGCATGGCGCTTCGCCTGATGCGCTCGCTGGAATTCATCAAGACGCTCCCGCAATGGAACGGCAAGGACCTGATCGCCAGCGGCGGCAGCCAGGGCGGACTCCAGACGATCTGGGCGGCGGCGCTCGATCCCGATGTGACCCGCGACGAATCCGGAATCACCTGGTGCTGCAATATCGCGGGGAACGTCCTCTACCAAGGCTGGTACATCCCCTGGGTCAAGGAGCTCGGCTACTACGACGCGGTCAACCATGCGAAGCGGATCAAGTGCCCGGTGGTGATCACCCGCGCCGGACTGGGCGACTACACCTGTCCGCCCACCGGACTCGCGGTGCTCTACAACAGCATCACCGCCCCGAAGAAAATCATCTGGGTGCAGGGTTCCGATCACGGCTACGTTCCGCCGAAACCCGAGCAGTTCATCCAGGAACAAAAATAATCTCTTCATCTCCCTTACCGGGTCGGGGGACTTGGAGGAGGCGTTTCGCCCTCCTCCAAACCTCCTCCCGACCGGCAGGGTGCCTCTCCCCAAAAAGTTGCCACCCTTCGGCCACGGGCCTCGGGTCCCGCCTGCGGCGGGCTTCGGGTACTTTTCGAGGGCCCCGCTCTCCGGCATTCCGTGCGGCTTCGCCGTACTCGTGCCTGCGAGTAAGGTACTGCGCATTGACGCTCCGACCGGGGACTTGAGTGGGTAATTCAAGGCAAAATACCACTTCCTCCGGCGTTTTGGCAGGGCAAGGCGTCAGCCGAGCACGAGCTCCGGGCCGCACGCCGGGCATGACCCACACAAGAAAACTCGCGCCAGGCCGCCGGGAATCTCCCGCGAGGGCCTATCGGTCATACTAAATGGCCTGCCAAGCCCCCGTAAAGATCTCCACATGAGCAGACCTACCAACCATCCCTTGCAACGGTCTTGCGCCTCGCATACCCACCTCCTGCAAAAACAGGCGGAAGGAGTGCCGTCTTCCCGCAAAAAAGCGGGAAGA
>CAYSZM010000011.1:0-53438 GCA_964435365.1 uncultured Victivallis sp. | reverse complement strand
CCTCGTGGCCGGGGTAGCCGTGCTTCTTGTCGGGTTCCGTTCCGAACACGGTGGCGATGTAGTCGGCATAGCGGCAGAGACAGTCGAGGAACTTGCGGCTGCCGGTGGCGCGGAAATGGGCGACGGCGGCTTCGGTCAGGTGACCGGCGCAGTAGAGTTCATGCCAGTCGAAGACGTTTTTCCAGCGGTTTTCCGGCTCGACCACGGTGAAATGGGTGTTGAGATAACCGTCCGGCTGCTGGGCGGAGACCACCAGGTCGACGTAACCTTCGAGTTCCTCGGCCAGCGCTTTGTCTGCCGGATTCTGGGCGAGCATGAGCGCCATGCCTTCGAGCACCTTGGCGAAATCGGAATCCCAGAAAATGTGCGGCATATTCGGCATGCCCGGCTTCCATTCGAGGCGGAAGGCATCGATCCGTCCGGTTTCCCGGCACTTTTCGATTGAGGACGGAATCGTCGCGCTTCGGCAGGCGGAAATCCGCTCCGCGAATACCGGGTCGCTCAGCTTCACGGCGGTGGGGTCGATCGGTGAGAACGGTTTCATTTTCAACAGGCTCCCATGGTTGTGGATTTGCTTTGCGATATAGTATACTCCGGGAATGTTCCGTCGGGGAGGGGGATGAATCACGAAAAAAAGGAGACGATTCCGAACTTGCCTGCGAAGAATGCGGAAAAGACCGGACGAAAAGCGCCTTGAATTTTTCCGGAAATCGGCGTATTTTACGCGATAAGGCACAATAAGGGCCATTTTTGCTTCGTTAACTCGGGTGCAACCGCGATTTTTGCGGTCTGCTGTTCAAACGGGACGGAAAACAAGAATCACTAAGGAGCTGAAAATGAAAAAGACCGCCCTTCTGGCAGGAGCCCTCGTCTCGACCCTGACTCTTTTCTCCGCGATCGCGGCGGACGACACTCCCGCCGCCGACAACACGAACCAGAATTCTCCGCAGGCGGACGCCAACGGCGGCCGCCGGAACGGACGGCAGGGACGCGGCGGCGACCGCGGCATGGACCGCCGCGACCCGCGCGCCGAAGCCGAAGCGCTGATCAAGGCGAAATTCCCCGAAGAGTATGCCGCGATTGAAAAACTGCGTGCCGAAGCCGACACGAAACTCAAAGAGCTGGCCAAAAAGGCCGGCGTCGAAATTCCCAAGACGTATGCCGAGCAGCTGGCCGAGCTGAAGGAGAAATATCCCAAGGAAATGGCCGAGATCGAAGAGCTGCGCAAGACCGACCGCATGGGCGCCATGCGCAAGATGCGTGAACTGGCGGAAAAGGCCGGAATTCAGCTCTCCTTCGGGCGTCCCGGCGGCATGGGCGGCGGCCCCGGAATGGGACCTGGCGGCCCCGGCGGACGCGAAGACGGCGAACAGGCGACGACTGCGCCGCGCATGAACCCGATGCAGCAGCTCCGTGAACTCCGCCGCAAATTCCCGAAGGAAATGGCCGCGATCGAAGAGCTGCGCAAGACCGATCCGGAAGCGGCCCGTGCGAAGATCCAGGAGTTGTCCGCCAAGCTTGAAGCCGAGAAAACTCCCGAACCGCAGCAGTAAACCGGAAAGTCTCCGAACACCATGACCAGGAAGAAGAGCAGTCACATTCGGGAATTCGCCGTGCTGGCGTTCGATCCTGATTCTGTGCGCGGTTGCCTGTTCCGGCGCCGGGGCGCACAGTATGCGGTCGAACGCGGCACGATCGAAACCATCGATCCGAACGATCCGGCGCAGGCATGGAAACATGTATTCCGGCAGCTTGGGCGGGGCAGGGATTGTCCGCTCTATCTGACCGGCGCGCTCTCCGGCGGCATCTTCTTCCGGTTCCGCTCCATCGAATTGCCGCCCCGGACGCGGCGGGAAGCGCTCGAGCTTGAGCTTCCGCAGCGGATTCCGGTCGTGCCCGAGGCGTGCCGTTTCCAGTTTTTCGCCGGAGAACCCGATGCCGAGGGCAATGTTCCGGTCAACGTCTATACGGTTCCGGGCGCGTCCCTCGAACACCTGGCGGCGATGCTGACCCAGGCGGGCGGCAAGGCCGATGAATTTCTCTATCCGCTGCTCGCGGTCTGCGACGGAGACCCGGCGGTCGATCTGCCGCGGCTCGATCCGGATTTCGGATTCGCCGACGGCGAATGGCGGCCGCTGCCGGCCGCTACGGAGCCCGGCCCCTGGCTGAAGCTCTTCGAAGCTGAATTCAAATTTCCGGTGGAGGGCGGCTTTCGGGCCGAGGACTTCTTCGAGTGCCTGCTGGCCGCCCGGCTTGTCGTATCCCCGACATTTCGGCAGCAGGAGAAGGCGCTGACATTGCTGCCCTCGGAACTGAGGCCGCGCCGTCTCCGCAATCAGCTGCGGGTCACCGTGCTCCTGGCGCTGCTGCTGGCCGTCAACTATCTCTGGTCGGCGGCCGGGGCGTGGAGTGACAATTTTCACGCGTACAGCCGGGTCGCCGCCGAGCGCGACCGCCTCAAAACCGAAAACGCATCGCTCAGCCGTCGCGTTCGCACCCAGGAAAAGGAGCAGCGGGAACTGGCCAGGGTGGTCGGCCTCAGCGCCGGAGAGAACGATGTGCTGGCAAAACTGGCGGCGCTGACTTCGATCCTGCCCTCCAACGTCATGGTTTCCAGTCTGCGCTGGAGCGAGTCGAGCCTCGACCTCATGCTCCAGAGCGAGGCGGAAAACCTCGATTTGCCGAGCCTGCTGCGGCGGCTCCCTTACTGGAAGATCAGTCAGCTTCAGCAGCGGCGCATGGGCGATACCGTCACCATGATTACGCTTAAACTTGTACCGGCGGCCGGGGAGACTTCGAAATGAATGTCAAATTCAAAGAATTCGCCAAGACCAGCCGCGGCAAACTGATTCTCGCCCTGGGCGGGCTCGCTCTCGTCTGGGTTGTTCTTTTGTGGCAGTTCGCCGGTTCCCTGGCCGGGCTTTTGCCCGGTGCCGGGCAGATCGACCGCACCGAACGCGAAGTGAAAGAGCTGCGGCGGCTGAACGCCACGGTGCAGGCCAAGGCGAAGGAATTCGACGACCTCAAGGCCCGGTATCAGAAACAGCTCGACGGCTACTGGCATGAAGAGCGCGACGGCGTCGTCGATACCGAACTGCGCAACAAAATCCAGCAGGCGGCGCGCGAGGTGGAGCTTAAATTGAGCAGTCTCGGCTCGGTGCGCACCACCCGGATCAACAACGATCTTTATTATGCGGAGATCGACCTCTCCACCTCCGGTACCCTGGAGGCGATCACCGCGTTCCTGGCCAAAATCCAGAAGATCACCCCCGTGCTCTCCTGGCGTCGGCTGGATATGCGTCCGGAGCCGGTGCGCGGCCGGCCCGACACGACCACGACCACAACTGCGACAACCACGCAGAGTCTCACCTTCAATGGCGCAATCCGGGTCATCGGATTCGACGGGGGCGCGGCGGAGCACAACGGAGGCAAAAAATGAAATTCGTACTCGTTGCGGTCAATCTGCTGCTGGCTCTCTGGCTGCTGGCTTCCGTCGGAAGCCGTTTTTCGACAGGGTCTTCCGGCAAGGAGGAGTTTTCGGTCAAGAAGAGCGACCCCGGTAAGAAGACCGCCGCAACCGCCGGAGCCGCGGTGAAAAAAACGCAGGCGGAATCGGTCGATTCCCTGCTGGCGACGATCATCGACAACAATATTTTCAACCCCGACCGCTGTCCGAACGCCGTGTTCGGGCGCGGCCGTTCTTCCCGGGTCGAGCTGACGCTGGTCGGAACCTTTGAGATCGGAACCTGGAAGGGCGCGATCATTCTGCAGAAAACTTCGACAGCCGACCGCAACAACATCCGCAATATGATGATGGGCGGCATGATGGGGGGCATGATGGGCGGCCCCGGCGGAGAGGGCGGCGGACCGCCCGACATGCAGGGACAGCAGAGCGGCAACGGCAGTTCCCGGCGTTCCTCGTCTTCTTCGTCTTCCTCGCGGCAGAGTTCGGGGCGTTCCCGCTTCTCCGGCATGTGGAACCGGAACAGCGGAAGCACGTCCGGCACCGGCAGCGATTCCGCGTCGACCACTCCCGCGGTCTCGGTCAAACAGTATGTCCGGGTCGGCGAGACCCTGAGCAACGGCTATACGCTGACCGAAGTCACCCGCACTACCGCGACCCTCACCCGCGGCAGCGATAAGATGGAGCTGGAACTTCAGGACCCCTCGAAGAATCAGACGAAGGCCGCGACGACCACCAACGGCAATAACCAGCGCAACGGTTTCATGCAGCAGATGCAGCAGATGCAGCAGATGCAGATGATGCAGAACTTCCAGATGATGCGGATGATGCGCGATTCATCGCGCAACCAGAATCAGAACCAGAGCGGAAACCGCGGCGGCAGTTCCTCCGGGAACAGCCGCAGCGGCGGCGGAGGCGGAGGCGGCCCCGGCGGTCCGCCGCCCGGTATGTGACGAATGGATTCGAAATTCATATAACGATAGAATTGGTGAAGTTTGAAAATGAAAAATAACAAGATGTTCCTGTTTCCGCCGCGTCTGGTGACGAGCTCAACGCTCGCGTTTTCCATGCTGCTGCTTTCTTCCTGTTCGATCTTCCGTCCGGATGAAGAGCCGGAGGAGAAAACGGAAAAGAAAACCGACCGGTTCGAATTTCTGAAAGAGGAGCAGCGGCCCGAGTTGAAGAGAACGTCAACCGCGGAATCCATCGAACAGGAACAGGTCTTGCCGAAGGACGGCGTTGCCGCCGGGGACGGCCCCGGCAAATACGACTCGCTCAACTCTTCCGGGAAGCCCGCGGCGGGCGCCAAGGCCGGTGCGGAAACCCCGACGGTCAAGGATACCCCCCGTTTCTACGACGATTTCGTGCTGTTGAACGGCGATGAGGAGCTGGACGTTTCGCTGGTGTTCAACAGCGCGCCGCTGCTCGACGTGCTGCCCGCCTTCGCCGACGTGCTCGGCTTCAATTTCGTCGCCGACAGCGACCTCAAAAGCGTCGTCACGCTCAACCTCAACTCGAAGATGACCCGCCGGGAACTCTGGAACACCTTCGACCGGATGCTCTATCTCGCCGGCGCCGGAGTGAAGGTCGAAGATTCGCTGCTGCGGATCATGGCGCTGCCCAAGCTCGCCCAGCAGCCCGGCTCCAAAGTCGGCAACGGCATTCTCTATTATCCGCTCAAGAATTCCACCGCCAAGGATATCGTGACTCAGATCAAGCCGTTTCTCGGCACCGGCGGCGTCTGCGTCGAACTGACCCGGCCCAATGCGGTCCTGATCTGTGACGAAGCGGCCAACATCGCCAAGCTCCAGCAGGTGCTCGAAGCGATCGACCAGAGCGCCCGCAACAACTGGCCCCGCGCCGCGGTGCCTTGCCGCAACATTCTGCCGACCAAGGTGGTGGAAGAGCTCCAGACCGTTCTGCCCGTCCTCGGTTTCACGGTGACCAAGACCACCGACAAGGTCGAAGTTCCCGGAGCGGTCCAGCTGGTCGGCATTGATCGGCTCCAGATGATCGTGATTTCGGCCGCGACGCAGGACGCCATCGCCGAAATCCGCAAGTGGATCGATATTTTCGACAGCGCCGATTCGATCGATCAGGAACGGGTTTTCGTCTACAAGGTGAGCCATAACAAGGCGTCGCAGCTGGCCCAGGCGCTTTCGATGATCTACAATACGCAGGGGGCGAGCCTGACCATCGACACCTCGACCGGCAACAGCCGCACCGACACGATCAGCTCGCCGACCACGCGCAACTCCACCACCCAGAGTCAGAACAACCGGAACAACACAACCGGTTCGACGGTCACCAGCAGTACGCAGACCGACCAGAGTTCGAGTCTGTTCGACACCTCGGTCCGCGTGTTCGCCGACGGCGTGCTGAACCGCCTGGTGATCCGGACGACGCCGCGTACTTACGCCAGCATCAAGGCGCTGCTTGACCGGCTTGATGTGGTCCCGGCGCAGGTGCTGCTCCAGGTGCTGGTGATCGAAGTGACGCTGACCGATTCGACCAAGTTCGGAATCGAAATGTCCGCCCAGGGCAGCGGCAGCGGGCTCAATTCCCTGCTCGGGACCAGCTACAGCGACCTGACCCCCTATAGCGATACGAAGCAGGAAGGATTCACCTACCTGTTGAGCGACCCGAACAATCCGGAGAACAAGTTCGGCTATATCCGGGCGCTGGCGGGGAATAACGCGGTCAAGGTCGTCTCCAGCCCGCAGCTGCTGGTCTCCAGCAACACCGAGGCGAGGATTCAGGTCGGCAAGCAGGTGCCGATCATCACCGGCGGCGTGACCAACTCCTCGTCGGGCGGCGACGTGACCCAGACCTACACCTATAAGGACACCGGCATCATCCTCACGCTGACGCCGCAGATCACCAGCACCGACCTGATCGCCCTGGAAATCACTCAGGAACTGTCGAACGCGGTGACCAACACGACCAGCACGACGATCGATTCGCCGGAGATCACCATCCGGCAGATCGAGACCTCGATGACCGTCGCCAACGGCCAGACCATGGTGATCGGCGGACTGATCCAGGAGACGCGCAAAGACGACCTCCAGTCGATTCCGTTCGTCAACGACATTCCGTTCCTGCGCCGGTTGCTGGGCAACACCAATGCCTCGGTCGAGCGTACCGAACTCCTGGTCCTCGTCACCGGTTATATTGTGGACGAGAAGAGCCGCGTCGAAGAGCTTATCAAGCGTTACAATGAAGCGCTCAACAGCCTCAATCAGTTCAGCGAAACGCTCGGCGACAAGGCCAAGCCGCGCAAGGGAGCCACCAAGATCGACAGCTCGGAGTTCTGGAAATGAGCAACGGCACCGGAACATACGATTTCGCGGCGGCCCGGAAGCGCCTGCGGGAGTTGCTGGCGGAGAAGAGCCCGGAGTACCCGGCCGCTCCCGCCCGCGAAGAGGCGCGCACCGCCGACCGGGCGCTGGTTCAGTCCGGCGTGCTCTCCGAGGCGCAGCTTTGCGCGCTCTACTCCAATGCCTGCGAAACCGAACCGGTCGATGAGGAGGAGTTCAAGACGCCGGAGCCGTTTCCGGACGCGCCCTATGAATTCTTCAACGCCAACAGCTGTCTGCCCGCCGAATGGGACGCCGATGCGATCACCTTCCTCGTGATCGATCCCTACGATCTCGAACAGTTGAGCTTCTTCGTGCGGCGCACCTGGAAGACCGGCGCGCGTTTCCGCTTTGTGCGGCGCACCTTCCTCGAACGGCTGACCAGCAAACTCCAGAGCGCCGGGGAAGAGGAGGAGATGGCCGAGGTCGAAGACGAAAACATGCTGCGCTCGATGGCGGGCGAGGCGCGGATCGTCCGGCTGGTCAACGACATCTTCACCCGGGCGATCGAGCTCGGCGCGTCGGACATTCACATCGAGCCGGGCGAGGAGAGCGTCGCGGTCCGCTGCCGGGTGGACGGCGTTCTGACTGAAATCATCAGCGCGCCGCTCTCGCAGTTTCCGGCCATCGCCTCGCGCATCAAGCTCCTGGGCGGGCTCAATATTGCGGAGAGCCGCCTGCCGCAGGACGGCCGCACCAACATCCAGCTCGGGCGGCAGGAGCTGGACATGCGTATTTCGACCATTCCGATCCTCACCGGCGAGAGCATCGTATTGCGTCTGCTCAACCAGGAGGCGATTTCGTTCGACCTCGGGATTCTCGGCATGTCGCCGACCCACCTCGAGCAGTTCCGCAAACTGATCCGCATTCCGCACGGCATCATCCTGGTGGTGGGGCCGACCGGCAGCGGCAAGACGACGACGCTGTACAGCGTGATCAACCATCTGAACGATAACAAGAAGAAGATCATCACCGTCGAAGACCCGGTCGAATACAAGATGGCCGGGCTCTGCCAGATGCAGGTCAACGCCAAGATCGGCGTGACCTTCGCCACCGGGCTGCGCAGCATCGTCCGCCAGGACCCCGACATCATTCTGGTCGGCGAAATCCGCGACCGCGAAACCGCCGACATTGCGATCAACGCGGCACTCACCGGTCACCTGGTGTTGTCGACGCTGCACACCAACGACGCGGTCGGCGCGGTGACTCGTCTGCTCGACATGGGGGTGGAGAACTTTCTGGTTTCCTCGGCGCTGTTCGGCGTGCTTTCGCAGCGGCTGGTCCGCAAGATCTGCCCGGTCTGCCACGGCAAGACCACCGACGCCGCCGGGAACAAGTGCCGCAAATGCAACGGCTCCGGCTACAAGGGCCGCTGCGGCATTTTCGAACTGCTGACCGTGAGCGAAGAGTTGCGCACGGCGATCAACCGCAGCGCTTCGAGTTCCGAACTCGAAGCGATCGCGGTCAAAGAGGGCATGGTTACGCTCCAGGACGACGGCATGGCGAAGGTCAAAGCCGGCGTGACCACGCTCGAGGAACTCAACCGGTCCACTGCGGAGCTGTAAACGATGGGACTCTACAAATATCTTGCGGCGGCGAAAGGCGAAGCGCCTCTGGAGATGCTGATCGAAGCCGACAGCGTCGCCGAGGCGCTGTCGAAGCTGCGCAGCCGGAAGATCGTGCCGATCCGTTACTGCGGCGAAGCGAACGTGTCGGGCCACGGCTTCACGTTCCACCGGAGCAGGATCAACACGTACGAGTTCACCCGTCAGCTTGCGCCGCTCTTGGATTCGCACATCCCGCTGGAGCGGGCGCTGGCGATCATCGCCGACAGTTCCGCCGAGGCGGAGCAGCGCGATTTCGTCAACTCGCTGCGGCAGGGGCTGCACGAAGGCAAGAAATTTTCGGAGCTGACCCGCGGCCACGGCACGCTGTTTCCGGGGTATTACGCCAATCTGATCGAGTCCGGCGAGGAGACCGGCTGCCTGCCGGAAGTCGTGGACGAGCTGCACAAGTTCATGGGCGAAAGCAAGGAGTTGAAGGATTTCATCGTGTCGAGTTCGATCTACCCGCTGGCGATTCTCACGGTGACCATCATCGTCACCGTGGTGCTGTTCACGGTGTTCGTTCCCCGGTTCGCCAAGATTTTCGTCGACATGGGGCGCGAGATGCCGCCGTCGATGGAGTTTCTGCTGACGATGAGCGCATTCTTTTCCTACGCCTGGTGGATGGTTCCGCTCGGGGTGGTCGGCGGCTGGCTGCTGCTCAAGAAATTCATGGGGGAACGCGAACTCAAGCTCGCCGTCTCGCGCCTGGTGCTCAAGCTGCCGCTCTTCGGGCGGATTGTGACCGATCTTGAAATGTGCAAGTACATCCGGACGCTGGCGATTTTGATCACCAACCATGTGGAGATCATCCGGACGGTGCGCATTTCGGGGCGGATCATCGCCAACCCGGTGGTGGCGGCCGGATTCTCCGACATCGACCGCAAGCTCAAGGGCGGCGACAAACTTTCGGCGGCGCTGACGGGGAACCGTTTCATTCCGCCTAGCATGGTGCCGATGCTCCGGGTGGGCGAGGAGTCCGGCACGGTGGGCGAAATGCTGTTGAAAATCGCCACGCATCTTGAAAATGATACGAAACTGAAGATCAAGCGGCTGCTCAGTCTGTTCGAACCGGCGGTGATTATTTTCCTCGCCGGGATCGTGCTGGTGGTGGTCGTCTCGATCTTCATCGCCATGATGGAAATCAACTCAATCAGCCAGGGAGGGCCGTCGATATGAAAAAACGCAATTGGAAAAGAAGCAATTTCACCCTGATCGAAGTCGTCGTCGTGATCATCATTCTGGTTACGCTCGCCTCGATCGCCACGCCGATCTACCTCAACTATGTGAAGAAGGCCAACGTCGGCGCCGCCACCACCCAGATTAAGCTCTTGGAAGACGCCGTGACCGGGTATAAGCTCGACGTCGGCAGCTACCCCGAGACCCTCAACGGCCTGGTCGAGAATACCGACCAGAGCGAGAAGTGGGACGGCCCCTACATCAAGCCGGCGGTCCCCAAGGACCCGTGGGGCAATCAGTACATCTATACCATTCCCGGCGAGCACAGCAATGATTTCGACCTGGTCAGCTACGGCGCCGACGGCCAGCCGGGCGGAACCGGCGAAAACGCCGACATCACCAACTACGTGGAGAACCAGTAAGTACATGCGCGGAAAGCCGTTCACCCTGCTGGAGCTGATGGTGGTGATGGCGATCATAGCGATCACCACCACTCTGGCGGTATCGACTTTCCGCGGCGAATCTCCGACCCGCAAGGTTGAAAACGCTTCGCTCTCGTTTCACGCGTTCTGTGCCCGGGTGCGTTACGCCGCGATGGAGAACGGTTCCGACCGGGTGGTCGCCTTCGATCCGGCGAAGCGGCACTTTGTGGCCGAAGATCCGAATGCGGCGATCGACGACGACTCCCCGGTGACCGCGGTCTGGGAATTGCCGGAGGACTTCGAGCTGGATTCCGAACTCGGTGAAGCCGAAGCAAGTGAACGCGGCACCGTGGAGATCTTCCGCTTCTTCTCCGACGGCAGTGCGAACGCCGCCCGGGAATTCATCCTGCGTTACCGCAAGTCCCAGCGCCGGTTCATGGTTTCTCCGCTCACCGGGCTCTTGCTGGTCAACGAAGAGGAGGTGGAGGATTGAAGAAATACAGTTTTACCCTGATCGAAGTTGCCGTTGCGCTCGGAATTCTGGCGCTTTCTCTCGCCGGGCTGCTCCAGATGCTGATTTCGTCGCAGCAGCGGATCGCCCGCGTCGAGGAAAAATGGCGCGAGACCCATATGCTCATGCAGGCGGCGGAATACTATCTGCTGCAGAAGGGGGAAGACCCGGAAACGCCTCCGCTCTCGGTCTTTCCGTACAAAGATTATTCGACCCAGTGCACCTTCCGCGATGCGGAGAACCTGCCGGAAGGTTATTCCGATATCGTCGGGCAGCTTCCGCTGCGGGCGTGCCAGGTCGACTTGATCCGGAGCAAGGATCAGAAGACCGTCGATTCCGTCACCGTAGACCGGTTCAATTATGATGCGAGTATCACAAGTGAGACGACCGCAAACAATTAAATACCGCTTCACGCTGGTCGAAATGGCCATCGCCATGGGGCTTCTCGTGGTGGTCGCCCTGATTGTCGGCACCGCGTCGGCCACCTTTTACAACAGCTATCGCCGTTCGGTGAAGACCACCGAGCGGCTGAAGTCGTACCAGGCGATCGACCGGGTGATGGACGGCAACGTCCGCAATCTGATTCCGTTCAAATGGGTGGACGAGGATACGAACGAATCCCGTTACGTGTTCGAAGGGGAGGCCGATTCGCTCCACTTCACCGCGTTGCGGCGCACCTACGGCAACGACCGCGGCGCGTTCCTCTTCATCCGGCTCAAGGTGGAAAACGATGAATTGGTCGCTGAATATTCGAGCTATCCGCGGCTGCCCTGGCTCGAGGATGGCAAGCAGGAGTACAACCGCGAGGTGCTGGCGAAGAACGTCCGCTCCGTCCGCTTCCTCTATTACGACATGGTGGACGACGAGATCGAGGAAGAGGAGACCTGGGACGAAGACGATCACGACAACCTCCCGCTCGCCATCCAAATGACCGTCGAATGGGCGGACGGAACCAGCGAGCAGTGGCTGCGCCGCACCGCGGGTTCGAGCTCGAACAGCACCTTAGGCGTCCGGACCGAGACGGAGGAATAATCCATGAATGCGAGACGGCACAATCGCAAATCGGAATCGGGTTCCGCGCTGATCGCGGTGCTCTGCCTGATATTCATGGCCGGGCTGCTGGCCTCCGCCGTGCTGGCGATGTCGAAGTACAACACCTTCACCATGGCGGCGCACCTGTCGCTCCAGAAATCGATGTACGTCAACGAGGGCGCGGCGACCCGGATTCAGTACCTGATGGCCGCCGACCGCACGCTCTATTCGACCGTGGAACTCGGCCAGACCGCGTACAGCGACTACGATACCGACCGCTTTTTCGCGGACGGCGTCATCCATGTGATGGACTATTACGGGACGCCGGTCGAATTCTCCATCACCGACGCCCGCAGCGGTTTTGCCCTCGGTTCTGGGGCCAATCGGGTGCTCAACCGGATTGCGAGCGCCGATCCGCTCAATACCGAGTTGGCCGAGACCATCGAGCAGCTGATTGCCGGAATCACCGATTACACCGACGAAGACGACACCGTCAGCAACACCGGCGGTTACGAGGAGGCCGACTTCGAGTCGCTCGGCATGTCGCCGCTGCCGCGCAACGCGGCGATCCAGTTCCGCGAGGAACTCGGCTGGATTCCGGGCGTGACCGGGCTGTTCCCCGCCGACAAGGACGGGCGGCTGAGTACGATCCGGCTGGTTCCGCCGGAAAATATGGAGATTTCAAGCGGTACGCCGAGCATCTTCACCGCCGACCGCCTGATCCTGAAAACCTACTGCCCGGACCTCGAGGACGAAGAGATCGACCAGGTGCTTGCTGCGCTGGACGTTTATCGCCGGGAGCGGACGCTGCTCTCCGACCAGCTCGATACGCTGCTCATTCCGCGTCTCGGCAACCTGTCGTGGGAGGAGAGCGGCGTTTACACCGTCACCGTCGGGCCGCGGACGACGCAGCTGCCGGATACCATTGCCACCGCCGACGCGGGGGAGGGGGACGTTTCGGCGCTCGAAATTCCGTCGCCCCGCCGTCCTTCGGGAAAATTGACCTTCACCTGGACCGGGTTCAACAGCAGCGGACCGCAGAATGATATTGTGCAGTATATGGAATGGATGTTCCACTAGGGGGATATGAATTCGATGAAACGGGGATTTCTGATTCTGATTCTGGTATTGAGTTTCGCCGCGCCGCCGCTCGTGCAGGAGGCGAAGGCGATGGACCCGGTGACGATCGCCATCCTGACGCCGATCGCCATCAAAGTGGCGCAGCGCGCCGCTCCCTATGTGTTGCGCGGGCTGTACAGCGGGGGGCAGCAGATGCTTTCGATGGGCGGTGACCTGCTCGATATCTTCCGGCTTCCGCTGGGAGCGATTCAGGCCACCGCCGGCATTCCGTTCGGGCAGCTCGGCAACGGGGTGCATAATATGTTCACCGGCGTGCTTGCCCCGTTCAAGTTCACCTTGAAAGCGCTGTTCCTACCGCTGTCGTTCTGCAATATCGGAACGTCGTAGCGCCTTTGCTCAGCGGAACTTGCCGGTCTTCACGTCGTCGGCGTAGGCGGTCACCGCCTCGCGGAAGATGCGGCCGAACTCGGCGTATTTCCGCGCGTGCTTCGGGGTGAACTCCTCGAAGAGTCCGAGCAGGTCGTTGAGCACCTGCACCTGTCCGTCGCAGTCGGGCCCGGCGCCGATGCCGATGGTGGGGATTCCGATGTTTTCGGAGAGCATTTTACCGACTTCGTCCGGCATGCATTCGAGCACCGTGGCGAACGCGCCCGCCTCTTCGACCTTCTTCGCGTCGGCCAGCAGCCGCTCCGCGTCTTCCGGCGTCTTGCCGGTTTTGCGGTAGCCGCCCGCAGTCATGATATGCTGGGGCAGGAGCCCGATGTGGGCGAGCACCGGAATGCCGCAGCCGACCAGCTTTTCGATGAGCGGAGAAACCGCCGCGCCGCCTTCGAGCTTGACCGCGTCGGCTCCTGCTTCCTTGATGGCGCGTCCGGCGTTGCGGAGCGCCTCTTCGTCGCAGGTCTGGTAGCTCATGAACGGCATGTCGAAGATGACGAACGCATCCGGCGCGCCGCGCCGGACCGCTCTGGTATGGTGAAGCGCCTCCTCCATGGTGAAGGGGAGCGTGTTCTTGTAGCCGAGAACGGTCATGGCCAGCGAGTCGCCCACCAGCAGCGCGTCGACTCCGGCGGAGTGGCAGATTGCGGCGCTCGGAGCGTCGTAGACGGTGATCATCGAGATTTTTTCGCCGGCGGCCTTGCGTTTGCGGAAGGTGGCGACGGTGATTTTTTCATTCGGATTCATGGGAACCTCCTCTCGGAAACGGTCCACCCGAATCGGCGGGCCGGTCTATTAATATGCACGGGCTTCCGGATTTTTGCAAATTCCTTTTGCACTTTTCGCATTGCGGTGGTATGTTGAACTTGAAGCCGGCATGACTGAGATCCCGGAATAACGAGGTACTGCATGAAGAAAGACAAGAAGAAACGACTCCGCCGCATTGCGGAGCATGTGAAACTGCGCCACGAACGGCGGACGGAAACCGTGGTGGGCAAAATTGCGATCACCCAATCCGGATTCGGATTCGTGACGCTCCCGGAAGATGAGAACGGCGAAAAGCCGCAGGACGTGTTCATTCCGCCGCAATTCACCGGCGACGCGATGGACGGCGACGAAGTCAAGGTCGCCATTCTCCCGCCGCGCGACTCCCACCCCGACGACCGCGAAAAGGGTCCGGCCGGAAAGGTGGTCGAGGTCATCACCCGCGGACGCGAAGAGCTGGTCGGCGAACTCCTCGCCGGGCACCGTGTCCGCCCGCTCAATAAGCGGATGCCCGATGAGATCGAGCTCTCCGGTGCGCGGAACGGCGCCAAACGCGGCGACTGGGTCAAGATCCGGCTGCTCGGCCGCGAAGACGGCGCCTGGCGCGGCAGCGTCAAAAAGGTGCTCGGGCGCGCCGGCGTCATCGGCGCCGACCTCGATGCGATCATGGCCGAATACAACCTCGCCTCGCCCTATTCGGCGGAGGACGACGGAGAGGCCGCGCTGATCGAACCGCGCGAAATCACCCGCGAAGACCATACGTCGGCGCTCACGCTCACCATCGACCCCTTCGACGCCAAGGACTTCGACGACGCGCTTTCGATCGCGCCGGGCAAGAACGATTCCGAAGTGGTGATCGGCGTCCATATTTCCGACGTGGCCGCCTTCATCGTCCCGAAATCGAAGTTCGACAAGCAGGCCGAAAAACGGTCGTTCAGCTGTTATCTGCCGGGGCGGACGCTGCCGATGCTGCCGAAATCGCTGACGGCGAAAATCAGTCTCCAGGCCGGGGTGCATTCCCATGCCCACACGGTTTTCCTGACGGTGGAGAAGGAGACGGGGAAAGTCGTCTCCTTCCGCCGCTGCCATACCGTGATCCGGGTCGACCACCGGCTCAACTACGAAGAAGTGCAGGAGTTCCTCGACCACGGCAAGTCCCCCGCCGACTGGTCCGACGGGCTCAAGTCGGAGCTGAAGCTGCTGCTCGACGTGACCCGCCTGATGCGCAAATACCGCAAGGCGACCGAGGGGTTCATCGACCTCGACCTGCCCGAAGTCCGGGTGCTCTGCAGCGAGACCGACAACAAGATTCTCGGCATGGTCTCCAAGACGCCGCGTGAATCGGAGCAGCTCGTCGAAGAGTGCATGCTCGCCGCCAACTCGGCGGTCGGCATCGAACTCGGCGAAAAGAGCATCGCCGGAGTCTTTCGCGTCCACCCGGCGCCGGAACCGGACCGGGTCGAGGAGTTCTCCGCGATCATGCAGGACTCCTTCGGCCTTGTCCCCGGCGACCTCACCGAACGGAAGAATTGCAACAAATTCCTGGCGAGCCTGCCCGACGATCCGCGCCGGCCGGTGATCCTGAGTTTGATGCTCCGCTCGATGGCGCGGGCCTACTACCTCGAAAAACCGGCGCTCCACTTCGGGCTCGGCAAGGGGAGATACGTCCACTTCACCAGCCCGATCCGGCGCTACCCGGACCTCGTCGTCCACCAGCAGCTCTGGAATTACGACACCAAGGCCCGCACCCGGACCGTTTCCACCATGGCCCGCGTCGCGGCGGACTGCACCGCGAAGGAGGAGAACAACGACAACGCCTACTTCGCCGCCAACGACCGGCTCAAGCTCCGCTACCTCGAAGAACGGCTCGACGCCGGCGAGGAGAATTTCTACGAGGGCGTGATCGTCAAGGTGGTGGCCAACGGTCTCCAGGTCGACATCCGCGCGCTCGGCATGTACGGGTTCGTCGAACGCGAACGGCTGCCGGGGGAATTCCGCCGCAGCGAACACGGTCTCCGGCAGGAGCGGGGGAAGGGCGGCTACAAGCCGGGAGATTTTATCTATCTGCGGCTTTCGAGCATTGATTTCGCACGTGGTTCGGCGCTGTTCGTGCCGGCCGGAATTGCTACAGCAGGAGGTGACAAATGAGTGGGGGATATTCGATGAAGCACATCGGCATTACAATCGTGATTTCACTGGCTGTGCTCGTTCTGGGCTCTCCCTTACTGCACCCGAAGGGGACGGTTCTGCCGCCCCGCACGGTCACGCCGGAATTGCGCGAAGCGGTCAAGGCGTATCGCGTGGAGATGGGAGAGCTGGCCGCGCAGGCGGAAGGCATGTACCGGGGCGGAACGCTGCCACAGGATGAGGTTTTGCAATTGCGGATGAAAGCCGATCTGATTCAGGTGGAGGAATTCGGCCTCGACGCTCCGAACGGGCGCGGCGGGGCGGTCACCCGTGCGGTGGTCGCCGCGTTTTACACCGGTGAAATCCGCAAGCTCGAAGTCGGCCGTATTGCGGCGGGAGTGGGGGCGGATACCCTGGAAACCGTCGAAGCCTATTACCGGGCGAGGATCGAGCTGGTGCAGCGTCTGCCGGAGGTGAAAGCGAATCCCGCTTTTTCATCGGCCCGCACTGCGTGGGAGAAGGATCGCACGCCGGAAAACCTGAAGAAAATGTATGATGCGGAAATGAATCCATGAGAGAAGAGTTGCGCCGTTTTCACGATTTCCACGACCTCACGCTGCCGGAGTGGGGGCCTTATTCGAAGAAATTTTTCGGGATTTCCCACCTGTCCGACCGGGAGACCGGCATGCGGTTCGATTTCACGGTGGTTCCGGCGGTCTACCGGCGGCAGCTCGGAGTTCCCGATGCGCTGCGTCCCGCCGGTTATCTGCCGTGGAGCGGTTCGCCCGACCTCGAGAGTTACGGCTACCGTCAGCAGCTCGAAGCGAAGGACCGGCTTTTCGCCGACATCCGTTTCACCCGGCTGACCGACCATGCGCGGCTGGTTGAATGCCGCTGCGAAAACCGCTCTGACCTGCCGACCGCGTTCGGCGTCCACTTCCTTTCGGCGCTCGTCGCGCCGCCGGAGAAGCGGGTCGAACCGGTGCTGCCGGACGGCGTCGCCTGGCTCGACGCGCTCGACCATGCCGGGCTCGAATGGGCGAAACTTCGTCCGCGGGACAATCTGGTGTACGACGCGCTCCGGCGCGGCGAAGTTCGCCTCTCCGGCGCGGTGCGCGGCGGCTGCGTCGGCCAGGACTGGGGATTGGAGGCGGGGGACCGCTTGACGTTCCGGCTGCCCTCTCCGGTCTCCGGGCCGGTCGAGCTGGCGCTTCGCTGCCGGGTCATGGCGGGCAGGACGGTCGAACTCGTCGTCAACGGCGTCACCGTTTCCCCCGTCGGCGACGGAGAGTGGGAACTTGTTGAATTCCAGCTGCCTGAACTTGCTTCCGGAATGCTGACGCTGGTTTCGCAGGGCGGCGCCGAGTGCCGCATTGACGGCATCGCCGTCGGTCCCGGTGCGGGGCGGACGGCATTTGCCGAAGCCCGGCAGGGGATTACTCCAGAGATTGCGGCGGGCCCGGTTCCGAACAGCCGGATTCTCTCCTACGATTCGGTCGCTTCGGTCTATGGCGTTTTGTGGAGCTTCGATTCCGATTTCGTCCGCCATTACCGGGCGAAGTCGATGATGGATGTCCTGCTTTACGAAGATTCGGTGCACCAGCCGTTCTTCGGGAATCTCTCGCTTCACGACGGCGAAGAGGAGTGGGTGGATGCGGTGATGCAGCCGCTGACCGTCAATCCGGCGGAATCGGCGACGGTCTATGCCGTGGTTTGCTCCGGCTCCCGCATCGAAGTTGAGGCGGCGCTGCGCGACGCGGCGGGCCGCCGGGCGGAGTTTCCGTCCATTGCGGAGGCGGCGCGGCGGAACGATTTCGCCGCCGTTTCGACGGCCGCGGGTGAGGCGTACCGGTTCAGCCGCGAGCGGCTGGCCGCGGTCACGCTGACCAATGTGGTTTATCCGACTTATTTCAAGGGGCGGAACGTGCGGCACCACACGCCGGGGCGGCGCTGGAACTGCCTCTACACGTGGGACTCCGGCTTTATCGGCCTCGGGCTGCTCGAACTCGGCACCCGGCTCGCCGCCGAGAACCTCAACGCCTATCTCACCGAACCGGAGGACGACGAGTGCGCGTTCATCCACCACGGTTCCCCGGTCCCGGTGCAGTTCTATCTCTTCGCCGAACTCCTGAACCGGACCGGAGACCGCGAGCTCGCGGCCTGCTTCTACCCGAAACTGCGGCATTACTACCGGTTCATGGCCGGGCGCGCGCCCTCTTCGACCATGCGCGGGAAGAAGCGAGATACGCTGATCCGGAGCTGGGATTACTTCTACAATTCGGGCGGCTGGGACGATTATCCGCCGCAGCTCCATGTCCACAAGCACCATTTGCTCGACACCGCCCCGGCGGTGGGCAGTTCGCACGTGATCCGCGCGGCGAAGATTCTGCGTTCGGTCGCGGCCGAGCTGGGAATCACGGACGATCTCGCCATGTACGATTCCGACATCGCCGATCTTTCGGCGCTGCTGCAAAGCGCGTCGTGGGATGACGGGGCGGAAAGTTTCAGCTATGTCCGGCACGACGGTTCCGACCGCCCGTGCGGACTCCTGCGCCACGAGAGCGGCGTCAATTTCGACCTCGGGCTCGACGGCGCTTCGCCGCTGCTTGCCGGAATCTGCACCGCCGAACAGAAGGCGGCGCTCTGGGCGCGGCTGGAGAGTCCGGAGCATTGCTGGACCGAATTCGGCCTCTCCACCGTGGACCGCGCCGCTCCCTACTACCGCAACGACGGCTACTGGAACGGTTCGATCTGGATGCCCCACCAGTGGTTCTTCTGGAAGGCGGCGCTCGACGACGGCCGCGCCGATTTCGCCTGGAAGATCGCGCACACCGCGCTCTCGGTCTACGAGCGCGAAGTCGCCGATTCCTACGGCTGTTACGAGCACATCACCATCGCGGCGGGGAGGGGAGGCGGCTGGCACCATTTTTCGGCGCTCTCCTGCCCGGTGCTCTGCTGGTTCGGCGCGTATTTCGAGCCGGGGCGGCTCACCGGCGGGCTCGATGCGGCGATCCGGAACCTCGAAACCGGGGAGAGCCGCTGGAGCGCGGAAATTTCCGTCGGCGGCCGTCCGGACGAGGGTGTTTCGACCTTCGTCGCGGTGACCGGAACCGACGGCTGGAGCGTCGAATACGGCGGGAAACCCTGTCCGGTCCGCACCCGGATTGCCGGCACGCTGGAATTCGACCTGCCGCGCGGAAGTTCCGGCGCACTCATATTACGCCGTTTCCCGTGAAGATTCCCCCGTTTTTTCTTGCGTTATTCCCTGCGAAGGTGTATATTCTTAAAGGGTATAACTGAAAAGGCGGGCGATGGACGAGCGACGGGCGAAAGAGTGGGCACTGGAGTGGATCGGGAAGAATCTCGACCCGCAGCGCTGGTGCTACCATCATCTTTGGCATGTCCGCCATGTGGTGGAGGATGTGACCGAGTTCGGGCGCGAGGCGGGAGTCTGCGCCCACGAGCTCTCCTGCCTGGTCACCGCCGCCTGGCTGCACGACACCGGGTACGCGACCAATCCGCACCGGCACGAGGAGGCCTCGGCGAAGATCGCGCGGGAAGTCCTGCCCGGGTTCGGCGCGACCGCCGAAGAGACGGAGCTGGTCGCCTCGCTCATCATGGCCACCTGGCCGGTCCTTACGCCGCGGACTCCGCTGGAAAAACTGATGCGCGACGCCGACGTCGGGCAGCTCGGCACTCCGAATTTTCTCGAAGCCGCGCTCTTGCTGCGCCGTGAACTGGAGTTGGGCGGGCAGGTTTTCACGGACCACGAATTCTGGTGTTTCGAGCGGAATTTTCTCGGCAGAATCTGCTTTTTCTCCGAAGTCGCACAAACGCTGCGCGGGCCCGGCCTGGAATTGAGCCGCGCCCTGGTCGCCGGGAAACTGGCGTGCCTCGAAGAGGAGAGCCGGGCATGAAAGATACCAACACTCTCAGCGTGATTGAGGGGCGCGAGCGCTACGAGATCGTCAAACTGATCGCCGAGGGCGGCATGGGGACCGTCTTCAAGGCGAAGAAGATCGGCGTTGCCGGATTCGAGAAGATCGTCGCCATCAAGATGATGCGCAATAAGCTGTCGGACGACGAGAACAACATCTATTACTTCATTCGCGAAGCGAAGCTGGTCGCCAACCTGATCCACGAGAATATCGTGCAGATCTACCAGCTCGACAAGTACAAGGATATCTATTACCTGGTGATCGAATACGTCGACGGGGTTTCGCTGTTCGAGTTCATCGATTTTCACTCCAAGCTCAAGAAGCGGACGCCGCTCGACCTGGCGATTTTTATCGCGGCGCGGGTGGCGCGCGGACTGGCCTATGCGCACAGCCGCCGCGGGCATGACGGCAAGCTGCTCGGAATCGTCCATTGCGACGTCTGCCCGCACAACATCCTCATCAACACCGAAGGCGTTCCCAAGATCACCGACTTCGGCATCGCGCGGGTGACCTCGCGGGACGCGGTCAGGCGGCGGTTCACCGGGAAACTCGCCTTCATGGCGCCGGAGCAGGCGCGGCAGGAGCAAGTCGATTTCCGCGCCGACATCTATGCGCTGGGGATCGTGCTTTTCTTCATGGTTTCCGGCAAGATGGCGCGCGACACCGCGCTGACGCCGGTCGAACAACTTGCCGCGGCGCGGGAGAACCGCATCGACTGGTCGCTGCTTCCCGACGGCCTGCCCGACGAAGTGACCGGCATGCTCCGCAAGATGCTGGCCGCCGACCCGGCCGAACGCTACGACGACACCGCGCACCTTGCGCGCGATCTCGAATATTTCATCTACAAGGACGGATACGGCCCGACCATCGTGACGCTCGCCGATTACATGCGCGAGCTGATGCCCGGCCGGTTCGAGGCCGATTCCGGCACCGAACCCGGCACCGAGACGATCGGCGACAGCGATCGGACCGTCGTCCTGCCACCCAACCGATAAAGGATTTTTTGACGATGACTTTCATGGAGAAACTCAAGCACGCTTCGCAGAGAAACCGCAGTCTGATCTGCGTCGGACTCGATCCGGAGCTGCCCAAATTGCCGGAATGCGTCCGCGGCAAAAAGCTGCCGCTGTTCGAATTCAACCGCGCCATCGTCGACGCCACCGCCGACTGGGTCTGCGCCTACAAGCCGCAGGCGGCCTACTATGCCGGGCAGAACGCCGACGAGGAGCTCAAGCTGACCATCGACTACATCCGCGAACGGGCGCCTGAGGTCCCGGTGATTCTCGACGTCAAGCGCGGCGACATCGGCTCCACCGCTTCGATGTATGCAAAAGAAGCGTTCGAGCGCTACAACGCCGACGCGGTGACGGTCAACCCCTACATGGGGTTCGACACGCTCAAGCCGTTCCTCGACCACGCGGACCGCGGGGTCATCATCCTTTGCCGCACCTCGAATCCGAATTCGGGCGACCTTCAGAACCTGGTCTGCGACGGCAAGATGGTGTATGAACACGTTGCCGAACTGGCCCGCGACAAGTGGAACTACAACGGGAACGTTGCGCTGGTGATCGGCGCGACCTATCCGGAAGAGCTTCGGCACGTGCGGGAACTCTGCCCGGAGATGACCTTTCTGGTTCCCGGCGTCGGCGCCCAGGGCGGCGACGTCCAGAAGGTGGTCGAATTCGGCTGCGACAAGAGCGGCCATGGAATTGTAATCAACTCCTCGCGCGGCATCATCTACGCCGGCAAGGGGGAGGATTTCGCCGCTTTGGCGGGGACCGCGGCGCGCGAGCTCCGCGATCTGGTGAACTCCTTCCGCGACTGACAGGAAAGCTGTGCCAAGCCTATGACTGAAGAACATCAAATGAACCAGGAAACGCGTCCGCCGACCATAGCGATCGTCGGGCGTCCGAATGTCGGCAAATCGTCGCTTTTCAATGCGATCGTCGGGCGGCGGGTGTCGATCGTCCATGAAATGCCCGGTGTGACCCGCGACCGCGTCATCGCGCCGCTGGCGCGCGGCAAGCGCCGCTTCCGGCTGATTGACACCGGCGGCCTCGGCATGATTCCGGGCGAAACCCGCAAGGTGGACGCCTGGGACGGCCGTATCGCCGATCAGGTCAAGGTCGCGGTCGAAGAGGCCGACGTCCTGATTCTGGTCGTCAACACCCAGGACGGCGTGGTCAACCTCGACGAAGAGGTGGCCCGGCATCTCCGCTCCGCGGGGAAAACGGTGCTGCTGGCGGCGAACAAGTGCGACAACCCGTCGCTCACGGCGCAGTCGGTGGAATTCGCCAAGCTCGGATTCTCCGAATTGTTCCCGGTCTCCTGCCTCCACCGCAGCGGCATCGATTCGCTGGTGGATGCTGCGCTTAAATTGCTGCCGGAGAACATCGAAGAGAATCTCGAATCCGAAGGAACCGCGCGTAAGATCAATATCGCGGTCGTCGGTCGTCCCAACGTCGGCAAGTCCTCGTTGGTGAACGCCTTGCTCGGCGAACAGCGTGTGATGGTGAGCGACGTGGCGGGGACCACCCGCGACGCGATCGACGTTGATTTCGAGCTCAAGTTCCGCGGAGCGACCCACCCCGCCACGCTGGTCGACACGGCCGGGCTGCGCAAGACCGCCAAGGTCGATACGGTGGTCGAATATTTCAGCGTGATGCGCGCCAAGGCCGCGATCGATCGCGCCGATCTGGTGCTCTTCCTGGTGGAAGCGAGTCCCGACGGCGTCACCGCGCAGGACCGCCGCATCGCCTCGATGGTGCAGGATTCCGGCAAGGGCTGCGTGATCGTCGCCAACAAGTTCGACGTCTACAAGAGCTCGCACAAGGTGAAGCAGCTCGAGGCGGAAGTCCGTTATTCGCTCTCCGGCATGAACTATGCGCCGCTGGTGTTCATCAGCGCGCGCGACCGCTGGAACCTCGACGGCCTGCTCGACCGCATCGCCGAGGTGATGGAGCAGCTCGAGATGAAGATTCCGACCGGAGTCCTGAACCGGGTGCTGATGGATGCCTTTGTGGCGCATACGCCGCCGGTGGTAGGTTCCGCGCCGCTCAAGCTGTTTTACGCCTCGATGGTCGGCATGACGCCGCCCCGGATTCGGCTTTTCGTCAACAATCCGGCCTATTGCGCGGACAATTATCTGGCGTTCCTCACCCGGACGGTGCGCAACGCCTTCGACCTGAGCGGACTTCCGGTCGAGCTCGAACTGCGTGCGCGCCCGAAGAAGGTGGTGAGCATCCGCAGCGAACCCGGCGGCCCGCGCCGGCGCGGGAATGTGAAGGCGGATTCCGAGGCGAAAGCCGCCTCGGCCCGGGAGGCTTCGCCGACCGCCGAAAAGCCCGCTCCCGAGAAGACGAAAAAGAGAAAACCGATTGCCGGGAAGATCGTCCAGGACCGGAAGAAACGGCCGGCCGGCGGAAGGTCTCAGGGAAGAAAACCGGCGCCGAAACGTGACGCCTCGAAGAAGAAAGGTGGCAAATGAGCAGCAACGATTTGGAAATCAAGCGCTTCATTGCGCAGAAACTCGCTGAGAAGGAGTCGCTTTCGAATATCCAGAAGCTGGTGAACGAAACGTTCGGCACCAAGCTGACGTATATGGAGATCCGCATTCTCGCCTCCGAGCTCGACGATGTGGACTGGAAGGCGTTCGACCCCGCCCCGGCGAAGAAGGATGAGGACGAGGAGACGGAACCGGAGGAGGAGCTTTCGTCTTCCGGCACTGTCGTCGAGGTCAGCAAGCTTGTCCGTCCCGGCACCGCGCTTTCCGGCACGGTGACCTTCCG
Organism: uncultured Victivallis sp.; assembly: GCA_964435365.1. Lineage (GTDB taxonomy): Bacteria > Verrucomicrobiota > Lentisphaeria > Victivallales > Victivallaceae > Victivallis. The sequence continues at coordinate 29,735 of CAYSZM010000011.1, read as the reverse complement.
TTCCGGTTCGAAGGCCGACTGGTACGTCGATTCGTACGGCCGGCTGGGCATTGAAAACCTGCAGGGAGAGAATCCCACCGAAGAGGATGTTCGCGAATTCCAGAAAGAGCTCCAGAAGCAGCTCGGGCGCTGAGGGCGGGGCACCCCGCGGCCGCAGCAGCGTGAAGTGGAAACTCCGGTTCACGCTGTTTTCTGCGGTCCTCGCGGCGTTTCTGCTCGTGTTCGCCTGGTTTTTCCTGACCGGTTCCTGGTTTCTGACCTCGGTTGCGCTGCCGTTTCTCGGCAGCCGGACCGGGGTTCCGATCGTGGCCGACCGGGTGGATCTCTCTTTGTTCCATTCCCGGATCGCGTTCGAGAAACTGCGGATCGGCCCGGCGTCGCGGCCGCTGTTCACCGCCGACCGGGGCGAGGGGGTGTTCGCCCGCTCCATGCTGTTCGGCGGTCCGCTGAAATTTTCCGACGTGTCGCTCGACGGCGCGGCGCTGACGCTCTATTACCACCACGATGACAGGAACTGGAGCGTATTTCCCGCGGAGCCGGAACCGGACACGGCGAAGCCGGAAGCCGATGACGGCGAAAAGGAGCCGTTCCGGATCGATCTTACCGCGGTGACGGTCCGCGATTCGCGGTTCCGGATGATCTTCGGCGACCCCGAGGCGGGGAGCGCCTTCGAGCTTTCCGGATTGAACTTTACCGCCGACCGTTTCGCCAACGGCGAACCGTTCTCCATCGACGGCGCGGCGAAGCTCCGGCTCGCCTCGAGCCGGGCCAACCACATCGACGCCGGGGAGACGAAGTTCTCCTGGTCGTCGAAGCTGCGAAAGAATCTGGCTCCGGAAGAATTTCAGGGGAAGTTCGTTTTCTCCGGCCTCTTCGGTTCGATCAGCGGCGAGCCGTTGAACGACGGTTCGCTCGACCTCGCTTTTCGCGGCGGGTTGAAGGACGACCGCCTGAAGCTGGAAAAATTCACGCTGCTGCAGTCGCAGGGCGGCCGGGTGCAGAGCGATGTTGAGCTCTCCGGCGAAGCGGGGTTCCACCCGGTCGAAATCCGTGCCGAAGTCGATATCCGGCGGCTTTCCGAGGAGGTGACTTCGCTCCTGTTCGACCTCGGCTGCGGCTTCAATCCCGGCCGGGCGGCGATTCAGTACCGCGGCGGCTTCTCTTACGGCCACCGGCGGCTGGCGGCCACCGGCACGCTGCGGGTCGACCGTTCCGGCGATGCGATGTTCGGTCTTGAACGGATTGCGCTTCCGCCTTTCCGGCTGGACGGGGAGCACGATTTCGTGATCGATCTGGAGGATAGTTCCATCGACCTGCGCCGGTTCGCGCTGACGCTTTCCGAACGCGACCGGGAGGCCGCCTCGTTCCGGCTCCGCCGCCCGATTCGCTATTCGTGGCGCCTCGACGGCGGGACCGAAGAGCAGCGCGCGGTATTCGATTTCAATTGCGACGCTTTCGACCTGAAGCTGTTGCGGCTGCTGACCCCGAATGAATCGGACTTCCGTTTCAACTCCGGCGTTCTGACTTCGAAGCTGCAACTGACGGTGCGCCACAATCTTTCGGCGGTTTCCCTGCTCGGCAGCGGGCGGATTTCCAACGGCTCCTGCCGCTGGAAGAACCGGAATTTCGAATTGACCGAATTGCTGACCGGGCTGGATATGGATCTGGGCCGGGATTTTCACTGGGCGCTGCGCAATCTCTCGCTCGCGCTCAAAAATGCCGATACCGATCTCGGCAGCGCCAACTTTTCGGGGGAGGGCGAGCTGACCGACCTGACCGGAAAGCTTTCCGGCAGGCTCGAACGGCTGACGCCGGAACTGGCCGCCTGGCTTTTCCCGTCGTTCGCTTCGTTCCTGCCTGAATACCGCAAGCTGAAGCTCGGCACGCTGGAAGTCGGGTTCAGCGCGGAGAAACCCGGCGCGAACGAACCGGTCACGCTGAAGAGCCTGACGGCGGGAATCGACCGCGAAGGGCAGCGGGCGCTGGAGCTCAAAACCGCCGCTTATAAGTTGGGGGGAGGGGAGACCGGCGACCTCAAGGTCCAGCTCTCCGGGCAGCTCCCGGCGTCCGCTTTCAACCCCTATCTGGAAGATGTGCAGGCGAAGTTCGCGAACGGCAGCGTCAAGCTCGCCGTCGAATGCTCGTTCGCACGCGAGTTTGACTCGGCGATGTTTTCCGGCGAACTGTCGCTCGACGCCCTTGCCGCGAAAATCGGCGACAAGGAGTATCGGAACTTCTCCGGGCAGTGTGCGCTCTCCTGCTTCATGCCGTCCTCCAGTTTGCTGGAGTTCCGGACGCTCAACTTCTATCTGCGCCGCGCCGGGAAACCGGCGCTGCGCGTCGAGTGCCCCGGCACGTGGGACCTGGCCAAAGACAGCTACACCGGAGAGTGGGCGATCCGTTATCTGAACGAACAGTTCCTGGAACTGGTCGCCCCGGGAACGGTCTCCGAGGCGCAGTTGACCGGCAAGTTGCAAGTGGCTGCGGCGGACCGTTTCCGGACGCTCCGGGCGGCGGGAGGCGTCGAGTTGTCCGGGCTGCTTCCGGTCGGCTGGACCGGGGACGCGCTCTCCGGCAATCTCTCGCTCTCGGTGGAGAGCGATGAGCGGCGGCTTCTGCTGCGCCGGGTCAAAGCCGGTCTCAAGCAGGGCGAAACGACGGTGTTCGACCTGGCCGGCGAGTGCCGGGTTGATCTTTCCGTGCCGGACGGCCAGGTGACGGTGCAGCTGGTTTCCTCGGAAATCGATGCGTCGAAACTGCTCGCCCTGATTCCGGATAAAGCCGAGCCGCAGGCGGAGCCGGACAAGCCCGTGGTGAAGCCGCAGCTCGATTTCGGGCCGCGTCCGGTCGATTTCGGCTGCCGTCTGGAAAAAATCCATTTTACGCCGGAGCTGACGGCGGATTTCGACACGCGGATTCACCTGCGCCGGGATTCGATCTTCTCCGACCATCTGCTGCTTCAGGTCAACAACTCCCGCTACGACGGAGAGTTCCAGGGGGCGAACGTGGAGAACGGCATCGAGTTTTCGCTGGCGCTGCGCGGGAACGAGCCGCTTTCGATTCCGCCGCTGATGGAGCTGATCGTCGGCAGTCCGCAGACCGGGTCGACCGGGACGCTGCGGGATTTCAATTTGAGCATGCGCTGCCTCGAAGACGGGCGGCCGGAATCCTATCTCGAAACGATGTCGGGCAATCTCGCCATGGATTTTCGCGATCTGCGCATCCCGAACAACGTGGCTAACGGACCTTACGCCAAGGTGTTGCTCTTCCCGATCGAAATGGCCGGGCAGCTCGATTCACTGCTGCCGAAGGATGTCGCCGCGTGGAAGGAGCGGATCATCAACAACGGTTCGCTGCAGCGGCAGCTGCGGACGATCGAGCTTGCGGAGGGGCGGGTCCGGCTCCACGCCGCGGACGGCAAAGTCCGGGTGGACGAGTGCGCGTTTTTCGGCGACTGGGTCAGCCGCCTCATCTTCTCCGGCGATTTCGACCTGGGCGGGGAACGGAAACTGCGGCTGATCTCGAAACTGACCGTGGGCGGAATTCAGACCACGATTCCGATCGTGGGAACACTCTATGCGCCGGAAGTCCGGCTCGGTTCGATGGCGAGCGATTCGCTAGGTTCGCTGCTGCGTAAAATCGGAGAGCTCAAATTGATCGGCACCTCGGCCGATCCGTCGAATCCGGACAAGGTCGAGCCGGTGATCATGCTCGACAAACTCCCCGCGGCCGGGACCATCCGCGAACTTCACCAATTATTCAAAGGACTCTGGGACAACGATTAAATGGAACTTTTCGATTCACATTTTCACTATTACGGGGAGCATTCTCCCCTCGAATACTTCCGCAACTGCATGACCGAGGCCGCCGTGCCGCCGCAAAGCGAAATCGGCGTGCCCGACCGGCTCTGCCTGATGGCGGCGGGCGGCGACTACCTTGAGAGCTGCCGTGCGCGCGAGTTCGCGCAGGTGATTGACTCCGCCTGGTTCGCGGCGGGGGTTCATCCCCACAACGCCGGAAAATACCTGGCGGCGCCGGAGGACTTCTCGGAATTCCGCAACCACCCGAAGCTGAAAGCGATCGGGGAACTCGGGCTGGACTATTTCTACGAGCACTCCGGCGCGGACGAGCAGAAACAGATGTTCCGGCAGTTCCTCGACCTCGCGCTCGCCTGGGATTTGCCCGCCATCGTCCATCTCCGCGACCGCGACGATGTCTGGACCGCCTATGAGGACGGCTACGCGCTGCTCGAACCCTTCGCCGCGGCGGGCGGCCGGTTCGTGGTGCACTGTTTCTCGGGCACGCCGGAGTGGGCGAAGAAATTCCTGGACCTCGGGGCCTATCTCGGTGTGACCGGGATGGTTACCTTCAACCGGGCGCACAACATCCGCGAGGCGCTGGAGGTGATTCCGGACGAACGGCTGCTCATTGAAACCGACTCGCCCTACCTCGCGCCGGTTCCGCACCGCGGCCGGGAAAATCACCCCGGCTATCTCGCGCTCGTCGCGGCCCGGGTCGCCGCCGAACGCCGCCGCGAATTCGAGTCGATCGCCCGGCTGACGGCGGACAACGCACGTACTTTCTTCCGGATCAATGAGGTGACGAAATGAGTATTTTCTTTCCCGGTATTGCGGCATTGCGTTCGGCGCCGGCTTCGCCCGACGAAGTGCTGGTCGCGCTGACCGGCGGCGATCGGGTGGTGCTCTCTGGTTCCGGCCGGCTGCCGCGCGCGGCGGAGTGGCCGCTCGAAGGGGAGCGGCTCGAAGTGGGCCGTCTCGACGAGGCGCTCTGCTGTCTGGTGGACGCTTCCGGCGCGATTCCCGCGGCGTTCCGCGAGGTCGAGGTGCGTTCCGCCTTCATCATCCTTTCCGAAGAGGAGCAGACTGCGGTCTGCCGCGCCCGCTCGCTGGCGTTCTGGCGGCGCGACCGCCGATATTGCGGCGCCTGCGGCAGCGAACTCGCCGATCTCGCCACCGAATGCGCCCGCAAATGTTCTTCCTGCGGAACGGTTTACTATCCGCAGGTCACTCCGGCGGTCATCGTCGCCGTCACCGATGCGAAAGGGCGGTTGCTGCTTGCGCACAACGCCAAATTCCGCGACGGCATGTACAGCCTGATCGCCGGATTCGTCGAACCGGGCGAGACGATGGAGTCGGCCGTCCACCGCGAAATCCGCGAGGAAGTCGGGATTGAAGTCACCAATATCCGCTATTTCGGCAGCCAGAGCTGGCCGTTCCCGAATGCGCTGATGGCCGGCTTCCAGGCTGAATACGCCGGAGGAACCGTGACCCCGGACGGGGTCGAGATTACCGATGCCAAATTTTTTACCATCAATGATATGCCTGCCGTTCCGTCGCCCGGATCGATCTCCCGCACGCTGATTGAAGACTGGGTGCGGAACGGAAGTCACCCGAAAGGAAACGACCCGAATGAATGAGCTCTTATGGTTTCGCATCGCCCTCGCTGTTGCGGGTGCGCTCTTCGTGTTTTTTGCGGTGTGGACGTCTCGCCTGTCGCCGGAAACCCTGAGCCGCTGGGAGCCGCTGCCGCGGTGGCGGCTGCCGGGGATGCTGATCGGCTGGGCGGCGCTGCTGCTTTGTGTGCCGCACGCCGAGGTGGTGTCGCCGGGATTCCTGGTGCCGCTCCTGTGGCCGCTGGCGATCGCGGTGCCGATTCTCGGCTACTTCTTCGTCGATTACGCGTTGGCGCGGGCGCTTGGCGGAATCGCCATCCTCGGAGCCTACTACTTCATCCACATGAGCTTCGAGTGGCACACGCCGCTGATGGCGGGCGTGACCGTGCTGGCGATGCTGTTCGGCATCGCCGGAATCTGGGTCTCCGGCAAGCCGAGCGCGCTGCGGGACTGGATTCGTCTCTGTTCCCGTTCCGGTTCCTGGCGTGCGGCCAGCACCGGTTTCTGGTCGGTGCTGGCGCTGGCGCTCTTCTGGAGCGCGGCAATGACGACGGGGGCGTAAGACGATGACGACTGCATTCAGTCTTTCCGCTTATGCCGCTTCGTGCGGCGTGGCCGACCCCGAAGGGTTCGCCCGGCGCTGCGACCTCCTGCGCGAGATCATCGTCGAAACCAACCGGACCATGAACCTCACTCGGATCACCGAGCCGGAGGAGTTCGCGGTCAAACATGTGGCAGACTCGCTTTCGATCGCCCGGGAATTCCCCTTCCTGACCACCGAGTACGCGAAAATCGCCGACATCGGCTGCGGTGCGGGATTCCCCACGCTGGTGTTGGCGCTGGCGTTTCCGAATCTCAAGATGACCGCGATCGATTCGACCGGCAAGAAGGTGGCGTTCGTTCAGCGCGCCGCCAAAGAATTGGGCCTGTGCAACGTTGAAGCCGTTCACGGCCGGAGCGGCGAGCTCAATCACCGCTCCGAATACCGGCACCGGTTCGATGTAGTGACCGCCCGGGCGGTGGCCGCTGCGCCGATCATCTATCTCGACGCCTGCGACTTCATCAAGCGCAAGACCGGCAAGTTCATCCTCTACAAGACGCCGCAGCAGGCGGCCGAGGACCTGCCCGCGCTGGAAATCGCCTGCCGCAAACTGTCGGTCGAATGGCACGCGACCGACGTTTTCGAATTACCCGAAAACGCCGGTCAGCGGTTGTTTCTCTACTCCGTTCCGAAGTAGGGTTATTCTTCGAGGAGCGGCAGTTCGGTCATCCGCAGCGTGGTGCAGCCGTAGGGAATCATCGTCTTCGTTTCGGCCGGCGAAAGCGGCTTCCGTCCGCGCGGCGCGGCCGCGGCGGTGGCGGTGAAGCCGGGTTCAAGCGGCCAGTCGATCTCGGCGAACAGGCCGCGAAGTTCGATCCCGGGGTTCTCCGGGTCGAACGGACGGTCTTCGCGGAACGGCTTGACGACCGGGGCGAACTGCTTTGAGGCGAAGGCGTAATTCCACTTCGACACCGGGAAGAACTCGTAGTCGCAATAGGGGAATTTGCGCTCAACCCCGTCCCTGACGTATTCGTGCATGACGCTGCGGGATGCGACCGGCAGCGCAAAGAGCAGCGGTCCGCGCTGAATGCAGCAAAGATCGTGGGGGCGCGGAACCCGTTCGACGTCGAATGCGAAGCGGACCTCGATCCGATTTTGCCCGCTCCATTCGCGTTTCAGCTTGAAGACGGTCCCCGTTGTCGCTTCATTCCCATCGACATACCCCTTTCCGGCGAAGCCGGGAATTCGGATCGCCAGTGTGAATTCGACCGGTTTTTCGCATTCGACCAGATAGGTGAGCCGGTCGCCGAACGGGTAGTCGGTGACCAGCTCGATGCGGACCGGAACGCCGCCGATTTCGGTTTTTACCTCGGCCGGAGCGAGCGCGGCGGAGAGGATGAGGTCATCCTTCCGGAGAAACGTGGAAAGCGCGAATTTCGGCCAGCCCTGTCCGAAGTTCGAGGTGCAGCAGCCGAAGTGCGGCTCCAGCCCGAAGAGGTTGGCTTCGGTGTTGTTGGTGGTCCAGATCGGCTGCGGCTCCTTCACGCAGCCGACCTGATTGGTCTGCTGGTCGTACTGGTGGGTCCACATGTCGAAGGAGACCGCCGCGGGCAGGGCGTTGCAGGCCAGCCGTTCGAGGCGGTCGAGCCAGACCGGGGTGCCGCAGGCGGCGAAGAGCAGCGAGTCGGAATACATCGCTTCGACGACGCCGCAGAGTTCGGTGCCCTGATTGGCGTTGCTGCCGGCGAGGTTTTCATCTCCGGTGAAGTGTCCGGTGGCCATCCCATGATATTTCTGGAGCGTTGCAAGCATTTTTTCCGCAAACGCTTCCGCTTTTTTCAGCTCTTTCCGGTCGCCGGTCGCCCTGGCGTAGAGCACCGCGCACTTGAGCGCCATGGCGAGATTGACTACGTGGGATTCGATCCGCCAGTTCCCCGTCTGTTTCTCGGTGTAGGCGAACTCTTCGAAAAGCGTCTCATAAGAGAGGTTCTGCTTCTTGAGTTCCCCGACCAGCGTCAGCAGCCACTCTTCCGGCTTCTCTTCGTAACAGCTGTATACGGCGGGGAGGATTTCGAACTGGCGGGAGAAGGCCCATTTCTGCGGCTTCGGAAAATTCTGGAGGTGAATGAGATAAAGCTTCAGCGCCTGTCGGATCACCGGAGCGATGCGGGGATCGTTGGAACACTCCCGGTAGACCTGCAGCACCTTGACGATCAGGACATGGGCCCACATGTCGTAAGCGGAGCGCTCCTCTTTCGTGCACGGGCAGAGCCAGCCGTCTTCCTGCCGGTTGGCGAGGATCGCGTCGATGTAGCGCTTGCCGCGGCCGATCAGGTCGGCGTCTTCGAGCAGATAGGCCAGCGGCAGGAAGCCGTCCAGCCAGTAGGGGACGCGTTCCCACCCTTCGCGGTCGCCGCCCACCCACTTGCTGTCGCGGACGTCGGGCCAGATTTTGTCGAGGTTCCCGGCCAGTCCGCGCGCCTGGAGAAGAAGCTGTTGCCGCAGCCATCCCCGCGGCTTGATTTCATTCGTGGTCAGGAAGTTGTAACGGTTCGGGAGAATGGGTCTGTTCATATTCGAATCCTTCGGTTTTTTTGCGCCGTTTCAACGAAGCGGCGAGGGCGAGAACCAGTACGATGACGTTGACCAGAATGGTGGTCCAGTAGGGGTGGATTTGAAGCCGGACGGATGAGGGCAGCACACCCAGCGTGTTGAGCCCCATGTAGAGATTGAAGAGCAGCCCGGCGGCGAGCCCCGTCCACAGTGCGGGGTTGCCGACGCGGGGGACGAACAGCCCGAGGAGATAGATCGCCAGCATTCCGCCGCCGAAGATCGAGCCGACGATCAGCGTGAAATCGGCGATGCTCTCGCGCGGGATTCCGTCGATCGCGACTGCTCCGGCGATCATCAGCGAACCGGTGACCCAGGAGATTGCCTTTGCCCAGTGCATCGCCTCCGCCTCTCCGGTTTGCGGTCGGAAGCGCCGGACGAAATCGACCGTCGCCACGCTGGAAATTCCGTTGATGGAGGAGGATAGGGTGCTCATGGCGGCGGCGAGACAGGCCGCGATGATGATGCCGCCGACCCCGGCGGGGAGCTGGGTTGTGATGAAGCGGGGCAGTACGCCCTCGGGAACCGTCCCCTCCGGCAGCAGCGTGGGGTAGATATGGTAAAACGCGAAGAGGGCGGTTCCGAGAAAGTAGAACAGGAGCCAGGTCGGCACGCTCATGATGGCGCAGAGCAGCGTCGCCTTGCGTGCTTCGCCGGTGCTCCCGGCGGCCAGCCAGCGCTGGACGATATTTTGATTGCTGGTGTACTCGGAGATGAAACTCATGAGGCCGAGCAATACCATCAGGGAAAGAGTTCGCTCGCCGAATCCGAAGTCGAGGGGCCCGAGGCTGAATTTGTGATATTCGGCGCCGATCCGGAAGACGTCCGGCAGGCCCTCCGGCAGCCGGAGGGCGACGAAAATAACGCAGAGCACTCCGCCCAGCAGCAGAATGACGGTCTGCACCACATCCGTCCAGATGACCGCCTCGATTCCGCCGATGGCGGTGTAGAAGGCGACGACGATTCCGCCGACCAGAATGACCGGAATCAGCTTTATTCCCAGCATCCCGGCGATCGGAATCGAGACCAGATATAGTACGATCGCCAGGCGGATCGCCGAGGCGGCGATGAAGCTCGCCGCGGCATAGATCCGCACCGACTGGCCGAAGCGCTCTTCGAGGAATTCGAACGCGGTTGTCCGGCGCCCCCGGCGGAAGAAGGGGATGATGATCCACGCCGCGAAAACGGCGACCGGCGGCATCATCAGGTTCGGCGTCAGCTGTCGGTAGTCGAGCGCGTAGGCCGCCGCCGGAAATGCGAGAAAAGTGACCGAACTGATCGCCGTTCCCAGCATGGAAAGCCCCACCGCCCAGCCCGGAAAGGAGCGGTTTCCGAGGAAATAACTCTCGGTGGAGTTGTTCTTCCGGGCGAAATAGATTCCCATCGCCGCCATCCCGGCGAGAAAGAGAACGAGCATCAGAAGATCGGCGGTTCTCATTTTGCGCCCCCCTCCCGGATGCGGACCGGGCCGGAGGCGACCGCGCCTCGCTCATCCCGGACGAAGAAGAACCAAGCCGCGGCTTCGGGCGGAATCGCGCAGACGAGCCGCCTGTTTTCCGGTTTCGCCTGGATGGTCCGCCATTTGCGTTCCGGCCAGCCGCCGGCGTCGGCGGTCCAGCAGAGTCCGGCGTCGGCGATTTTTGCCGGACTCTCGACGCGGACGGCATCCTCCCGTTCCGTCGTGATGATGCGGGGGAGGGGCGTCCCTGATTTTACCATCGCATCGGCGAAGAGCGCCGCTTCGGGCGGGTCCCCCGCGGGCGGGTGGCCGTGGCTCAGATGGGGACGCAAACTGGTGAACCGGGCCTCTTCCGGGACGAGCGCGACGGTTTTGCTCCATGAATCCGGGCGAAAGTGTTTGTCGGTCGCGCCGTTGCAGAAGAGCACCGGGCCGCGGCGGCGCGGCAGGTATCCGGCGGGGTCCCACAACTGCCGCCAGCGCTGCATGTCAGCCGGGGTGGAATGTTCTTTCCACGAGGAATCTTCGTCCAGAAAGCCGCAGCCGTAGACCATCGCCCCGAAGTGGAGCCGGTCGTCTAGTCCGAGAACGATTTCGCCGATCACCGCGCCCCAGGAGATGCCGACGACTCCGATCTTTTCCGGGTCGACGCCCGGCATCGCGCGCAGCAGCGAAACTCCCCGGACCGCCGCACCGACCGCGTGGTACGGCCACTGTTCGCGGGGCGGCAGTACGGTATCGCGGAACACCCGGTTCAGGTTCGGGCCGCCGTTCGCAAACGGGATGCTGCGGTCGGAGCCGTCCGTTCCATTCTTCTCCGGCACGCCGCCGACCAGGTCCATGGCGAGAACCGCGTATCCCCGGCTCTGCCAGAGTTTTGCCCAGTAGGAGAAGGCGGTTCCGCCGCCGCCGTGGAGCAGCAGGACGGCCGGGAACGGTTCCGGCTTTCCCGCCGGGCGGCCAAGGTAGCCGAACACCTCTTTGCCGTTGGCGCCTTCGTAGTAGAGCGCTTCGAGTCCGGGTACGGCGAATTTCGTCTCCGCCGGACGGGTTCGGGGCGTTTTCTTCCACTCCGCCAGCTCGAAGGCGACGGGGGGAGTCTTTAGGCTCTCGAGCGGAATCCGGGTCATGGCGATCTCCTCCTTGGCGATGCTGTAGAGGAGGAAGACGGCATTCTCCCCCGGGATCGACTGGAAATACTGTGCGCCGCCCGTGGCGGGCTTGCAGACGCCGGGCGTCGCGTTGAATTTCGCATATTTGACCAGCGCGGTGCGGTCGAAACGGACGCCGTCTTTCGACCAGGTGAGAAAGGTGTTGTAACGGTCGCCGTCGCTCCCGGCGATCCAGACGGTGCCGTCGGAGAGTTCGCCCGCCACCGGCATGGCGGTGCCGAAGAGGTTGGTGCGCACGGCCGGGCCGTAGAACGCCTCCGCGGAGTCCTTGACCGCCGCATAATAGGTGTAGTCGCGCGACGGGTGATTGAGGTTGTCGCGGACCGCGACGAATTTCCCGTCCGGACGGCGGAACTCGGTGCGGTGAACGCAGCCGTTGCTGCCGTCTTCAGTCAGGTGTTCGGTGCCGGGCCGGTACTTCGGGGTGCGGAAGAACTGTGTCGGGGGCAGGGCGAGCGCGTTCTGGAATTCCTGCGGAGCCGGAGTCGCGTCGGCGTATGGAGCCAGGAGCGGCGCACACGTTTTGGTCCGTTCCGGCGTCATTTGCAGGGCCTTCGGGAACTCCCCGCCGACCCGGTAGAGCGGAGAGGCCGGAACGAGTTTCCCGTCAACGAGTTTAAACTCCTGCGCATACTCCGCCAGCAGCCAGTAGCAATCGGCGGTGAACGGCTTTTGGCGCTCTTCGCTGAAGTGTTCTTCCGGAATCGGCTTGCGGTTCGGCGGGTAGTGGTAGCGGATTTCGTCGGTCCAGCCGTCGCAGCTCCAGAGCGCGATGCGGGAGAAGATTCTGCCGCCGACGAGTTGCAGCGAGCCGACCGCCGCCGCCGAGTCGAGAATATCGCCGTCCTCCTTCCACTTCCGCAGACGCGGCTTCATCGCGGGCGGAGCGACTTCGGCGATTTCACCCGACCATTCGATCGAGCGGCCGCCGTCGGTGAAGCGGCCGGTGCGGGCCAGCATCCGTTGCCCCGGCCCGTTTTCGTCGCGCAGGTGGTTGAGCCAGTAGACTACGATCCGGTCTCCGAGGAGCACATAGCCGGGCGTGTGGTTGTAAGTGCCGTGCCGGGTCGATTCGTATCCGGCGGTCCCGTCGGCGGGGAGCGGCTTGAAAAGGACGAATTCTTCGGTGCCGGGAAGTTTCTCCAGCCCCAGCCCCGGTTTTGACGGGTCGAAGGCGGCGGGCTTCTCCCAGACGAAGGGTGGCTCCGAGGCGGAGGCCGTCCACATCGAAAGAAGGAGCAGGGCAGATAAAATCATCAGGCGTCGCATGTCGTTCTTCCTCAATCTCAGTTGGCCAGCCCGGTCCAGGCGTCGCCGTCGTGGTTGACGATGCTGGTGTGCGCGGCTTCGACGTGCCCGTCGAGATAGCCGATGTTCGAATTCTTCTCGAAGTGGCGTTCGTAGATGCGCTGGTTGTTGCTGACCACCGCAACCTCCATCCGGTCGGTGATCGCCCAGGAGTAATAACCATCTTCGGAGTTGTGTCCGCTGTCGGCGAACGCGATCACGATCGATGGCTTCTTGACCTTGGTGACCAGGTAGGCGGGAATCTTGCTCCCCGATTTCGGTCCGCCGAGCCAGGCGAAGTTATAGCCGTAGGAGGGCTCGCGGATGTCGAGCGCCTCTCCGTCGCGGTTGAACCGCACGTCGGAGGGGCAGTGGAACACGGCGGGCAGCGCCACCGCGAAGTTGTAACGGTAGGTGGCGAAGTGCCCCGGCAGCCCGAGCTGGCGCAGGAACTGGTCTTTCTGCCACTGCTCGGAGCCCATCGACCCCGGAACCAGATGGTCGCGATTGTCCGCCTGGTAGAAGCTGTGGATGGAGTTGAGCTGTTTGAGATTCGATGCGCAGGAGATGCTTTTTCCGCGTTCCCGTGCCTGATTGAGCGCGGGCAGCAGCATCGCCGCCAGAATGGCGATGATGGCGATCACGACGAGGAGCTCTATCAAAGTAAAAGACCGGCTGCGTTTCATGAAGTGTCCCTCCCTTCCGTCTGGAATTTGTTTCTACTTTCATTATACCGGAATTTGCATTTTTTGTCAATTGGACGATATTATGAAAAAACTGGACAAAACCGACTTTTGCGGCAAACAGAGCCGAAACGGGAGGAATCTCATGTCATATCGCGCACTTTACGGCGGAAAATTCTACACGCGGACCGGGGGCGGCGGCCATCCCTGCCGGACCATCGATTCTTGGGAGATGATCGCGGTGGTGTCCGGAGAGTTGAAACTGCTTGTGGCCGAAGAGAACTACACGGTTCATCCGGGAGAGTTCCTGATCCTGCCGCCGGAAGTCCGGCACGGCGGCATCGGGATTTATCCGGCGGGACTTTCGTTTTACTGGCTGCATTTCTACGGACCGGAAAAGCCGCGTGTCGCACAGTACGGCGTGTTGCGGAATCCGGACAAGACAGTCGGATTGTTCCAGCTTTTTCTGGCCAACCAGAGTGAACCCGATGCGCCGGTGGAGAGCGCCGATCTGCTGCTGCGGCTGCTGCTGGGGGAATTCGGCCGGGAGGGGCATTCCGCGACGCTTGCTTCCGCGGCCGGGATTTCGGCGAAACGGGTGATTCAGGCCCGGTTTGCGGAACCGGAATTCTCCGCCTCCGCCGTCGCGGAGGAGCTCAATCTCAACCGCGATTACCTCAACCGGATTTTCAAGCGGGAATTCGGCAGCTCGCTGACCGGATTCATCCTGCAGACCCGGCTGGAGCACTGTCTCAACATGCTGCTCAATACGACGCTGTCGATCAAGGAGATCATGTTCTCTTCGGGATTCGGCGACGCTGCCTATTTTCACCGGCTGTTTTTTCAGCGGTTTTCATGTACGCCGCGCCATTACCGGAACTTTCATGCGCCGGAGTATACCAATACGACCAGACCCGGCCGCTCCCGCCCGAAGCGCGGGGAGTGACCGGGTCTGACGGTTTCGGTAACGATCAGTTCCGTTCCATGCGAAGCAGCGCCTCGCGCCCGGTCATGCCGGGTTCGACGCCGCAGCGCGCGGCCTCTTCGCTCACCGCGGAGACGCGGGCGGCGAGCATGTCGGAAAACTCCTTCACCCCCGTCACCAGCGCGAAGCGGTCCCCGAGCCGGTCGGCCGGCCCGAGCGAGAAATAACCGCAGCCGAGGTTGCCCGCTTCCCCCTGGATCAGCAGGATCGTGGCGTGTTTTGTCTTTAACGCGGTCCCCTGGAAGGAGATCCCGTCGAGTTCGATGGTGTCACTTATCATCGTCGAACCTGTAGTTGTCGCCGTAACCGTAGTGCTCGACCACGTAATCGACGTCCTTGTCGCCGCGCCCGGAGCAGGTGGCGAGGATCGATCCGTAAGGATGGGTCGCCGCCCACTTCATGGCGAAGGCGATCGCGTGCGAACTCTCCAGCGCCGGGATGATTCCCTCGTAACGCGAGAGCTTGAAGAACGCGTCGACCGCTTCCTCGTCGGTGCAGTTGACGTAGTTGACCCGCCCGAGGTCCTTCCAGAACGCGTGTTCCGGGCCGACCGACGGATAGTCGAGGCCGGACGCGATCGAGTAGACCGGGGCCGGACCGCCCTTTTCGTCCTTGAGCACGTAACTGTCGAAGCCGTGCATATTGCCCGGCGTGCCATAGGTCAGCGTGGCGGCGTGGTCGCCGGTCTCCGTCCCCCGGCCCATCGGCTCGACGCCGTAGATATCGACCGGGTCGTTGAGGTAGGCGGAGAAGGAGCCCGCCGCGTTGCTGCCGCCGCCGACGCAGGCGCAGATCGCGTCCGGAAGCTGACCGGTCATCGCTTTGAACTGCTCGCGCGACTCTTCGCCGATACAGTACTGGAAGTCGCGGACCATCAGCGGGAACGGGTGCGGCCCGAGCGCCGAACCGATGCAGTAGATCGAATCCTTGTAATTCTTCGCATACGATTCGAAGGCGGAGTCCACCGCCTCTTTCAGCGTCCTGAGTCCGGCGCTGACCGGCACGACCTTGGCGCCGAGAATCTTCATGCGGGTGACGTTCGGAGCCTGCTTGGCGATATCGACTTCACCCATGTGGATTTCGCATTCCAGCCCGAAATAGGCCGCCGCCGTCGCCAGCGCGACGCCGTGCTGCCCGGCGCCGGTTTCGGCGATCAGGCGCTTCTTGCCCATCACTTTGGCCAGCAACCCTTCGCCCATGCAGTGGTTGAGCTTGTGGGCGCCGGTATGGTTGAGGTCTTCGCGTTTGAGATAGATCTGGCAGTTGCCGATCTTGCGCGACAGGCGGTCGCAGTGGTAGACCGGCGTCGGGCGGCCCTGGAACTCCCGCCGGATGCGGCGCAGTTCGTTGATGAAATAGGCCGAACGCGCGATCGACTGATAAGCGGCTTCGATTTCGTGGAAGGCCTGTTCGAGTTCCGGCGGCAGATAGCAGCCGCCGTAAGGCCCGAAACGCCCCTCGGGAGTGGGGTAATCACGGAAATAACGGGAAAAATCCATAGCTGTTCTCCTGTTTGACTGGACGCCAGTACAATATCATTCCTTGAGCGGAAAATCAATCTCCGGCGCGGCAAATCCGCAATTATTTGGCGAAGTCGTTCATCGCTCCGGTACGGTAGGCCGCCAGCGTGACGGTCTCGAAACCGAGTTCGCGAAGCCGGGCTTCGAGAGCGGGGAATTCGTTCCGGGCGCGTTCGAGGTCGTCCCCCCGGAATTCAAGGCGCGCCGCCGCCGGGCCGGTCTTGCGGACCCGGAACCCGGTGTAGCCGAGTTCCGCTATGGCGGTTTCACCCGCTTCGACCAGGGCGAGGGAGGCTGCGTCGAGCGGCGTTCCGGTTGGAATCCGGCTGGCGAGGCAGGCTGCGGCCGGGAGATTCCAGGTCGGCAAATCCCACGCCCTGGCCAGCTTGCGGATTTCTTCCTTCGGGAATTCCCGCAGCGGGTGGACTATGCCGAGTTCGTCGGCCGCCTGCGCGCCGGGGCGGTAGTCGCCTCGGTCGTCGAGGTTTGCGCCGTCGGCCAGTGTCTCAAAGCCGAGGCTCCGGGCACGTTCGAACAGCGCCGTGAAAACCCGTTTTTTGCAGTGATAGCAGCGGAGCGGGTCGTTGGCGCGAACCTGTTCGTCGGCAAGCGGATCGAGTTTCAGAATCTCGAGCCGGAGTCCCGCCTTCGCGGCGAGTTCGCGTGCCCGCTCCGCCTCCGCCCGCGGCAGCAGCGCCGAATCGGCGAGCAGCAGCAGGACGTTCGATTCTCCCAATATCCGCCGGGTCGCCTCGGCCAGCAGCGTGCTGTCGCAGCCGCCGGAGAAGGCGATGGCAAGGCGGCCGAAACGCCGCAGTTCAGCGTCCAGTTTTGTTTGCCAGCAGTTCACGGTATTTCTCCTCAATGATATCGGCCATGCGCGGCCAGGCGAATTGTTCGAGCACGCGGGCCTGGCCGGCTTCGCCCATTTTGCGGATTGCGGCGGGGTCGTCCCACAGCTTGCCGGTTACGGCGACAACTTCTTCAATCTGTTCCGGTTCCACACAGTAGCCGGTTTCTCCGTTTTCGATCACTTCCGGGATGGCGCCGACCCGGAAAGCGATCGCCGGGATGCCGGTGGCGAGCGCCTGGACGATCGGACGGAGAAGTTTCTCGTACGGGGAAAGGTGCCAGAAGAGATCGGCCTGGGCGAGGTAACGGGGAACCTGCGCCGACGGAATCTTTCCGGCGAAATGGAAGTGGTTCAGCAGCCCGAGTTCGAGCGTCTGCGCCTTGAGACCGTGCAGCATCGGCCCGTCGCCGATCAGCAGCATGTGGGTTTCCGGATATTTTCGGATGATCCGGGCCGCCGCCTGGACGACGTATTCGTACCCCTTCTGCGGAGCGAGTTGGGCCTGCGTGGCGATGACCCGTGCGTTTTCGGGGATCTCCAGTTCGTTGCGCAGTTCCGGTTCCCGCTTCGCCTTGACGAAGGCCGAGGTGTCTATCCCGCGGTAGATGACCATGTATTTGTCGCGCGGGGCGATTTTCACTTCGACGGACCGGTCGATGATCCTTTGGGCGGCGGTGAAGATTTTATCGCAATACCGTGCGGCAAACCGTTCCGAAATTTTGCAGAACGTATTCCTCCACCCACAGTTCCCTGCCTCGAACTCCAGGCTGTGAACAGTATGGACGACGACCGGGGTTCCGGCCCGCCGCGCCGCGATTCTTGCGGCGATTCCCGTCCGGGGACTGTGGGTGTTGACGATATCGAATTTCCGGTTCCGGAAGAATTCCAGCAACTCGCGATATTTCTTGTATTCGTTGCGCAGCCCGGGTTGACGGGCAAGAGAAGGTATATTGACGATTTCCAATTTCGGGGAATCGATTTTCAACGGAAGTTCTCTCTCGCATTCCTGCGGAGAACCGGTAACCAGAACGACTTCGTGACCTTTTTGCAAATGACTCTGAATGGCGAAAAAAATACTTTCCAACGCTCCGCCGACGGTCATGCTGGTGATGACGTGGCAGATTCTCATCTTATCGGAACTCATGTTCCCACACCTCCGGTACACTGCTGTTCGGCAAAAAACGTTCAATCACAGGAGAGTTCGGCCGCAGCAGCTTCAAATGACAGCCGGAGTCTGTCCGTTCAAGCGAAAGACGCCAATCTAAATTAGCTCTGTTTCCAGAATATACAAGTATTAAAATATTGTTTTGTGATAAAATCTCAAGTGGTTCGTGAATTACACCTGTAATTGAACTGTTGGCAGGACAATCGGGAAGCGTTTTTTCGAGCTTTTCCGAAAAGGAACGCGAATAACGGTCCAGGCCGGATACCTTGACGGCGGTGACCGGAATCCGGGATGTGAGCAGCGGGAGTGCGGCGAGATTGCCCGTCCTCGCCTCCGAAAACGCAAGTTGTTCGATCCGGGTGACGCCGCGTTTTTGGAGGAAGTCGGCGGCAGCCGACACCGCGGTGTACTCGGAGGCGTTGACGGCGCAGGCGTATCCGTTCGCCGGATCGTGGAAGACGATGACCGGCGCGTCTTCCACGCTCCCCGCCGCGACGAAGAGCGTGGGCGGGTTCAGCCCGGATCGGAGAATCCACCCCGCCGGGAGCAATAGGAGCGCCAGCGCCGCCAGCCGGGCGATCCGGGCCCTGCGCACCGTAATCAGCAAAAAGAGCGCCGCATAGAACAGCAGGATTTCGACCGGCGAGGGCCGCACGGCGGGAATCCGGCCGAATCCGGTCGCCGCCAGTTGCATCACCGTTTCCATGAAGCCGAAGCAGCGTTCGAGCAGCCATGCGCCGAACCGGTCGAATCCGCTCCAGAAAAGCCCGAACCCGAGCTTGAAAAACAGGATGGGGAAGAGCAGCGCCACCACCGGCATCAAGGCAAGATTGGCCGGGACCGAACCGGGCAGCAGCAGCCCCTGCGAATAGAGCGAAATGCCGACGCCGCCGAGAAACGCCGCTGCACAGGCTCCGACTGCGAAAAGCAACGCCCAGCCGCGCCGCAGCCGTTTCTCGCGTCGGCGCTTGAAGCGGGAGTTCGGCATATAGCGGAACTCTTCGCCGAGCAGTTCGGCGGTGCTTTCGAAACGTTCCCCGGCCAGGATCAGAATGGCGGTGATGACGAATGAATACTGGAACCCCATGTCGAGCAGCAGGTCCGGAGAAACGAGGATCAGCACGCTGCCCGCCAGCAGCAGGGCGTGAAAGGGCGGAATGTAGAACAGCGCGGCGCGGAGCACGCACCAGAGCCCGATCATGTAAAACGCCCGCATCGCCGGGGCGTTCGCTCCGGTCGAAAGCACGTAGAGAAAAACCAGCCCGGCCAGCGTGAGGTAGCGGCTCCGGAACGGCAGCGGCCGCAGCAGCCAGAGCAGCACGGCGGCGAGCATCGCCACGTGCATGCCGGAGACGGAGAAGAGGTGGATCGTCCCCGATTCGATCATCATTCTGCGGTTTTCCGGGGTGACGCCGCCCGAAGTGCCGAAGAACAATGCGGCGGTCAGGTTGCGAATGTGCGGCGAATCGATCCGGTCCACGGCGCGGGCCAGCAGATGATCGCGCACGGCGGTGAGGAATCCGAGCAGCCCGGCGTTGCGCCCGGTGACGGCGGCTTCCCGCGCCCGGAAGGTGCGCGATGCTCCGCGCCCGGCGAGATAATCGGCGAAATCGCGCATCGGTTCGAGCCGTTCGGCGGAACCGTGTCTCAGCGCTCCGCCCGGTTCCGGGAGGACGAACGCCCCCGTCGCGGTCAAGAGGTCGCCGCAGCGGACCGCGGGCGGCGCTTCGGCGGGGAGCTTGAGGTAGATGATTCCCGAGGCGTCGCGGAACTCTTCCTCGCCGGTGAGCCGCAGCTTCCGGACTTCCGCCCGGATCAGCGTCGGCGGCGTGATGCCGGGAACCGATGAAATGCGGGGATCGGCGATGCGCAATTCCGCGCTCCCGCCGCAGCTGCGCGGCGGCAGAAGCATTTCACAGGCGTTCGGACGGTGATTCCAGAGAGCGTGGAGCGCGACGGCGGCGAGGCCGAGGCCGATCCCGGCGAGGACGACGGCGGCGAATTTCCGTTCGAGCAGCAGGAGCGCGGCGACCGCGGCCGCCGCCGCGACGACCGGGCCCCACGGCAGAAAAACTCCTCCGGCCGTCGCCGGAAGCACTCCGGCGAGGATGCCGAGAAAGAGCGCCGCCGGAGCCGGTAAGCGGAAACGGATTCGGGGAGTCGAAACATTCATGCCAGCTAATGTAACCGGTTTTGGCGGAATTTCCACTTTCCTTATTTGATATTCCGGAAAAGTGTCGTAAGTTAATCATTGAAGATCAACGGGGAGGTGCGATTATGAAGCATTATTTTCTTTTTCTCATGTGCGCGTGCCTCGGCGCCGCGCAACCGTCCGGAGGCGAAGATACCCAGCTTCCGACGCCGCCCGCTTCCGAAGCGGAGGCTCCCGCCCCCGAGCCGGAGAGCGATGAACTGGTGATGGACATTAAGACCGCCGACGGCAAGGTGTTCCGCAACGCGACGGTCGAGCGGGTGACGCCGAGCGGCATCGACATCGGATACCTGCGCCAGGACGGCACCTATGCGATGATCGGCTTGCCGCTGTCGTCGCTGACGCCGGATCTCCAGAAGAAATTCGGTTACGACTCCGAGAAGGCGCGGCAGTTCGACGAGCAGTTGAACGCGGCGAATTCGAAGTCGCTGGATGAAACCGCCGAAAGCGAAGCCCAGCGCATGGCGCGGGTGGTGCAGGAGGTCAAGGCGCGCCTCTCGGGCGCCGATATCCGGATTCAGCCCGCCGACCTGCGGTTTGCGATCTACGCGCGCCGCCGTCCGGTCATGGTGGTTCCGGTCGAACGGGTGCTTTCCGGCACCGTGGTGGCGATCGTCGAAGACAGCAGCAATCTGCCGAAACTGACCCCGCCGCTGGTGCTGATCGATCAGCTGGAGCTCGATGAAGGGACCGGCAAGTGGAGCGGGTTCATCTATCCGACCGGAATGCATGCGCGTTACCGCGATCTCGACAAGATTCCGGTTTACGCCGACACGCTCGACAACGCGCAGGTCCTGCTCGACCGTTACCTGGACATCTACAGCGATTTCGCCGCGGCGCAGAAGGACAACTCCACCGCGCAGCAGGCCGCAACGCAGAACCAGGCTCCCGATCAGGCCGCCGATGACAATACGTCCGGCGTGGCCGGGGTGGACAACAAGGGCGGCTCCGTGCCGAACAACGGATATTACGACAATACCGGCGCTTATCCTTACTGGAGCGATTACCCGTACTATATCGGCGGCTCCTATTGGCCGGTGGTCTGGTGGTCCTCGAACTGCTGGAACCATAACCGGCCGTGGCCCGGGCCGCCGCGCCCGCGCCCGCGTCCGCCGCGTCCGCGTCCGCCGCATCCGCAACCCGGACCGCAGCCGCAACCCGGACCGCAGCCGCATCCGCAGCCGCAGCCGCAGCCTCAACCGGGCGGCACGACGGTGATTCCCGGATTCGGTTACCGGACGGAGCGCAACGGCGGATTCCGCCGGGTTGTTCCTTCGCCCGCTCCGGCGATGCCGGTCACCTGGCCGGGGACTCCGGTGCCGACCAATCCGCCGCGGATGACGCCGAGGCCGGGCGGCTTCGGCGGTATGCCGAGACGCTGAAAAAAGAAAAGGGGAGCGATTTCGCTCCCCTTTTTTTGTCCTTCTTTCCGCGCCTACAGCAGCCGGAGTTGGATCATGTCGTCGTTTTCGTCGCTGCCGCCTTTGCGCCGTTTCGACTTGACCGTCTGGCGGGGGAGGGCGGAGATCGCTTCGCGCGGGGCGTCGGCGGTCTTCTCCAGGAGTTCGAGGATGACGTTGGCCCGCTCGAGCACCGGGTGCGGAATCCCGGCCAGCTTGGCGACGTGGATTCCGTAGCTGCGGTCGGTGCTGCCCGGCACGATCTGCCGGAGGAAGATGATCTGGTCGCCGTATTCCTTGACCGCGACGTTGTAGTTGTTGACGCCGCGCCGGGTCTGGGCGAGCTCGGTCAGCTCATGATAGTGCGTGGCGAATTGCGTCCGGCAGCGGCAGGAGGGGTCGTCGTGGAGAAACTCCGCGACCGCCCAGGCGATGGAGAGTCCGTCGAACGTGCTGGTCCCGCGCCCGATTTCGTCGAGGATGACCAGGCTTTTCGGCGTCACGTGGTTGAGGATGTTGGCGGTCTCAATCATTTCGACCATGAATGTGCTCTGCCCGCGCGAGAGGTCGTCGGCTGCGCCGACCCGGGTGAAAATCCGGTCCACCAGCCCGATCTCCATCGATTCGGCCGGGACGAACGAGCCGATCTGGGCGAGCACCACCAGGAGCGCGGTCTGGCGGATGTAGGTCGATTTGCCGGCCATGTTCGGGCCGGTGATCAGCATCATCCGGTTGCAGTCGCCGTCGAGCATGCAGTCGTTGGGCACGAATTTGCCCGCGCCCATCATCGCGTCGAGCACCGGGTGGCGGCCACCTTTGATGGTCAGCCGGTCGTCTTCGAAAATGGCCGGGCGGCGATAGCCGTAGCGGCGGGCGCATTCGGCCAGCGCCGCCAGGGCGTCGACCTCGGCCAGCGCGTCGGCGGTGTTCTGAATCCGTTTGGTATAGGCCAGCGCGAATTCGCGGAGCTCCTGGAAGAGCTGCGCTTCGAGCGCTCCGGCCTTCTCTTCGGCGCCGAGAATCTTGCTCTCCAGCTCCTTGAGTTCCGGGGTGATGAAGCGTTCGGCGTTGACCAGCGTCTGTTTGCGGACGTAATCTTCCGGAACCATAGCGAGGTTCGACTTGCTCACTTCGATATAATAGCCGAAGACGGAGTTGTACTTGACCTTGAGCGAACGGATGCCGGTGCGCTCCTGTTCGCGCTGCTGGATCTGCGAGAGCCACGCCTTGCCGTCGGTGGCGGCGCTGCGGAGTTCGTCGAGCTCGGCGCTGTAGCCGGGGCGGATGACGCCGCCGTCGGAGAGCAGCGCGGGCGGATTCTCGGCGATGGCGCTTTCGATCCGCTCGACCAGTTCCGGCAGCGGTTCGAGCCGTCCGTTGAGCGTTTCGAGCAGCGGGACGCCGAAGTTGTCGAGCAGGCTTTTGACGCCGGGGAGCACGTCGAGCGAGACGGCCAGCGTCTGGATGTCCCGCGCGTTGGCGTTGCCGACGTTGAGCCGCCCGATGATGCGTTCGAGGTCGCGCACCACGCCGATGGTTTCGCGCAGTTCGGCCAGCGTCAGCGGGTCGTCGCGGAACGCGCCGACCGCGTCGAGCCGGGCGACGATCGCGTCGTGGTCGCAGAGCGGGCGGAGCACCCAGTTGCGCAGTTTGCGCCCGCCCATCGGGGTTTCGGTGTAGTCCAATACGCCGAGCAGAGTGCCGCTTTTGCCGGTGCCGAACATCGGCTCGACCAGCTCGAGGTTGCGCAGCGAAATCGAGTCGAGTTCGAGCGAACGGTCGAGGTTGTAAAGATCGATCTTCCCGATATGCGAAGCGTCCTGGCGCAGGTTCTCGGTGGCGTAATGAAGCACCGCTCCGGCGGCGGAGACCGCTTCGGGCAGGTCGCGGAGGCCGAAGCCGTCCAGCGTTGCTACGCCGAACTGCCGCTTCAGCAGCTCTTCGGCGAAGGAATAGTCGAAACAGTCGTTTTCAAGCGGGGTCCAGAGCAGTTTCGTGCGCGGCTCGGGGCGGCCGCCCGCTTCGTTGAACTGGGCGTCGAGCCGGTAGCTGATGACGCACTCGCGCGCGCCGAGCCGGTTGAGTTCGGCGGTCAGCTTGTCCGTGTCGGCGACGCGGCAGACCCGGAATTCCCCGGTGCTGATGTCGAGGCTGGCCAGCGCCCAGACGCCGTTTTTGCCGGGGACGAGGCTGGTGAGATAGTTGTTGCACTCCGGCGAGAGCATCGCGTTGTCCACGATGGTTCCGGGGGTGATGATCCGGGTGATCTGGCGTTTGACGATCCCCTTGGCCAGGCGGGGGTCTTCCATCTGCTCGGCGATGGCGACTTTGACCCCGGCCGCGACGAGGCGCGGCAGATAGGTGTCGAGCGCGTGATAGGGGAATCCGCACATCGGGTAGCCTTGGCGGCGGGTCAGCGTGAGCTCCAGCACGGAACTTACCCGTTCGGCATCCTCGAAGAACTCCTCGTAGAAGTCCCCGAGGCGGAACAGCAGCACGGCATCGGGCGGGATCGCCGCTTTCGCCTCGCGGTACTGCTGCATCATGGGAGTGAGGTTGATGTCTGACATGGTTTCCTGTGATTCAGTTCTTCCGGAATTCGAGTTCGGCGGTGACCGAGCGGGCGTAGCGTGCGCCGCCGGGTTTCTCCACCCGGACCTTGACCAGCTGCACCGGGCCGTAGGCGAGCACGAGTCTGCCGACCGCCCCGGCCAGCCCTTCGATCAACCGGAATTCCGAGCCGGAAACGAGAATCTCGATTTTTCTCTCGATTTCGGCGTAGTCGACCGTGTCGGCGAGACTGTCGCTTTTCGCCGCTTCGGCCAGGTCGAGGCCGATGGCGACATCAAGCGTGACCCCCTGCCGCCGCTCGCGTTCGGCGGGCATGCACCCGATGGTGGTGTTGACTTTGAGGGCGTTGATGTGAATGAAATCCATGAATCGTTCCGTCATTCGTTGAGTTTGAAGATGCGGCGCTGTTCCGGCGTCGGCTGCATCAGGAGATTGTAGCGGGCGTTTTTCCAGAACGAGTCGCTGGCGAAGAACCCCATGTGGGCCGCGCCGATATGGTAGATGGCGTGCCAGTCGATGGGGGAGCGGGAGAGCGGCGGCGTCTGGATCTTCCGCGTCAGCGAATCGAACCGCGCGCTGGAAACCAGCACTTTGCCGTCTCCCGAGCTGTATTCGGGGTCATGCAGTTTGCCGTCGGCGTCCACCCGGATGATCGAGGCGGTGTCCACCGAATCGCCGGCGAAGAGCAGCAGGAGGCACCCTTCCGGCGGCCGCGACGGCACCGAGAGCGCGCGGCGGAACTGCCAGGCGCGGACGAGGCACTTGATCAGGTGGTCGCGGGCGATCTTCTGCCGCTCTTCCGGCGTTTTGGCGACGCTCTCGGGAATCAGCAGCTTCCAATAGCGGTCGTTTTCAGGGTCGGCCAGCCCCCACTTGTTCTGAAGCCAGATTTGCGGGTTGAAGAGGTTGAGCGGAATCTGCGTCTTTCCGTCGTCGAGATTGAGCATGGCGGTGCCGCCCGACGGTCCCGGCAGCATCTGGTAATAGCTCGGAAAGGTGGCGATGATTCCCGAAGGCAGCCGCGGCGCGCCGGGCACGAGCACCAGCCCTTCGACCAGTTCCCGGAAGGTGTCGAGATAGCCGTCGTTCGGCGTTCCCACCACCAGCAGCCGGTCGACGAAGGCGGCGCCGCGCCAGTCGAGCTTCGGCAGTTTTTCGGTGTCGCGGGGGAGGTCCTGGTCGCCGTACATCAGATAATAGCGCGCCAGCATTCCGCCCATCGAATGGGCGACGAGGTCGAACTGGATATCGTAATTCTTGACGCCGTATTTCTTCTCGTAGGCTTTCCGGAGAAGTTCGCGCTTCTCCAGCAGGAACTGATGCAGCCTTGAGGCGTTTTCCGGCAGGTCGCGCCGCCAGTCGTAGGCGAAGACGAACAGCGTCGGATAGGGCCTGCCCTCCGGCAGCGGCTTGTCCGCGTCGGTGTAACCGGCCTGCACCAGCTTGTCGATCGCCTGCTGATAGCCGGGCTGGCGGAAGGAGAGCCCGGCGATGCGGATCTCCGTGTCGGCGAGGATTCCGGTCGCCACGAGCGGCGAAGTCAGCTTTTCCAGCGGCGTTCCGAGCCGCATCGGCAGCCCGAGCCGCTGCAGATTGGCGTCGGAGAAGGTTTCCGGCGAAAAATCGCCCCAGATCATTTTGCCGTCGGCGGTGTCCGTGAGTTTTGCCCCGAGGAACCCGTGGATGATGACCACCGGGTTGCGGGCGATCCCCTCGTAGGAGAGCGCGGCGGTCGCCAGCTGGCTGTTGAGCACCGAATTGTAGGTGTTGGTCGACTGGTACGAGCCTACCGCGGAGGAGGCGCATCCGGCGGCGGCAAGCAGGGCGCTTGCGACGGAGATTACGGCGAACAACCTCGAAAACAGTTTCATATCGCTCCTTTTGAATGATCCGGGCCCGGACAGGAATAAATAGCATCAGGCATACAATACCACGAAATTCCGCTTTTCGCAAAATGAAAAGTTGTTTTGACGCGGAAAAAGTGCTATATTATCCGATGATTTTACAAATTAGGCTACTTCAGTCGGGAATACCATGGCAAAACTGGAACTGATACGGAATTTCTGCATTATCGCACACATCGATCACGGCAAGTCCACCCTCGCCGACCGGCTGCTCGAGCTGACCGGCACGGTGGCCCAGCGCGACCTTCAGGAGCAGCTGCTGGACGGGATGGACCTGGAGCGCGAGCGCGGCATCACCATCAAGTCGCACCCGGTCCGCATGCACTATGCGGCGGAGGACGGCAACACTTACGAGCTGAACTTGATCGACACTCCGGGACACGTGGACTTCACCTACGAAGTCTCCCGGTCGCTCGGCGCCTGCGAGGGCGCGCTGCTCCTCATCGACGCCACGCAGGGCGTGCAGGCGCAGACGGTGGCCAACGTGAACCTGGCTTTCAAGCAGAACCTCAAGGTGATTCCGGTCATCAACAAGATCGACCTTCCGGCGGCCAACCTCGAGCTCTGCTACGAGCAGATGGAGGAGGTTCTGGCGCTGCCCCGCGAGGAGGCGCTCTGCGTTTCCGGCAAGACGGGCGTGGGGGTCGCCGAACTGCTCAAAGCGGTGATCGAACGCATCCCGTCGCCGAAGACGCTCGACATGCCGGGCTGCGCCGCGCTGATTTTCGACTCCAACTACGACACCTACCGCGGCGTGGTCAACTACGTCCGGGTCAAGAACGGCTCGTTCCGCCGCGGCAGCCGGATTCGCCTCTTCAACAACGGCATCGAGAGCGAAGTCAAGGAAGTCGGCTTCTTCAGCCCCGAAATGCGCGCCGCCGACGAGCTGACCGCCGGAAGCGTGGGCTATCTCCTGCCCAACCTCAAGAGTCCCTCCGATACCAAGATGGGCGACACCATCACCGACGTCAAAGACCCCTGTCCGGCGCCGCTGCCCGGATTCAAGGAGATCTGCCCGATGGTGTTCTCCGGCATCTACCCGATCGACACCGCCGATTACGAGCAGCTCAAGGCGAGCATGGCCAAGCTTCAGCTCAACGACGCGGCGTTCCTCTATCAGGCCGAGACTTCGGCGGCGCTCGGATTCGGGTTCCGCTGCGGATTCCTCGGTCTGCTCCACATGGAGATCATCCAGGAGCGGCTGCGGCGCGAATACAACTGCGACATCATCGCCACCTATCCCTCGGTGATCTACCACGTCTACATGAAGTCGGGCGAGATGATCCCGGTGGACAACCCGGTGTTCCTGCCCGACCCCTCCGGCATCGACCGGATCGAAGAGCCGATCATCAACTGCCACATCATGATTCCCTCCGAATACATCGGAGATGTGATGAATCTGGTGATGAGCAAGCGCGGCGTCTGCACCAACACCACTTCGGTCGACGCCCGCCATGTCATCATCACCGCCGAGATTCCGATGCACGAGATCCTGATCGACTTCCACGACAAGCTCAAGTCAATCACCCGCGGCTACGGCAGCATGGACTATGAACCGGCCGGCTACCGCGCCGACAAACTGGTCAAGCTCGATATCCTGGTCAACGGCGAACCGGTCGACGCTTTCAGCTCGATCGTCCACACCGAAATGGCCTACGGCCGCGGCCGCCAGCTTGCCGAGCGGCTGAGCAATGTGATTCCGCCGCAGATGTTTCAGATCGCCATTCAGGCGGCGGTCGGCGGCAAGGTGGTCGCCCGCGAAAGCATCCGGGCGCTGCGCAAGAACGTGCTGGCCAAGTGCTACGGCGGCGACATCACCCGTAAGCGCAAACTGCTGGAAAAGCAGAAGGAAGGCAAGAAGCGGATGAAGCAGATCGGTCAGGTGAACATCCCGCAGGAGGCGTTCGTGGCCGTTCTCAAAGCGAGCGAAATCAACGGATAAAGGGAGTTTTCTCATGTCCTTCTGGCAGAATCATCGGGCGAAGAAGAAACTGGCCAAGCTGAGAAGCGAAATCGCCCTCTGCCGCCACAACGACGACGACATTCTGGGCGGTGAGGCGAAGGAGAAGCTCGACGCGTTGCTGCTCGACATGAAAACAGTTCCCGCCGCCGAATCCGCGGAGCGGTACGACGAATACGAAAGCCGGTTCCGGAAGGCGTTGCCGCCCTATCGTTACCAGACGATTCGCGGGCTGCTGGATCTTCTGCTGGTGGTCGGCGCGGTCGCGTTCGGAATCCGGGCGCTCTTCCTCCAGCCGTTCCGCATTCCGACCAGCAGCATGCAGCCGACGCTGTACGGCATCCACTATATCGACGCGGAACACGCGGTCAATCCGCTGCTCGGCAAACTGCCCGGGCCGCTGAACTGGCTGCTGTTCTCCGCGCGCCGCGCCGATGCGACGGTCAAGTCGCCGGGCGAGCTCGACACGAATTCGTTTCGCTCCGTCGGGAACCTGTTCGCCGATTCCACGGAATTCAAGATCGGCGATGTCCGCTACACGCTGCCCGGCGAGCCGCGCAAGGTGATTGAATACACCGGGCTTCAGCCCAACCGCGAATACACCCTTGGCGAGAAGCTGGCGAAGGGCTGGCTCTCGATGGGCGACCACCTGTTCGTCGAACGCTGGAGCATCTACATGGCTCCGCCGGAGCGCGGCGACGTGATGGTGTTCACCACCGACGGGCTCACCGCCGAAGGCCGCCGCCTCTCGGAACTCAGCGGATTCTTCTACATCAAGCGTCTCGTCGGCCTTCCCGGCGACACGCTGAAAATCGTCGACAATGTCCTCATGGTCAAACCGGCGGGCGCAACGGAATTCCGCCCGGTCCGGGAACTTTCTGCCGCGTTCGACAAAGTCTACAGCGGCAAGGGCGGCTATCAGGGCCACCTGAACGGCATGGGGAAATTGATCGCTTCGCCGCTGCAGGAGTACGTTGTCCCCGCGGATCACTACTTCATGATGGGCGACAATTCGCGGTTCAGCCTCGACAGCCGTTTCTTCGGCGCGGTGCCGCGCCGGAACCTGGTCGGCCGCGCCTGGGTGGTCTTCTGGCCGTTCTCGCGCCGCTGGGGATTCGTGGACCACGCCGGTCCGCTTGACGTCCCCACCGGGCTGCCCAATTCCGAGACCTTCCCGGTCATGTACCGCCAGTAGCCTCCGGAACCGGAGGCGCTCCTTACGTTATTTGGCGGCGGCGGGTTCGACGACTTCGAGCGGCTGCTGTTTTTCGCCGGTATATTTGAGGAATTCCGCCTTGAGGACGCGGAGATAGCGGGCGTTGTTTTCCACTTTTTCCATGCTGCCGTCAAGGTCCATGGTGCGTTGGATCTGCCGCATGCTCCCGGATTCCTGGTCGAAATCGGCGGCGGTTCCGAACCGGGGTTTGACGCTGCGCGACTCGGCTTCCGGAATCACCTGCTGTTCGGTGATCAGGATGGCGTCGGCGCCTTTGTCCTCCGCTTCGCTTTTGAGTTTGGCGATCAGGCGGTCGCGGCTGACGTCGGTGTAATCGCCCGAAACGGTCGCTTTGCCGAAGACGCGATAGGGCTTGCGGATGCTGTTCGCCTGGCTGAATACGGTGACCTCTTCCGGTCCGGACGACTCGGTTTCGCCGTCATATTCGAAGTTGACGCAGCCGGCGAGAAGGGTCAGGCAGGCGAGCAGAAGGGCGGTTTGTCTGAGCATGATAACTGGTTCTCCTTGTGTTTCCATCTATAAGGTATCCGAAACCGGTCGATTTTTCAAATCAAAACCCGGAATTCCGATTGATTTTCAGCGTAAACGGCATTATGTTAATATACACGGTTCTACCGTCGGTTCGCCCAGAGAGGGAATACACAACAATTTTCCGGAGCAGTAAAAATGATGAAGTTCGAAGGAGTTTACACCGCGCTTGTGACGCCATTCCGCAATGGAGAGGTTGATTTCGAGGCGTTGAAAAAACTGGTGGAACTTCAGG
>CAYSZM010000010.1:0-55611 GCA_964435365.1 uncultured Victivallis sp. | reverse complement strand
CCCGAATTTCTTAGTCGGAGCGTCAAATGCGCAGCATTTGATGCGGATCTGGTCGCGGCACCGGCACCCTGCCGGTCGGGAGGGTTAAGGGAGGGCGAAGCGCCTCCCTTGTTCCCGAGGGTAAATTAGCGAGAGGCGGAGGCTTGGCCGATGGCGCGATAGTTGTCTTCGATGCCGCAGGCTATGCGGGCACGCTGCCAGCTTCCGTCGCCGAGTTTTTTCATGCCGGCGGCGAGAAGGTCGGAGTGATGCTCACGCATGTAGGGATAAGCGAGACTGACTTTGTCGCGATAGAGCCCGAGGATTTCTTCCTTGATTTCGTCGGCAGTCCGAGCGCGGCGCAGACGGACGCGTTTGTTGTCGATGCCTGCTTTGCGCAGGGCTTTCGACCAGCTGCCGAAGCGTCGGACGGCGGCCATATAGAGCGGCTTATGGATGGTCTGGGCGAATTTCGATGCGAGCGGGTAATGCTCTTTGCTGAGTTCGACGATTTCCTTGACTACGCGTTCGTCGGACCAGACACGATATTTCCGGATATTGTCGTAATCGAGGCCGCAGGCTTCGATCGCATCTTTCCAGGTTCCCCAGATCCGCACCGCGGCAGCATGTACGCTCGGGTAGTGAGTTGCATAATAGTAGGCGTTCAACGGCTCAGCTCCGTTCCTCTCCAGAATATGCTGGATTACTATCTCCGGGTGCCAATATTTTGGGAACACTTTTGCCCTCCTCTGAAATTCCCCCACGCAAGAGGATGAGATTTACCATCCACAAAAAAGCTCAATCATATCATATAATATATTGACTCTGAAAATCAATGTCCAGTGATATTTCATAAAAATAAACAATTTTCCTCATATTTAAACACTCCGGAGCAAAAAACGCCATGAAGGGAAGGCAGGAAAGAGCCTGTTTTGGGCCTTGCAAAAGCCCAAAAAAGAGAAAAAAAAGGGAATATGGGGGGTTGCCATTCACTTTCTTTTTCGGTATAATAATACCAAAAGCGATCAAAAATATATATTTTTGGGC
Source organism: uncultured Victivallis sp. (assembly GCA_964435365.1). Classification (GTDB taxonomy): domain Bacteria; phylum Verrucomicrobiota; class Lentisphaeria; order Victivallales; family Victivallaceae; genus Victivallis. The sequence goes on along the minus strand of CAYSZM010000010.1, from coordinate 54,585 downwards.
TATGCAATACTCTGCACAGGAAATTTACGTCATACTGGTGAGGCGGATTGTCAGGGAGCACTATTCGCGGGAGGCCGCATTGCCGAGCGAGCGCGACATTGCCGACGAGTTCGAGACGAGCCGCACGGTCATCCGGGGAATCCTGAAGCGATTGGAGATGGAGGGGTATATCGAGATGATATCGCCGCGCAAGCGGCGGATATCCCCCGACCAGCCGACTTCGATTTTCAACCCGGAGTCGCGAATGGTCGGCGTCATCGGCGCCAATTATTCCATTCTGGGGCCGGAGGAGAAACTGATCGTCAGCCAGCGAAGAATCCGTGGGATGTTCAACCGGCTTGACAAGCTCGGATTATCCACGCTCAATCTGTCGGTTTCCTGGCCGGCCTCGATGATTTTCGACCATCTCGCCGCATATAAAATCTGCGGACTCATTTATGTCAATGAAAACATCACCCTGTCCGGCGAGGTCGAAGAGTTCTTTTACCGGACGCTGACCGGACGTCTGCCGATTGCGACTTTCGGCGACACCGAACGGATCGAGCGCAACGCCGTCCCCGGAATCGAACGCAGCGCGGCCGATCATCATGCCGGCCCCCGGCTGCTGCTGGAACACATGGCTTCGCTCGGCATCCGCCGGGCGCTCTGGTACTACCCCAACCGGAACCGCCCTCTGGTGGTGTGGCAGGCGGAACGGCAGGCCGGTTACGAAGCGGCCGCGCGGGAATACGGAATCGAACTTGTGCCGCTCCCCGAGGTGCTGCCGATCACCAATGAGGTGAATTCCAGCGAACATTTCCAGCGATACTCCCGGATCATCTCGGCTGTGCTCTCCCGCTATGTGGGGGGAGTCGAACCGGTCGAAGCGATCGTCGCGGAAAGCGATGTTGCGGTACCTTTCTTTCAGCGGGCGCTGCGGGAATTGGGGATACCTCCCGGGCGAAATCTTCCGGTCTTCGGTTACGACAACTACTATTTTCTAAGCGGACCGTTCCAATGGGAGAGCACTCCGCCCGCGGCGACGATCGATAAAAACGATCTGCGCATCGGCGAAAAGACCGCCGAACTGATCATGCGCCGGATTCAGGCCGGGGAGGAGGTCTCCGACTCGTTCCGGGAAACCGTTCCGCCCAGACTGGTCATACCCGAACAACCTTAATTTCAGAGGAGTCCGAACCATGAATCTCAAAGCCCTGCTCTTGCTTCTGCCGCTGGCCGGAATCGTTTCCGCCGCGGAAATCCCGACGGAATCGGCCGACACCTGGCGACTGAATGCGATGGAAAAACGCGCACAGACCCTCAAGGCGATCGACTACTCCCCCGCGATCGGCAAAGTGCTGGAAATCACCATGAAGCCGACCGTCTTCCGCTATATCGAGCTCGACCTCAAAAAGCAGGTCACCATTGCGGCGAGCGCCGAAGAACTCAAAGGCGTGGTCTTTTCGCTCGATCTCTTCGGAGAGCCCGCCGGGACGGTGCAGATGGCCGCCGTCCGGCTTGTCGATTCCACCGGGGAGACGTTTCAATACGGCTCGCGCACCAAACTCCGCCCCGGCATCTGGGGGACGGTCACAATCCCGGTGGGGAAACCGACCAGCGTCTGGGGCGGCAACAAGGACGGAAAGATTGATTTCCCCGTCAAGTTCCGTTCCATCGCCGTCGACTGCGATAAAAATTCCGACGAAACCGTAAGGCTTCTCATCGACGGCATCACCTGGAACCGCTGAATCAAACTGAAAGGAAAAACCGTCATGAACCGATCTCTCATCGCCGCCTTCACCCTTCTTCTTTCCGGAATCTGCCTGGCGGAAACGCCGGAATTCTATATGGGAACCACCACGCATTTCGGCCAGAACAAGGGAGTGCCCGGACAGAACCTCGATATGGCCCGGCAAGCCGGAATCATTTCCATCCGCGACGAAGTCTCCTGGAGGAGCGTCGAACAGCGCAAGGGAGAACTCAAGATTCCGGATTCCTTCGGCAAATATCTCGACGAAGCGGTGAAGCGCGGCATTCAGCCGCTGATCATCCTCGACTACGGCAACCGGTTCTACGACGAAGGCAGCTACCCCGCGTCCGATGAGGCGATCGAAGGGTATGCCCGCTACTGCGAGGCAATCGTCCGGTACGCGGGCGACCGGGCCAAACTCTTCCAGGTCTGGAACGAGTGGGACGGCGGCTGCGGGATGAACCGGGAACGGTTCGGCCGCGGCACTGCCGAAGGGTATATGAAAGTGCTGAAAACAGTCTATCCGCGGCTGAAGAAAATCGCTCCTGAGGCAACGATCATCAGCAATTCGGTCTGTACCGGCGAAAAATTCCTCGAAGACACGTTCAAACTCGGCGTGCTGGACAGCTGCGACGCAATCGGGTTCCACACCTACAACTACAGCCGGGGCTACAGCGATCCGGTCGAAAACTGGCTGGAACGGATGAAGAACCTTCGTGTTCTGATCCACAAGTACAACAACGGCAAAGACAAACCGGTCTGCATCACCGAAATGGGCTGGCCGAACCATCTCTCCGCCTCGGGAAGCACCGAAGCGGAAAGCGCGATCAAGCTCGCCAAGCTCTATCTCTACGCCCGGACCCTCCCCTTCGTCAAAGGAGTCTGGTGGTACGATCTCCAGGACGACGGCTGGGATGCCCGGTACATTCAGCACAACTTCGGGCTGCTCCGCGCCGACCTCACTCCCAAATCGCCCTACTACGCCATGAAATCGCTGTCCAAACGGGTCTCGCAGGGGAAATTCCTCGGCAGTGAAACGCGGGACGGCATCCTGCTGCTGCGCTTCCGCGATGCCGATGGCGAATTTCTGGCGGCGGTCAACCAGCTTCCGAACGTCGACCTGCAGCTGATCTTCGACACCGATCAGCCGAATCCTTCGCCGGTCGTCATCGAGCAGGTCGGCTCCGCGCCGGTGAAACGCGAGTGGGGATTCCGGGATTGGCCGGCAAAGAAGAGCGACGTCATTGCGAACCGGTTTTCAGTCACGGTGACCGAAATGCCGGTCATGCTCTCCGGCGGGCTGGAAAAAGCGAAAATCGCCGAGGTGATCGCGCATCCTTTCGCCCGCAACACCATGCCCGGGAAAGGAATCCTGCGACTCCCCTCGCTCTGCGCGGAAGTCCTCAAAACCGGAGAGAGCAGCAATCCGATGTCCTTCCGCAACTATCAGAAACTGGCGGCTCCCGAGTACGGCGGCGACGGCGACCTCTCCGCCGACTTCCGGTGCAACTACGACCGCGACACGCTGTACCTGACAATCACAGTCAAAGACAACGTCTTCCATCAGGCGGAGAAGACGATCGCCGACGCCTGGCGCGGCGACGGCCTTCAACTCGCCTTCCAAACGGCGGACGCCGACGGCGTCGCTTCACGCACCGAACTTGACGCCGCCCTGGTCGACGGAAAGCCCGAAGTCATGATCCGCGAAGCGCAGGGCAACCGCGACAAGAAACCGGAATGCACGGTCGAACGCAAGGGTGCCGTCACCGTCTACCGGCTGGAAATCCCGGCGCAGCTGCTGGGGACCAAGGCCTTCGAACCGGGAGCGATGCTGGCCTGCGCCTTCCTGGTCAACGACGACGACGGCTCCGGGCGGAAAGGGTTCCTGACCTGGGGCAAAGGCATCGGCCTCGGCAAAGATCCGAGCCTGTACAACCTGTTGATCTTCAAATAACCGTCAGGAGAACTGAATATGAAACAGAGTATCCGTGCCGCCGAGTTTACCTTGATTGAACTCCTGGTCGTGATCGCCATCATCGCGATTCTCGCCTCAATGCTGCTGCCGGCCCTGAGCCAGGCACGCGACAGGGCGAACGCGACCAAATGCGCCTCCAACCAGAAGCAGACCATGTTCGCCCAGATTCAGTATGCCAACGATTACAGCGGCCTGATGGTGGTTCTGGCATCGTACAAAGCGCCCGGCTCATACGAGCCCTGGACGACTTTGCTGACCCGCAAAGGTTCGACGACCGGGGCGCTTCCGCAGGGAAACGGCTACCTGCCGTCGACCGCCATCCGCTGCCCGGCGAACGCGGCGGCGACCGGCGACTTCAACGCATGGTGGGGAAATTATGGATTCTTCAACGGGTCGGACTGGACCAATGAACGCCGGGAGCGCATGGGGGATTTCATCCTGCGCAGCAACAGCGCCACCCTGCGCCAGGGCTTCTACGTGATCAGGAAAATGAAACTTCCGTCCGGAACGCCTCTGCTCGCCGACACGGCGGCCAGCGGAACCAGTTCCTATCGAGGCAATTCCATGTGGTACTGGCGCCCCGACTACCTGTCCGAGACCAGCAACAGCCATAATATGGCCCTCTTCTGCGGACACGCCAACCGCAGCAACACCGGGTTCGGGGACGGGCACATCAAATCGCTCACGGCGAGGGAATTGCGAGATTCCGCCATGCAGGTCAAGGTCATCATCGACGGCAATCTCGCGCCCCACACGCTCGACTGACGGGAACCGTCACTCGCTCCACAGCGTCGCCGACGGCGAAATCCCGCAGTCGGCGTCGTCCACCGGGTACCGGGAGATCCGGCGCCCGTAATCGTTGACCCAGCCGGCGGGTTCGAGTTCTTCGCGGAAACAGCGCCGCCACTCGTTCCCCGCCGAAGAGAACACTTTGATCTTCAATCGGTTGACGCCTCGCTTCAGCCGGACCCGGAACACCCAGGGGGCGAAGGCGCGGAGTCCGGCGATTTCGCCGTTGACCGACAGTTCCGCACCGTGGCGGACGTCGTCGAAACCGATCCACGCCGTTCCGTTTTTCTCCGAAACCAGGCGGCTCTCCAGCTCGACCACGCCGGAAAATTCCGGTTCAAGCCCGGTGTACATGCCGCCCGCGGGGAGCGGCGCGGTGAGGACGCGACGCTCGAATTTCGTCGGATTGTCCTTGCTGAAACGCAGCCGTTCCACCGCAGAGACCGTCCACTCCAATTCGATTTTCTTCGCATTCAACGTCTTCGGTTCCGGCGCGGGGCGGGAGCTCCGGCGCAGAATCCGCAACGCCCCCGGCGGGAGCGGCACGGAGACGAAACCGGCCGCCTGCGTCACCGGAGCAATCGCGGCGAGCGTCGAATCGGGCGGCAGCAGCTCGCGCCACCCCGTTTCCGCCCGGAAACGAAGCGTCTGCGGCTCCGCCCCGGAGTTGAACAGCATCAGCGCGTTTCCGCCTTTCCGGCGGCAGGGGAGCAACCGGATTCCGGCGCACGGTTCGGCGTCGAGATACGAAAGCGTGCGGAATTCCTTCTCCGCAAACCCGTCAACCACCGTCACCCCCGCCTTCCGGGCGCGTTCGACCAGCGCAACCAGTTCGGGTTCGGAGAGTTCACCGGGAACCACCAGCGTTTGCGGCAGTTTCCGCTTTTTCAAGTCCTCGTCATCGGCAAAACGGTAGAAGACCAGCGCATCGTCGAGCCGGTCGAGCATGGCATGGAACTTCTTCTCATAAGCGAGCTTACGGGAGGTCGGGTCGAGCGGATGCGCCCCGCCGAACTCCTCCGTTTTCGCCAACACCCAGACCGCGGGTTCCAGCGCGCCGGTGTTAAAATCGGCCGCCCAGTTCCAGAACGCGTTGAGCGCCGGGAGCCCCCGCCAAACCGGGGTGGACGGCGAAAAATCGGTGCTGCACGCCACTTTGTGCATCCCCCGGTCGCTGTACAGATAGGGCATCGGCAGCAGCCGATTGATCCCTTTGGTCAAAAGACAGTTGCACACATAGTGCATCACCGGGGAAGTCAGCGCATAGCCGTAGACCTGAAAGCATTCGCAGAGCGCTTCGCGCCGCTTGTTGCGAATCGCCGCCGCCTGGGCGAAGCGGACATAGTGGCCGGTTTCGCCGCCGGGGTAAATCTGCCGCCAGATGGCGTCGACGCCGGGCACATCCATCGGGTCGAGCACTTTGATCGGATTATTGAAGCCGCCGCCGCGGAAGAAGGAGTCCTCCTGGTCGAAGTGTCCTTCGAAGGTGAGGTGATTCTCCCGGCTCCATTTCGCCAGCGGGGCGGAGTAATTTTTCGCCATCAGCCGGGTGCAGACATCGGTATACTGGCGGCGCGCCTCGCGCGCCTCCGGCGTTTCCTCCCCCGGGAAAAGCAGCGGGAGGATCGCATCGAAATCGCTGCCGTGCAGCTTTTTCAGCATGGCGCGCAAGCCCTTCGGAATTGGAATCCATTCCCGCGGCAACGAGTGCCGCCAGAAGGGTTCGTCGGTGAAGATCCCCCGGATGGTCTTGCCGAACTCGTCGCCAACCTCCGCCTTGTAGCGCTCGTAAACCATTTCGATGAAATGCTTTGTGGCGCTCCCGCTCAAAAGGTCCGGGTCAGAGGAACCGGTCTCCCGGAATCCGCCCTTGCCGTCGCGCTCGAGATAGCGGATGCAGTCTTCCGGATGCTCCTCCGCCAGCTTGCCGACGACGCCGCCGCTCGGCCAGCCGCCCTCGTCGTAGAGCATCAGGGCGAGGCCGAGGCGTTTGCATTCGGCCAGCGCGACACGGATCAAGTCGAAATACTTTTTCCCGAGATATTCAACGGTCATCCCCGCAAAGAAATCCCCCTTGCGGAAATTCTCCGGCATCGGGTGGATGTAGACGCATTCGTACCCCGCCTGTTTCATCGCTTCCAGTTCGCGGCGGATTCCGGCGGGAGTGGGGTCGGCGTTCCAATACCAGAAGGTTCCGGTGCAGAGATTCGAGTTCGGCATGATGCGTTCCTTTTACGGGTTGTGATAGCTGCCGCCGTGGAGAATATTGTTCGCCCGGAACAGCTGCTCCATCAGCAGCAGCCGGGCCAGTTCGTGGGTGAAGGTCAGCTTCGAGAGCGACCAGAGAAGATCGGCGCGCGTCTTGACTTCCGGCGCCAGCCCGTAGGGGCCGCCGATCACAAAAACGACTTTGCGGTCGAAACCGCCGAGTTTCGCGGCGAAATCGGCGCTGGTGAATTCGCGCCCCTCCTCCGACAATACGACGACCGCCGAAGTCCGCTCCTTTTCCAGCGCTTTCAGGATCGCCTGCCCCTCCTTTGCCACGGTGGAATCGGGCAATTCGACGACTTCGAGTTTCGCGTAAGGCGAGATCCACTTGGCGAATTCGTCGCAGCGCGCCTGCATGGCGCGATCTTTGAGTCTGCCGATGAAGAGGCATTTAATCAACATGGTCGATCACTCCTCCGCCGAGCAGGACCGGGCCGCGATAGAACACCGCCGCCTGCCCCGCCGTCACCGCCCGCAGCGGCTCGGCCGGAATCACCCGGAGTCCCTCCCCCGCCGGTTCGATCCGGCAGGAGACCGCGCGGCTGCGGTAGCGGATCTGCACCTCCATCGCATCGCCCTGCGGCGGAACGCCGAGCTGCCACGAGACGTTCGACACCCGGAAACTCCGGGCGAGCAGCGCGGCGGGATCGGTTTCCAGCTCGATCACCCCGCTCTCCGGGTCGATCGACATCACATAGGCGGGGACGCCGAGCGCGACGTTGAGCCCCTTGCGCTGGCCGATGGTGTAGGCGTGGACTCCGGGATGACGCCCGACCCGCCTGCCGCGATAGACGAACCAGCCCGGTTTCGCCTCGTATCCGCAAAGCCGCCGGAGGGTTTCGCCGAAGCATTCGCCCTCGACCTGAAAACAGGCGTCCTGACTGTCCGGCTTATCCGAGGTGACCAGCCCGAGTTCGGCGGCGATTCTGCGCACTTCGCTCTTTTCGAGCGCGCCGACCGGGAAGGAGAGTTTCGCCAGCTCCCGCTGGGTCAGCCGGTAGAGAAAATAACTCTGGTCCTTGGCTGCGTCATCGCCGCGGCGCAGCACGAATCCGGCCGCTTCGTGATCGATCTTCGCATAATGCCCGGTCAGCACCCGCGCCGCATCGCGCTCCTCGGCGTAATCGACCAGCGCGCCGAATTTGACCAGAAGATTGCAGTCGCAGCAGGGGTTCGGGGTGCGTCCGGAGAGATACTCCCGCGCCGCCGGTTCGAGCACCCGCTCGCGGAAGCGTTCAAAACCTTCGATATAATGGTGTTCGATGCCGAGCGCCCCGACCACCTGCGCCACCGCCGCTTCGTCGTTTTTGGAGGCGCAGAGCTGGGCGCTCGAAAATGCCGGGTCCGGGTGCTTGAGCCGGAGCGTGACGCCGATCACCTCGCACCCGGCCCGCACCGCCAGCGCCGCCGCAACCGAGGAGTCCACCCCGCCGGACAAGGCCGCGATCACCCGTTCTTTCATTTCCCTTTTCCTCCGGAACTTTCTTTTCGCATAGTATACGGGAAAACGGTTAACTTTTCAAGTTGACTTGTCGAAAAAAGCGGCTATATTGATTCCCATTGGGATGGTTGACAAAACCAGAGAGGAGAAACCCATCATGGCAAAACCGGAAGAGAACAATTTCGGCAACCTGACTCCGCGCGCGCGGCAGATTCTGCTCCTCGCGAAACAGGAGGCGGAACGCTTCAATCACGATCATATCGGCACCGAGCATCTGCTGCTCGGCATTCTCTGCCTGAACGAGGGAGTCGCGGTCAACGTGCTCAAATCGCTCGGGCTCAACCTCGCCCAGCTCCGGCTGGAAGTCGAGAAATCCTGCGGAATCGGCGGCTCGACGCGGACCGACGGCCCGCTGCCGCTCACCCCGCGCCTCAAGCGCGTGCTGATGCTGGCGGCGACCGAGGCGCAGTCGATGAACTATAACTTCGTCGGCACCGAGCACCTGCTGCTGGCGATTCTGCGCGAAGGCGAAAGCGCCGCAGCGCGAATCCTCCAGAACCTCAACGTCAATCTCGAAGAGGTCCGCCAGGCGGTCATCAAGACGCTCGATTCGGACTACCTGCCCGAGAACAACGACGACCAGCCCGAACCGCCGAACATCCCGCCCGCGTCGGGCGGCCCCGGCAACGCGCCGCAGCCCGGTTCGGAAGGGCTCAACGCCCTCAACGCCTTCGGGCGCAACCTGACCGATCTCGCCGCCCGCGGCGAACTCGACCCGGTCATCGGCCGCAAGGACGAAATCGAGCGGGTGATCCAGGTGCTCTGCCGCCGGACCAAGAACAACCCGGTGCTGATCGGCGAAGCGGGCGTCGGCAAAACCGCCATCCTCGAAGGACTGGCGGAGGCGATCGTCGCCAAGAAGGTGCCCGACCTGCTGTCCGACAAGATGGTCTACGCCATCGACCTGCCGCTCATGGTGGCGGGAACCAAGTATCGCGGCCAGTTCGAGGAACGCATCAAGGCGGTGATCGACGAGGTGCGCAACTCCGGCAAGGTGATTCTGTTCATCGACGAACTGCACACCATCGTCGGAGCGGGCGGCGCCGAAGGCGCGATGGACGCGGCGAACATCATCAAGCCGGCGCTGTCGCGCGGCGAGCTCCAGTGCGTCGGCGCGACCACGCTCGACGAATACCGCAAGGGGATTGAAAAGGACGCGGCGCTCGAACGCCGCTTCCAGCCGGTTCTGGTGAATCCGCCGAGCATCGAGGATACGATCAAAATTCTCGAAGGGCTCAAAGAGACCTACGAGAAGCACCACCATGTCCAGTACGCCCGCGGCGCACTCGAATCGGCGGTGCGGCTCTCGGACCGCTACATCACCGGGCGGTTCCTGCCGGACAAGGCGATCGACGTGATGGATGAAGCGGGCGCCCGCGCCCGGATCAGCAGCGTCAGCCCGCCGCCGGACACCGCGCTCGCCGAACAGGAGATCGAGTCGGCCCGCGCCAACAAGGAGGCGGCGATCGTCGAGCAGAACTTCGAGTCCGCCGCCAAATGGCGCGACCGCGAACGCGAGCTCAAGCGCAATCTCCAGGAGCTCCAGGACAAGTGGAAGAAGGAGTGCTCCGAGAAGAAGACCTCCATCTCCAAGAGCGATATCGCCGCCGTCGTCGCCAAGCTGACCGGCGTGCCGCTCCAGCAGATGGAAGAGGGCGAAACCAAGAAGCTGCTCCGGATGGAAGCCGAACTCAAGAAGAGCGTCATCGGCCAGGACAACGCGGTGGAGATCATCTCCCGCGCGCTGCGCCGCAGCCGCGCCGACCTCAAGAATCCGGCCCGCCCGATCGGCTCGTTCATCTTCCTCGGCCCCACCGGCGTCGGCAAGACGCTGCTGGCGAAGGCGCTGGCGGAGTTCATGTTCGGCGACCAGGACGCGCTGATCCAGGTCGATATGTCCGAGTACATGGAGAAATTCAACGTGTCGCGCCTGGTCGGTTCGCCGCCGGGATATGTCGGGCACGGCGAAGGCGGCGAGCTGACCGAAAAGGTCCGCCGCCGTCCGTACTCGGTGGTGCTCTTCGACGAGATCGAAAAGGCGCACCCGGACGTGATGCACATGCTGCTCCAGATTCTGGAAGAGGGGCGGATCACCGACACCCTCGGCCGGCGCATCGACTTCCGCAACACGATCATCATCATGACCAGCAACGTGGGGGCCGAACAGCTCGCCCGCGGCACCGGTCCGCTCGGCTTCGGCAGCGACACCGCCGAGACGATCACCAACGACGACAAGCTCCTTGGCATCGCCAAGAAATTCTTCAAGCCAGAGTTCATCAACCGCGTCGACGACATCATCGTCTTCCGGAAGCTGAACAAGGAAGACCTGATGGCGATCGTCGACATCGAGCTCGGCAAGCTGCGCGAGCGGCTGGTCGGCCGCAAGCTCGAATTCGAAGTCTCCGACGAAGTCAAGGACTTCCTGATCGCCAAGGGATATGAGCCGGAATTCGGCGCGCGTCCGCTGCGGCGGGCGGTCGAGCGCTTCATCGAAGACCCGATGGCGGAAGAACTTCTGCGCGGAACCTTCGACAAAGCCAAGAAGGTCCGGGTCGAACTAGACCAGCAGAAGATCCTCTTCTTCCCGGAATCGTAACCGACTTCGCACCGAAGCCCGACCAACCCCGGACGGCCCAGCCGCCCGGGGTTTTCTTTTTTTTCGATTTTTCTTCATTCCCCCCCTTGATATACCTAGCTTGCCGATGTATCATATACCTAGACAGCCGATGCAAAGGAGGTGTGCCATGTCAACGAAGAACGAACTGACCCGGGGAACAGTGGAGACGGTGATTCTCAAACTGCTTTCGGAACAGGCCATGTACGGCTACGAGATGATCAAGCAGGTGAACCAGCGCACCGACGGCTACTTCGAGTGGCGCGAAGGCTCGCTCTACCCCTGCCTCCACAAACTGGAATCGGAAGGATTGATCGAAGCGTTCTGGCAGGAGGCGGGCGGCAAACCGCGAAAATACTACGCGCTGACCAAAAAAGGGGCCGAGGCGGCGGCGGAACGCGTCGCCGAGGCGCGCGCCTTCTGCCATTCGTTTTCGCTGCTGCTCGCCAACGCCTGAGCGTATAGAGGATCATTTCATGAAAGAAAAATTTCAAACATTCGCGCAGCTCTGCACCCGCTCACTCGCCGGCGACCCGATGCTGCGGCTGGAAGTCGAACGCGAGCAGGAGAGCCATCTCGAGGATGTCTACGAAGAAGAGCGTTCCGAAGGGAAGAGTGAATCCGAGGCGGAGGATCAGGCAAAGAAGCGCTTCGGAGAGCCGGAAGAGCTTGCCCAGTCGCTGCTTGACGCCAATCTCAGACGATTGAAGCTTCGCGCCCGGATTCGCCTTGCAATCAAAGTCGCGCTGATTCCCGCCATCCTGGTCGGCCTGGTGCTCTGCATCAACCTTCGAACGCTGTCGGCAATGATCATGTTGGGCCGCCACCGTGAGACCAAAACAGAATCCCTGCAAGAGAAAATGATAAACGCACAAATCCGCAGCGATATGCGTACAATTGACAAAGCGGACAAGGATTTTGTCATGAATTTTCTCGGACTCTGGCAGTGCGGCAAAGAATCGGAATGGGAACTCGAACGCTATCGGGCCAATCCGGACAGCCGGATTTTCACCGCCAATTATGCGCTGTCGCTGATTCCTTCCCCCAATGAGCACTGGGAAGAACAGAACTGCCGGGAACTCCGGAACGTTATCGAGCATGGACGCCGTATCGACCCGGATAATGCCCTTTACGACTATCTCGAAGTGAAGCTGATCCTGCATCCGGCGTTGACCTGGCACCCGGGAAAGACTCCGAAAACAGCCGGATACTACACCATCGCGGATCGGGCAGAATTTGACCGCGGCATGAAGTTGTATCTGGCGGCGCTGGAGAAGCCATTCGTCAACACTTACAACATGGATGTGGTGAAGAAAGCGCAGCAACTGCTGAACCCTCGAAAAGACCTGTTAGGGATGATGGAGAATATCAGTATTTACGGAAGCGTCCCTTTCCGTTTTAACGCCGAAGTCCGCGCCCTGACACGCGAAAGCATCTTCTATGGGGAGACGCTGGAGAAAGAGGGAAAATCAAAGGAGGCGAAAGCCTATTTCGATTCCTGGCGGCAGTTTATTCCGCAGATGCTGGAACACAACTCCGATATGCTGATGGAAGTGCGGAACTACTACGGCTGCATCAGGGCGTATCTCGCTTCAGCCAGACAGCGCGGAGATACGGGAGAAACCGAAAAGCTCAAGAAAATTGAAAATATCATCGCCAAGTGGGATCTCAGGAGAGATCCGAACGGAGAAGGAACCTGGAAGCATTCCGGTCTGTTCTCAGCGATATTTCTATCACAACTGCATGAAAAAATCGAAATCGAAGACCTCGCTCCGGGAAGGAAGCTCACCTATCTTGTCAGTGATACGATCAGCATGGCACTCCAGTCGCTGCTGCTGGGGTATATCATTGCCGTACTTGCGCTTACCGTGCTGATCCTGCGCCTTTTCGGCAAAAGGCCTTTTCTGGTGGTGCTGTCCCGGCAATCTTACCTGAAAATCCTGACATGGGGAATACTGAGTCCCATTGCATTGTTTCTGATTTACACCCATATCGATTTTCTGGGAGGACGCAATGTGGCAATCGGCTGGAATTTGCCACGCTTCCTCATCGGACAGCTCGGGTTCATTCTTGTCTTTCCTCTGGTGTTCGGTGCAGTTTTCACCGCCCAACTCAGGAAGCAGGGAGAGATTCTCGGATTCGCCAAAGGCAAACTGCCCTCGGCAACCGTCGGACTCAATTTGCTCTGCGGCTTCGTGGCCCTGTTGCTGATTACCGGAGGAATCTTGAGGCCTCTGTTGAGCAAGGAGTGCGGCTATTGGGTCACCAAGGACCCCTTGCTTAAATGTGGAATCGGTTTTTCCAAGCCGGAAACCCAAATCACCGCCGAGCTCGGAAGCAAGCTTCGCCTCGCCATCGATTCGACGGATTACGCCGGGAATTCCGCAAAAAATTAGGAGGTGCATGATGTCAAAAAAGAACGAACTGACCCGGGGGACGGTGGAGACGGTGATCCTCAAGCTGCTTTCGGAACAGGCCATGTACGGCTACGAGATGATCAAGCAGGTGAACCAGCGCACCGACGGCTACTTCGAGTGGCGCGAAGGCTCGCTCTACCCCTGCCTCCACAAACTGGAATCGGAAGGATTGATCGAAGCGTTCTGGCAGGAGGCGGGCGGCAAACCGCGAAAATACTACGCGCTGACCAAAAAGGGAGCCGAGGCGGCGGCGGAGCGCGTCGCCGAGGCGCGCGCCTTCTGCCGTTCGTTTTCGCTGCTGCTCGCCAACGCCTGAGCGTAAAGAGGATCATTCCATGAAAGAAAAATTTCAAACATTCGCACAGCTCTGCACCCGTTCGCTCGCCGACGACCCGGCGCTGCGGCTGGAAGTCGAACAGGAACTGGAAGGCCATCTCGAAGACGCCTGCGAAGAGGAACAGTCCGAAGGAAAGAGCGAATCGGAGGCGGAGGATCAGGCGAAAAAGCGCTTCGGAGAGCCGGAAGAACTTGCCCTGTCGCTGCTTGACGCCAATCGCAAAAAGCTGAGACTCCGCGCCCGGATTCGTCTCGCCGCAAAAATCGCGCTGATCCCCGTCATCCTGATCGGCCTGGCACTCTGCATCGACCTGCGGACGCTGGCCGGTTTCGCCATCTGGGACGACTTGGGAGGAACATCGGCCTTCCCGATTGCGGAGTGCCTGCCGAACCAGTTGTTTGATTCGGCTGTCGAACGTGATTTGTCCCGTCTCCCGAAAAGCGAACAGATGCTTGCCAGAGCCTATCTGCCCGGTATGGTCTCGTGTGGAAAAAATTCCTGGGAGAAGACATATTATGAAGCAAATCCGGAAAACCCGATGTTCACCGCAAACTATGCGCTGTCGCTGATACCGCAACAGACCGGGGAATTGGATGAGAAAAAGCGCACGGAATATCTGCAGGTGCTCAACCGAGGCCGCCGAGTTGATCCGGACAATGCGCTCTACGATTATCTCGAAGCCGATCTGATTCTGCGTTCCGCATTGGTCACGAAACCCGAAGCCGAAGAGTACGAGATCAAAGACCGCGCCGCACTCGATCACGGCATGAAGATCTTTCTCGCCGCGCTGAACAAACCGTTTGTCCGGACCTATGCAACGGACCTTCCTGCCGACGTCTGCAGAATGCTGAATCTGGACAACGATTATCTGGGAATACTGGAGCGCATCAGCCTCTACGCCGCCACGACCCTGAACTTCGTCAACAAAGAACGCGAACTGACCAAAATCAATTTGTTCTACGGGAACACGCTTCTGAAAGAAGGGAAAAAGGCGGAAACGGAACCGTATTTTCAGGCTTGGCGGAAATTCATCCCGCAGTTGCAGAAGTTCGATTCAAAAACGCTGACTGAGGTTCTGGTTGAATATGCTTGCATCAGCCTCTATCTGGAGTCCGCAAAAAAGCGCGGAGATATTGCCGAAGCAGAAACGCTGGGCAAAATCTACCAGCCCCTGAAAAACTGGAAGGAACAAGAGAGTCAAAACACCGAGTCTATCACGAAACACGCCGGAGTGCTTACCCTATTGCTGCTGCCTCCGATGCGCGAAAAAGTACCGATGAGTCTATTCACGCCGGAACGGAAACTCTCCTATCTGGTGCTCGACCTGGCCGGACTGGCCACGCTTTCCGCACTGCTGGGAGTCGCAATCCTCATCATGGGCCTCACGGTACTGGCAGCACGCCTGATGGGAAAAAGGCCGTTCCTGCTGCTTCTGCCGTGGAAATCATATGCCCGGATTCTGATCTGGGGAATCGCCGTTCCGATTGGAGTATTTCTGCTGTACACCCACATCGACGCCCTCGGCGGACGCGACATCTCCGTGCGGTTGAACCACTCACGGATCTGGATTGGAATGATCTGGCTCGTCCTGCTCTTTCCGTTGATCTTCGAACTGGTTTACTGGCGGGAACAAAGGAAACAGGGCAAACACCTCGGATTCCGAAAGGGAACACTCCCCTTCGCAACCGCCTATCTCAATCAGCTGTTCGCTTTCGCGGCGCTGCTGTTCGTCACCGGAGGCATACTGCGCCCGCTGCTGACACAGGAATGCCGTCACTATATCGCAGAGAATAAACTGTTCGACTCCGGCTGGGGATTCACCAGAGTCGAGATCGAAACGACATCCAAGCTCCATGCAGAGCTGGCGGATGCGATTGCGGAAGCCAATCGAAAACCCGGATCGCCGGAAGTCACTTCACGGTAGTACGGAAGCCGAAGCGATGGCAGGTCAACAGATAGTTGACCGCCTCTTCGGCGGAATCGACCAGATGGTAGAGTTCCATGTCTTCGGCCGCGATCGTCTTGTTCTTGACCAGCGTGGTTTTGAACCAGTGCAGCAGACCGCCCCAGAAATCCTTGCCGACCAGAATGATCGGAATGCGGTTGATCTTGCCGGTCTGCACCATGGTGAGCACTTCGCAGAGTTCGTCGAGCGTACCGAAGCCGCCGGGGAACACGATGATCGCCGTCGAATACTTGAGGAAACAGACCTTACGGACAAAGAAGTAGCGAAACGAAAGCGAGATCGTCTGAAAGTGATTGGGGTGCTGTTCCATCGGCAGCTCGATATTGAGCCCGACCGACTTTCCGCCCGCCTGGAAAGCCCCTTTCGACGCACCGCCCATGATGCCGGGTCCGCCGCCGGTGATGACGCCGTAGCCGTTATCCGCCAACAGCCTGCCGAGTTCCTCGGCCGCTTTGAAATCCGGGTTGTCCTCGGCGGTCCGGGCCGAACCGAACACCGCGACCAGCCGCTCCGGCAGCTGGCTCATATCTTCGAACGATTCGACGAATTCGGACATGATGCGCAGAATCCGCCAGGAGTCGACCGGCATGAAATCGTGATTGCAGAAACTGGCCCCGGCGTTGGGTTCCTCGTACTGATGATCCATCTTAATTCTCCCGTTTTCATCAAATGATTCCGCATGAATATAGTCCGTCTCCGGCCGAAGTCAAGCCGGGAGAGCGGTTTTCCGGCCGAATCCGTTCCGGGAACAATTGATAATCAACCGGAAACGGGATATATTATCCGATAGAGAGAAAGCGAGGTGCAGTATGAAGAGTTCGAAAATTCTGTTTTGCGCCATATTGGCCGCCGCCTGTTCCGCAGGGGCCGGGGAAACCAGCGTCGCGCTTCCGGAAAAAGCTCCCGGCGCAGTCGCCCTGCAGGAGAATCCCAGCCCGCTGGTCGGGTCGGTAAAGATCGGAAATGCGACCTACATCTCCACTCCGGGTGGAAAAACCGACGTGCTGATCCAGAACGGCAACTCCGTCATCTACCAGCAGAACGGAATCTACACCTTCACCCCGGCAGAGAGCGGCAAGACGCCGCAGTTCATCCATGACGCCGGAGGAAAGGTGGTCGGCCCGCTGACCCCGGCGCAAACGCCGGAAGTCGTCCGGAATCCGAATCCGGCGTCAATCCGCCCGAACGCCCCCTCGCCTGTCGTGCAAACAGTGCGCCCGGGATACAGCACTATGCCGTCGTCACCCTTCCTGCGCGGCAATCCGCGTCGCCGCTGACTCCGCGGCAGAAACAACGAAAGAGAACGAACATGAAGCTGATGAAGTTTTTTTCGGCGGCCCTGCTCTTCCTCGCTTCGCTTTTCGCACCGGCGGCCGAGGTGTTCAATGCCGGACACCCCGGCTGGAATTCGCGCCAGCTGCGGGAGATCTTCAGCGCCGAACTGGCGAAGAGCAAGCCGGACCTGGTCATCCTGATGGCCGGGACCAATGACAACCTGAACAGCCACAACCTGATCCCGCCCGCCGAGTATCGCGAAAACCTGGAGACCATGGTCAAGGCGGCGCAGGCTTCCGGGGCAAAAGTCCTGCTCTGCGAGATTCCGAACGCCTGCGAGGAGCTGATGCGCAAACGGCACAAACCCGGTTTCTTCGATAAAGACTCCGCAACGGCCAAGGTGAAACGCGCCAACGAATCTGTCGCCGCAGTAGCCGAACGCTGCAACGTCCCGCTCCTCAAAACGACCGAGGTACTCGGAGAAGCGACCACCGACGCCGCCAGTTTGTTCCGCAACCCGGCCAACTCGGGGAACGAAGACGGAGTGCACCCGACGCCGAACGGCTACTTCCGCTTCGCCGATGCGATCGCCAGGCGAATCCGGGCCGAAAAATGGAACCCGAACCGGATTCTCTGCATCGGCGACAGCATCACTTACGGCGTCAGCGTCAAAGGGGCGGGCAGCGCCGCCCCCAATGCGGAGACCTATCCCGGCCGACTCGCAAAAGAGTTGAACGCGAAATAGTTACTGCTTCTCCGGCAGATTGGCGTTCATGAAATCGATGTACGCCGCCCAATCGAAGCTGGTGACGGTATGCTCGCCGGTGCGGATGTGGTACCCGACGCCCGTGCCGACCGGCCGGTGAAGATCGGGCATGGGGGTCACCTCCGCAATTCCCGGAATGCCGAAAAGCCGATAAACCTTCGACGCCTCGCGGGCGGCGAGGAATTCCCCTTCCGGATCGGCCCACACATCACCCTCGGCGCTGGCGACATAGACCGGCCGCGGCGCAATCAGGGCAATCAGTTCATGCTGATCGACCGGAAGCGCTTCTTCGCGGTCGATATAATCGTTGAGATTCAACGCGAACCAGTGCGGAAACCGCTTGATGATCTCTTTCAATGTCTCGCTCTTGTCATCTTTGACGATATGCCGGGTGAGCGAAGCGCCGCAGCAGCCGGAATCGTTCGAAATGGCGGCGGCGAAACGCAGATCGTTCGCGGCGGCCCAGAGCGCGGTCTTGCCGAGACGCGAGTGACCCCAGGCGATAATCCGGTCGGGATCGACTTCCGGCATGGTACGCAGCGCATCAAGTCCGCGAGAGAGCCCCCAGGCCCACATGGCGATCGTAGCCGGATCGTCCTTCTTCTGAACGCCGTCGGTGAGGAAGGAGCGCCGAACGCCGTCCTTCCATGCTTCGGGATGATCCGGCTCGATATCGGCGTTGCGGATCGTGGCGATCCCGTAACCGGCATCGATGATCCGGTCGAGATCATAGCGGTGGGCGCGACCGCCGCGCGAACGCGGTGTCTTGTCCCACTCGGGAATCAGCACCGCCTCATCGGCGCTGAGCGACTGGTTGCCGAGAAAGTTGAGCCCGAGGAAAACCGGAACCGGCCCTTTCGCCTGCTTCGGCAGATAGACCAGCATCCGGAACGGATTCGGCTGGTTGACGCCCTTGCAGACAATGTCGCCCTGAATGCGAATCGCCTTGCCGTTCAAGGCGTTGTCATTGCGCTCAAGCAATGTGAATTCAATTCCGGCGGGAGCGGGAATCGGCTTGCCGTAAACAACGGAGGAAAAGAGCTGAAGCAACTCGGGGCGGCGAAGCCGCATCCAGTCTTCGGAGTTCTCAATCCGGCGGCCATCGGCGGTAACGAGCGCATCGGGAACCTGGCCTTTCCAGAACGCGGGTTCAAGATGGGCGGGGGCCTGATTCAGCCCGGCGCCCATCAGCAGCGCGGGGATAAGCGGAAGCGCCCGGAGAGCAATCTGTTTCGTCTGCATCTGCAATACCTCTATCCTGTTAATTGCCGGAGAAACCGTTTCTTATAACATAGCGGCCCTGCCGCCAAATGCAACCGGAAGTTCGTTAAACTTCCTCCCGGAGCCGGTCGGCAAGGCCGGAGAGCCGAACTGTTTTCCGGCGCAGCGCGTCGGCGAGAACCTCCTGGGTTCCCCATACTTCGACCCGCTGCTCGGCGCGGGTGATCGCGGTATAGATCAGCTCGCGGGTCAGAACCGGGCCCGGTTCGTCGGGAAGGACAAAGAGGACATTGCGAAACCCGGAGCCCTGCGATTTATGCACCGTCATCGCAAAAACAATCTCATGTTCAGGGAGTTCCGCCGGGAGAAAGCCGCGGCTGTGATTCGAGAAACGCACCCGCACCGCGCCGGGACCCGCCGGGTCCGCGACCACCAGCCCGACATCGCCGTTGAAGAGGCCGGTCCGGGGATCGTTGCGGGTGATCATAACGGGGAGTCCCGGTACAAAATCATCGGAGAGTCCCAACAGATTGCGGCATAACGCATTGATCGCATCGACTCCGCGCCGGCCGCTGCGTGTGGCGGCGAGAATCCGGAAAGAGTCGAGCACCCGGAACGCGGTCTCCACCGCAGCGTCATCCCCGGCTTCCGCAAGACCTTTCAAATCAGCCATAGACAAGGAATTGCAGACGGGATAGAACAGCAAATCCGCCAGATGCCGCTCCATTTCACGCACCGGGACATCGCGCATCCGAAAATCGGCTTCTTCGCAGTGCGCCATCCGCTCCGCAAGAGGAGCAACCGCATCTTCATCAAGCGCTTTGATCGCCTGGCTGAATTCGCCGATCCGCCTGGCGGAGGCGAAGCGGTGATTCTCGGTCAACTCGGCGACCGCGCCGGAGAGCGGGCGGGCGTCGACCGGAAGGGCGCGCCATCCGGTCTGAAGATAAAACGCCTCGGCCGCTTCCGGACGCAAGGCGTTCAGCTCCGCCACATCGCAGAGGTCGGAGAAGACCGCGCCCGCCTCGACCGAGGCGAGCTGGTCTTTATCGCCGAGCAGGACGATCCGACTCTCCGGGCGAAGCGCGTCGAGCAGCCGCCCCATCAGGAGCAGCGGAACCATCGAACACTCGTCCACCACCAGAAGATCATACGGCAGCGGATTGTCGCGGTCGTAACGGATGGTCCCGCGCGGACCGATTCCGAGCAGTTTGTGAATGGTGGAGCTCGGCAGTTCCAGCAGCCGGGACCGGATTTCCGGCGGAACATCAAGGACATCGACCCCGCCGGTCAGCGACTCCGCCAGCCGCGCCTGCGCCTTGCCGGTAGGCGCGCAAAGCGCAACGGAGAGCGCCGGGCTGCGCATCAATTCCAGCGCCAGCAGCGCCGCCACGACGGTGGTTTTGCCGGTACCGGGGCCGCCGGAAATGATTGCAAACGAATTCGACATGGCGGAGTAGACGGCAAGCTGCTGGCAGTCGACCCGCTCCCGCCCGGCAGTGGCGGCGAAGTAGCGGAGCAAAGAGGCCAATCCCCCCGGCGGCAGATCCGGCGGCAAAACAGTTTGAGCAAAACGACGGTGAATCTCTCCGGCGATGCGCCGTTCACATTCGTAATAGCGCCGTAGAAAAAGCCGACCGGCGTCATCGAGCGCCAGCGGCGAAGTCGCCTCCGCCACGAGAGTGCGATATTCAGGGCGACGAAGCAGGGCGAGCCATTCATCAAGGGCGGGGAGCCGAGCCGACTCGTCCCCTTCCCCGATCCGCTGCCCGGCCCAGAGTTCGAGGCGGCAGCAGCTGTGGCCCTCGCGCACAGCGCGCGAGGCGAGCGCGGCGGCGGCAAGCAGTTCCGGCGGAAGCGCTTTGCCGTGCCGCCGTTCGAGAAAATCGGCGAATACGGCGTCGATCGCCTCGAAGCCTTCGATTGCGGATAGATGCAGCCGTTTCATCCGATCAACTCCTCCAGACGGCGAATCAGTTCATAGGGCGGCTTGTCGTAAAACACGCCACGCCCGGGGTGTTCCGGCGTGACGCCGCGGACGAAGAAATAGAAGACGCCGCCGAACAACGCCTCATACTCTTCCTGTTCAAACCGGCCGAGCCGCATCCTTAGATATTTGACCGCGGCGACCGTATAGATCAGGTATTGAAGGAAATAGAAGCTCTTCGCCATCGCGGCGGGCAGTTTCTCCGGCAGGAAATTGGAACTGCGCCCTTCGAGCCGGTTCGACTTCCAGTCGAGCAGATAGTAGCGGCCGCCGTGCCGGAAAAAGAGGTCGATGAATCCGTTGAGGCAGCCGCCGGAAACCGTCCGGCTCCACGGCGGCCATTCGACGAGGCCGAACCGTTCGGCGGCATAGGTTGTCAACAATTCGCGCAACGCCTCGACGGTGAAGCCGGAGCGGAAGCGGTAGGCGAATTCGAGTTCGGACAACCGGTCTTTTCTCGGCACATCGGCGAGACAGAACCCTTCGCCAAGCGGAGAATGAAGCACGTCGCACACCATGCGAACGGTGAGCGCGAGCTTCTCCTCCGGGTCCTCGCCGCCACGCAGAACGCCGAAATCGGAGAGCGGCGGCAATGCGAGCGCACGCAACGCCGTCTCGTCGGCGTCAAAATCGGCCAGCTCGAAAATCCGGTGCCAGGCGTTGCCCGCCGCCGCACCGCCGCGGATCGAAAAGATTCCGCTTTCCGGCGGCTCTTCAACAGGAACGGCTTCCGCCTCGTGCCCGCCATCGTAATCGAAGGGCGAATCGTGCCCTCCCTGCGGACTCAGACTCGAATAGCTGACGAACTGCCAGCCGGGATCGACGGCAAGGTTTACCGGGAGCAGTTCAAGCTCCAGCCCGCCGCCCGGAACATAACGGTAATCGGGAAACACAAGTTCTTCCGGAACAAGTTCCAACAGCTCTCCAGGAATCATCGGTTCGGGCGAGGCCAGCAACGCACCGACCGGGAATTCCGTCCCCTCCCGCAGCCGCAGCAGCCAGTCGACAGGGGAGGCTTTCGGCCCCTTGCCCCAGAAGATGCGGCAATGATATTTCGCCCGGGTTACGGCGACATAGGCAAGACGCAGAAGTTCCTGCAAACGTTCCAGTTCCGCCGCTTCGACTCCTTCCGAAGAACCGGTGAGATCGTATTCCAGCTCCCCGGCGGCGTTGTGGAAGAGTTCCGCCCGCTTCTGCGCGTCACCCAGGTGAAGGCCCGGCAACAACACGATGGGGAATTCCAGCCCCTTGCTGCCGTGGACGGTCATCAACGTCACCGCTTCGCGGTCGGTTTCGAGCAACTGCTGATACTCCTCGGAGTCACCCTTGTCGGGGTCGGCGATCCGCTCGGCGAGAAAATCGGCGACTCCGGCGGGGGAGAGTCCGCGCCGCGCCGACTCCTGTTCCAACAGGTCGCCGAGCTGAAGCAGATTGGTCAGCTTGCGTTCCCCGCGCGACAGTGCCGGATAACGGCGGCGAACTTCGTAAGCGGCGAGCAACGCGTTGAAAAATTCGATGAAACTCCCCTCTTCCCAGAGCGTCTGGAGTTCTCGCAATTTCTCCTGCTCCGCCGCAAGGCGGGCTTCGCCGCGCTCGGCGCCGAGCGCGACCAGTTCGGCCAGCGGCATTCCGCCGAGCGGTGTGGCGAGGATGTTCGGCAGCTCGCGGACACTCCCCGAAGAGGCGGCGCGCAGGACGGTCAGGAGTTCCCGCGCATCCTCCGACGCGAACACATTGCCGGTGCGGGTGAACACCGCCGGAACATGGTGCTGATGCAGTTCATCGGCAAGCTGTTCCGCCTCATACCCGTTCAGCACCAAAATCGCGATGTCGCGCGGACGGATTCCCGACTCCCCGCGGTCCGGCAGCCGGAGCGACGAATCGGTCAAAAGTTCGAGCACGGCGGCGACCGTGCGGCGACGGCACTCGTCGGCATTCCCCTCTGGGAGCCGGACGATCCGCAACGGATGCGCTTCCGGGATTCCGTTCCGGAGCAGGCCGGGAGCCTCCTCCGGCGCGGCCACTTCGGGGAAGCGGATCGTCGCGTCGGCGAACGGGTCGGCGTGATGGTGGAACAGGGTGTTCACGTCGGCGATCATCGCCGCCGCCGAACGGTAGTTGGCGGCAAGCTCGTAGCGTTCGCCTCCGGCGGCTTCCAGTTCACAAACCGCACGGCGGTAGGTGGCGATATCGCCGCCCCGGAACGCATAGATCGCCTGGCGCGGGTCGCCGACCATGTAGAGTGTCCCGCCGGGATGGCCGAAGATCGCGCGAAAGATTTCGTACTGAACCGGATCGGTGTCCTGAAACTCGTCGACGACCCCCACCGGGAAACGTTCGCGCAACGCGGCCGGCAGCGGGCTCCCCGGCTGATGCAGCGCATGGTGGACCTGCTCCAGCAAATCGTTGAAGGTCAAAAAGTTTTCCCGTCCCCGTTTGGCGGCGAACGCCTCCTCGATAAACCGGGCGGCGGAGAGTTTGAGGGCGATTCCATAATTGCGGACCGCATCGGCCAGCCGGTCGACCAACTCGAACGGACCCGCTTCCAGCCGGGCCAAAACCGCCTCCGGCGTCGTCCCCTTCGGCTTCTTCTTCACCTTGTCCGCGAGACAGGACAACCCGAAGCGCAACAACGGCTTGAGTTCTCCGGACGCCAGCGCATCGGCGGCGACTCGCGGCGCATCGGCGGCGGCAAGGTGGCCGAGCTTATTGAGATACGGCGCAGACTCCTCCAACGCTTCCGGCAGGCCGGATTCCTTCAGTTCAGCAATCATCGTTTCCGATTCATGTAAAAAGAGTTCCGGCTCTCCATCCACATCGCTGCGGACCATCAGGTTGGGATGGGCGAAGCGGAGCCGGGCGATCTCGCCGAGGCTCTCCGGCGTGATTCCGGCGGCATCGGCCAGCGTGGAACGCAGTTCCGGACCGGGACCGTAGAAGGTGCGGCGGTAAAAGTCCATGCCGAGTTCGGCGAGAATGCCGGAGACATCTTTGACCAGTTCGCTGCGGAAGAGGACGCCGCTCTCGAACGCGTTCTCCTCCAGCACCCGGGCGCAGAAGCCGTGAATGGTCGAAATCGGCGCGTCGTCGAAGCCGGTCAGGGCGCGGCGGAGCAGGTCGGCACACTCTTCGCGAGATACGCCCGCGGCTTCCGCCTGCTCCAACAGCAACTCTTCACGCTCTTCCGCCTCGCCGCCCCGCGCCGCTTCCAGCGTCGCGGCAAGCACGCTCCGGATGCGGTCGCGCAACTCGGCGGCGGCGGCCTCGGTGAAGGTCACCACCAGCAACGAGCGGATCGGCAAACGCCGTTCCAGCAAAAAGCGCACCACCAGATTCTGAATGGTATAGGTCTTCCCGGTTCCGGCGGCGGCCTCGATCAGGTTCCAGCCGGAAAGGCGGTAGTCGAGCCAGGCGGGGCGCGATGGATTCATGCTTCCGCCTCCTTCCACTCGAGAGTCCCAAGTAAAATTCCGGCGCAGCGCTCGAAGGCCGCGACAAACTGCGGATCATTGAACGCCTCCACCCCGTAGCAGCGGTGAATCGCGGGGTCGTCGCGGTCGTCGAACACACCGTCCGGCTTGTAGTCGAGCGCAAAGGCTTTGCGGGCCGCTTCGATTCCGCGCTCCCGCCACGCCCAGGAGGCCTTTTCAAAAAACGGCAGAGGAGTCGTCATGCCTTCACGGAACAGCTCGACCAATTGATGGAGAAGCATTTCCGCCTCTTCCCGCGCAATCGGTTCCAACACCCGTTCCACCGGTCCGCCTCGTTCGAAGCTCAGCACCCGCGTGGTCACCGGGTTGCCCTGCGCCAGGGAGAGCAGCAGATGCCGCAGGTTGGCGCGCACCGCGTATTTCGCCTTGAACCCGGAATAGACCAGCAGATGCTGGCTGCACCCGTCCGGCGCGGCATCGACCGTCCCGGCGATATGCAAGCCGTTGCAGTCCAAATTGATTGCGAACGCCTCCCGGTCGCGGAGCGCTTCGCGCCACGCTTCCGGAATCCGACCGATCAGATCGTACAGCCCGTCGAACAGGAGTTCGCCGCCATGCCCGACCGGGAGGCGGTTGCTTCGCCGCAGCATCCGGTACTGGGTGTCGCGGTCGAGGCCGTCGAGCGTATACGCGCCGATTTCGGTTTTCAGGAGATAGAGGCCGAGGCGGTCGATCGACTCCGGCGTCGGTTCGTCGTCCCCCTCCGGCCCCTCCGCTTCGCGGAGAAAAATGTTCGCCCGATTGTTGAGGAACCAGCGGCAGGGATTGGTGAAAAAGCGTTCAAGCTCCGGCGGCGATACGGCGGGCAGCGCGGCGGCTTCCTCATGCGGAACGGTCTCGCCTTCTTCCGCATCCGGATTCCGCATCGCATCAAGCAGCGTCCGCGCCGCCTCAAAATTCTCCCGCGAACGCGAACGCGCGTCCGGCTTCGGGTTGTTCCGGTCGAAGTAGCTGAATTCGAACGGCTGAAGCCGGTGGCGCGTCACCTCGAAGGGGGCGCTTCGTTTTAGATAATCGATCAGCTCGGCGAGCGGAATCGCGGGGGGAAACTCCTCGCTGCCGCGCGCGGTCTGCCCCTGATAGAACAGCAGCAGATTGCTCCGCGCCGACAGGATCGCCTCGAGAAAGAGGTAGCGGTCTTCCGCCTGCCGCGAACGGTCGCAAGGCGCGATCCGGCGGTGGATCAGATTGAAGCCGAGTTTGCGGTCGCGGCGCGGAAATTCGCCGTCGTTCAGACCGAGAATCGCCACCACCGGCATTGGGATGCTCCGCATCGGCACCAGCGAGCAGAAGGTGATTTTTCCGCGCAGGAACGGGTCGTTCCGGCCCGAGGTCGCCAATGCCGAGGTGATCACTTCCTCGATCACATCGACCGGAACTTCGGAATCGAATCCGGCGGCGGCGGCCTGCCGCCCGGCAAGCTGGACGGCGCGGCGGAGCGCGGCGAATTCGTCGAACTCCTCCTCCGGCGCGAGAAACAGGTCGTCCACCGCGCGAAGCAATAGTTCGCTCCACGCTTCCGGAGTCCGCATCGCGGCGCAATCGCGGCGCAGCCCCGCCATCCGTTCCACCGCCGCGACAAAGCGCCCGAGCAAAACCGCATCGGAACCTTCGACCGCTTCGAGCGGCAGCGGATCGTCGCACTCGAAATCCTCCGGCGTCAATTCGCGGGCGAAACCGAGCAGCAGCCGGTCGAGCCCCTGCCGCCAGGAGTATTCGTCGAACTCCACCTCGCAGTGGTCGCGGCGATCGGCGCGGTCGAGCCCCCAGCGGATTCCGGCGCGGGCCGCCCAGTCGGTCACCGTCTCCAACTCCCCGGCGGCGATGCCGAAGCGGTCGCGGAGAGATGGAACATGCAGCAACTCCAACACTTTCGATGCCTCGAACCGGCTGTTGCGCAGTTGCAGCAGCTCGAAAAACGCATCGGCCAACCGGCTGGCGCGGCGGATGCTGCGGTCCGAAACCGCATAGACGTTCCGCAGCGGCCCCTGCCCGAACACCGCGTGGATGTACGGCACATAGCTGTTGACATCGGGCGCCATGACGATGATGTCGCGGGGCTGGATCGCCGGGTCTTCAAGCAGTTCCAGTAATTGATCGTGAAGCACCTCCACCTCGCGGCGGGCGCTGTGGCAGTCGTGAATCCGCACCGTTCTGTCCTCCGGCGGGAACTGGAACGGGTGCCCGGTCACCTCGCCGTCGGCGTCGGGTCCGCGCCGGAACATGGCGAAAATATCCTGCTGGAGCGCGGCGAGCCGGGTCGGATTCAAATAATCGTCCGGCCCCTCGCCGCGGGTGGCGACAAACGGCTCGAACAACTCGCCATCCGGCGGGCGGATCACTTCGGGCGTGCCGGACATCAGCCGGAAGAACTCCCGCCCCTGCGCGCCGAAGCTCGCCAGCAGCGGGTTGCCGTCGTGAAATTGCTCGAGCGTGCCGCCGTCGCGCGCGATCAGCCGCGCCGCCTCGGCGTCAGAATACTGCTCGCTCCAATACTCCCGGCTCGGGTTCAGGTAGAAGAAATAGACGGGCGTAAATTCCGCGAGCTTCATGAAAAAATGGAAGAAGAGCGGCGGCATGGTGCCGACCCCGAACACCGTGATCCGCTCCGGCAGCGCCGTCCCGGCAGGCAGTGCGTCGAGCCGGAAAAATTCGCTGAAATAGAATTCGCGGGTGCGGGCGCGGTTCCCGCCGCAGAGCTCCAGGTAAAGCCGCTTCTGCCAGTCGGCGTCGGCCCACTCCGGGCTGCCGCCGCGCCGCCAATTCTCCAGCATCTCGGGCCGGTAAATCCGGTACTGGTCGAAGAGTTCGGCGATCCGGCAGCCGAGCTGCCAGCGCTTCAGCTCCCGCTGCGGCGGCACCAGATAGGCGGCAAGTTCCGGGTAACGCTCCGGCGATTCCCCGAGAATCCGGCAGATCCGCCACGGCAGGAGTTCGGTTGCAAAGCGTTCGCCGTCGGCCCGGAACGCGGGGAAAAACGTCTCCAGCATCCGGTCGATGAAGTTGACCGGGAACGGCGTGTCGAAGTTCGCGGCGATCCGCCCCTCCCCCCCGAGCTGCTGCTTGAGCCAGGCCGCCATGCCCTGCGTCTGCACCACCACGGTTTCGGGAGCGAACACGTCCGACGGCGGCGACGAAAAAATCAGCTCGCCGAACTTTTCCGCCAGCCGCTCCAGCTTGTTCCCGGTGTAAAGGTAAAATTGCATATTCCGCCCTGTTATCATAAGGGAAATATACCGGAAACGGGCCGATTTTTCAATCGTTCCGGCCGCTTTTTCGCAGGAATTCGCCGACGACCCGCCAGGCGGCCAGTTTGTCGGCGTAGCGGTACATCGCGGCGGCGGGGCTGGTGGAGGGCAGACGCTCGATGCGGAGCGCCGGGCGGTCGAACAATTCCGGCGCGCTCTTCTTCAGCTCTTCGAACGACTTCCCGCCGTTGCAGCAGATCAAACCGATGGAGGGAAATTTCTCGAGCAGCGCCGCGACCGGATTCGATTCGGCGTCGCGGATGTTCCCGTCGAGGCTCCCCTCGCGCCGTCCCGCTCCGATGGTGTCCCAGAGCGCGACGCCGGCCTCCGTGAGCCGCTTGAGCCGCTCGGGATAGGGCAGCGCCGGGTCGAAGCCGAACAGCTCCCCCATGATCGGCCAGAAGGCGTTGCGGGGGTGCGCGTAATACTGCTGCTGCCGGAGCGATTCCTCGCCGGGCAGCGAACCCAGGATCAGCACGCCGGGCCGTTCGCCGGCCACCGGAGGAAACGACCTCTTCTTCACCGCGCCGCCCCTCCCCCGGTCAGGAGACCGTGTAGCGGACCGAGATTCCGGCGGGCAGCAGCCGCCCGGTCGATTCCGGAACCGTCATCTCGAACGAATCGTATTCGCCGCCGCGTCCGCACGCCTCTTCCAGCAATCGCTCCATCACCAGGCAGGAAAATCCCGGCGAGTGGCAGGAGAGGATCACCGTGAACGGCCGTCCCGGCTCCCGGAGCTGGTTGCAGACATCCAGCAGTTTCGGCAGGTCGTCTTCGATTTTCCACACCTGTCCGCTCGAACCGCGTCCGAAAGTGGGCGGGTCGAGCGCGATGAAATTGTACTGGCTGCCGCGCCGCAATTCGCGTTGGGTGAACTTGTTCACATCGTCCGCGATCCAGCGGATCGACGACGGCACCCGGGAGTTGTATTGCAGATTCTCCTGCCCCCACTCGATCATGCCGCGCGACGCATCGAGGTGGCAGACCGCCGCCCCCGTCTCGGCCATCGCCATCGAACCCACGCCGGAATAGCCGAAGAGATTGAGCGCCTTCGCCCCCTCCCCCAGACCCGACGCCGGAGAACGGAAATAGTCCCAGTTCCGGTACTGCTCGGCGAAAAAACCGAGGTGGCCGAACCCGGTCGGCTTGACCTTGAGCGTAAAGCCGCCCCATTCGATCAGCCACGATTCCGGGAGCTGGCGGCTGAAACTCCAGCGGCCGCCGCCGGAACTGTCGCGGGTGAACACCGCGTCGGCGGCGTCCCATTCTTTCTTCGGCAGCGCCGGACGCCAGAAGGCGTTCAGCGCCGGACGGACAAGACGGAATTCGCCGACCTGCTCCAGTTTCCGGAGAGATCCGCTATCCAGCAATTCGTACTTCATTTATCCTCGGCCCGATAGACCACTTCGCCGTTGCGCACGGTCAGAAGCGGCCGGTTGGTCTTGCGTTCGAAAATCGCCAGGTCGGCGCGCCGGTTCGGCTGCAGCATTCCCCGGTCGTTCAACTTGAAAATTCCGGCCGGATTCGACGTCACCGCCGCCGCCGCCTGAAGCTCGGTCAGGTGGCCGCCGCTCATCAAACTGTGCCAGCCGGTGTCGAGCATGGTCGTGGTTCCGGCCAGCGCACCCTGCTCGTTCTGCGAATACCCGTCCTTCACCCGGATCAGCGACGGACCGATCCGGTATTCGCCGTCGGGCATTCCCGCCGCCATCGTACAGTCGCTGATGCCGACCAGCTTCGCCGACGTTTTGCAGCGGCAGGCCAGGTCGACCATGCGCGGGTGGATGTGCCGCCCGTCGATGATCAGCTCGACCGTCACCCGGTCGTCGGTCAGCGCGATGCCGGAAAGCCCCATCTCGCGCTGATGCAGCGGCGGCATGCCGTTGAAAAGGTGCGTACAGTAGGAGGCCCCGGCCTCGACCGCGCGCAGCGTCTCTTCCTCGTTGGCGATGCAGTGCCCCATCGACGGCCTCACGCCACGCTCCAGCAGGAACTCGATGAGCTTCCCGGAATCCTTCAACTCCGGCGCGAAGGTCATCACCTTGACCAGCCCGTTCCCCGCCTCGATCAGTTCGCGGGCGAAGCCGAGGTCGACCGGAACGATCGCGCTCTCCTGCTGGGCGCCGCGCTTGAGCGGGTTGATGAACGGGCCTTCCAGATTGATCCCGGGCGCATCGGCGCCCGGCAGTTCGCGCACGGCCTCTTCGGCCAGCCGCCGCAGATTCGCCAGCATCGCTTCGCGCGGCGCGGCAACCACGGTCGGAAAGAACGCGGTCACACCGCGTTCGGCGAGAATCCGGCTCATTGAATCAATCGGATTCGGGGAAAGATCCACCGACGAAGCGTCGAAACCGCCCGCTCCGTGAATGTGCGAGTCGATGAAACCCGGCGTCAGGTAGGCGTTTGAAAACTCGAACACCTCAAGCTCCGGCTCCATCGTGAAAGCGGACACCCCGCCGACGGCGAGAATCTTCTCGTTTTCGCAGAGCACCGCGCCATTGTCGATCCGGCGGTCCGGCGTAATCAGGTAGTCGGCAAGATAAAGCCGGCGCATTCGCTTTTTCATGTCCGCATCCTCCTCTTGGCTAACTTACGGTTCCCGCATGGCTTCGTCGAGCGACTTGATCAGCGGGTGGACCAGATACTCGATGATCCGGCGCTCGCCGACCCGGATTTCCGCCTGGCATTCCATGCCCGGAATCAGCCGGAAATCCTTCTCGGTATTGCGCAGCTTGCCGGAAAGCGTGATCCGCGCCCGGTAGTAGGTGCGCGCCGTGCCGGGTTCCCCCTGCTGCTTCTGGAACGAGTCCTCCGAAATATTCCGCACCACGCCGTCCAGCGTGCCGTATTTCTGGAACGGAAACGAGTTCAGCTTCACCCGCACTTCCGAACCGATGTGCACCTTGCCGATGTCCTGCGGCTGCACTTCTGCTTCGAGCTCGATCCCGCTGTCGAGCGGAACCAGCGTGATCAGCGCCTCCGCCTCGCGGACCGCCGACCCCACCGAGAAGTTCGCAATCTCGTGAACCATCGCGTTGCACGGCGCCCGCAGCGCGTCGAAATTCAACTGCGCCTGGATCTTGTCGTAAGACTTCTGGTTGCTGGTGAATTCGCGCTGCACCTTCACCAGCTCAGTCGAAATGTTGTTGCGCCACTCCTCGATGTAGGAGTTCTTGCTCGCCACCGCGGTCTGCTCCTGATGCTCCTGCTCGACCAGGGAATCCCGGGTCTTGTCGATCGACGCCTCCAGCTCCATGGTCTGGATCTGAATCTGGAGCGTGTCCTTGAGCGAGGCCGCGTTGTTCTTGCGCAGTTCGATGTACATTTTTTCGATCTGCTTGAGTTTCTCCAGCTGGGCGGTCTGGTTCTTCAGGCTCTGCTTGAGCGAGTTTTCCGACGCCTGGATCTGCTTGATGCTCTGGTCGTAATAGTTCATCTTCTCTTCGTAGAACTTCTTACGCTGGTCGAAAATCGCCTTCTGCCACGACTGGTCCTTGTTCGAAGAATCGGCCGGGACGTACTCCTTATGCAGGAACTCGGCCAGCAGCCGGTTCACCTGGGCGTTCAGCGTCGAAATCTCCGAAGAGAGCCGCTCGGCTTCCGCGATGTTCATCACCGGATCGAAGGTGAACAGCAGCTGGTCCTTCTTCACCACTTGGCCGACCTTGACGTTGATCGTTTTGATCACCGTCCGTTCGAGCGGCTTCATCACGATGTTCGGCGTGTCGGTCACCAGTTTGCCCTCCGCCATGACGATCATATCGACCTTGAACACCGAGGCCCAGACGATCACGCCGATCATGAAAACGAGCGCGCTCCATACGCCGAACCGCGCCCACCACGGCAGCCGTTCGTGTTTGATTTCCAGCGCGTCCGGCTGGAATTCGATCGCCTTGGCGGTCAGCTTTTTCCCGTTATCGCTCATTTGTTCAGGTTCCTTTCCATCTGCTGACGCCAGAAATCGCGGTAGATGCCGTCATGCGTCAGAAGTTCGCGGTGCGGCGCGAAGTCGGTCTTGATGCCCTTGTCCATGACGAGAATCTTGTCCGCTCCGCTGACGATGCTGAGCCGGTGCGAAATGATCAGCACCGTGCGCCCCTTGGCGATCGCCGCGAGGTTCTCCTGAATCACGTTCTCGCTCTCGGGGTCGAGCGCGCTGGTCGCCTCGTCGAAGATCAGGACCGACGGATTGGTCAGGAGCGCGCGGGCGATGGCCAGCCGCTGCTTCTGCCCGCCCGAAAGGTTCGAGGCGTTCTCTTCGAGCATCGTGTCGTACCCTTTCGGCAGGCTCGAAACGAACTCGTGCGCTCCGGCCAGCCGGGCGGCGTAGATGATCTCTTCGATGGTCGCGCTGCGCTTGGTCAGGCAGATGTTGTCGCGCACCGTTCCGTTGAAAAAATAGTTCTCCTGCAGCACCACGCCGATGCTCGAACGCAAATGCGCCTTGTCGATTTCGCGCAGGTCGATGCCGTCGATCTTGATCAGCCCCGACTGCACCGGGTAGAGCCCCTGCAACAGCTTGGTCAGCGTCGTCTTGCCAGAACCGGAACGGCCGACGATGCCGACGGTCGAACCCACCGGCACTTCGAGGTCGAAGTTCCGGATCACCTGCGGCAGGTCCGGCCGGTATTGGAAGGTGACGTTCTCGAAGGAGATCTTCCCCTTCAGCGGATTGCGGACGCCGCCGCCCGCCGGTTCCACCGGCGTATTCATCACCACGCCGAGCATCCGCACCGAAAGCGCGATCTGCTGATACTCGTGAATCAGCCCGACCAGCCGGACCAGCGGCCCGGTCACCCGGCCGGAAAGCATCTGGAACGCAATCAAGGCGCCGATGGTGATCTTGTGGTCGAACACCAGCGTCGCCCCCAGCCAGATCACCGTGACGGTCATCAGCATCTCCAGCGCCTGGCTGATCGTCTTGGCGGTCATCGATATCTTGCCCACCCGGAAGTAGGACTTGATCGCGTAGGCGGTCGAATCGTTCCACGCCTTCTCCTCCACCGGCTCGATCGCCAGCGATTTCACCGTGCGGATGCCGTGGATCGACTCCACCAGCATGCTCTGGCGCTTGCCTTCCGCCTGGTAGAGTTCGTTCAGCCGGGTCTGGAACGGTTTGATCAGCGTCGCAATGACCAGCGCCATCAGCACCGAATACCCGAGCACGATCCCCGTCAGCTCCACGCTGTAAAGCAGCAGGAACGGAATGAACACCACCAGACTGAACAGTTCGAGGATGGTGAAAAAGAGGTTGCCCGACAGAAATCCGCGGATCTTCTCGGTCTGCTGCATGTGTTTGAGCAGCACGCCCGACGGCACCCGCTCGAAGAATTCGATCGGCAGCCGCATCAGGTGCCGGAAGGTCTTGGTCGCGGTCGAGATGTCGATCTTGTTGGTCGCAAAGAGCAGCAGGTAGTTCCGCAGATATTCGAGGCAGGCGTTGAACATGATCGCCGCGACAATGCCGATGCCGAGCACGTTCAGCGTCTGATAGGTGCGGTTGACCAGCACTTTATCCACCACGATCTGGAAGAAGAGCGGCGTAATCAGCGCGATCGCGTTGATCATCAGCACCGCCATCGCGATCTGGCCGAAAAGCCCCCTGAGCTTGATGAACTCCGGAATGAACCAGCGCAGCCCGAACGGCTGCTCCTCGTCGGCCAGCTTGTAAACCCGCTTGACCAACAACCCGGTTCCTCCCGAAATCTCCTCGAATTCCGCCTGGGTCAGAAACTGGAACTGCTGGCCCGGATTCTCGGCCTGGAACGCCGGATCGACCAGGACGACCTTCGCCTCCTCCCCCTCCGCATGACGCAGCCCGCAGATCACGTGGCACGAACCGTCCTTCTTGAAGCCGAGGGCCGGAAACGCTTCGCCCATCCGCTCCAGATCCTTCCAGGCCAGCTTGACCCGCTTCGCCTTGAGGCGGTGATCGGCGGCGATTTCGATCAGCTGCCGGGCGGGCAGTTCCGCCTCGCCCACGGCGTAGTCGTGCAGCAGCCGCCGGATGTCCAAGGGAACGTTGTGGTGCCGCCCGATGGCGGTCAGGGCAAAGAGTCCGCTGTGCTTGCGGTTGTCCACCGCCTGGAGCATCCGGAAAATCATCACCGGACCCTCGATCCGCTGGAGCAATTCCTCCTTCGGCACGGTGATCATCGGGCTGCCGCCCTTGACCAGCGGGTCGAAGATCGGCACACTCTCCTGCCGGATCTGCGACAGGTTGACCGCCAGCACCCGGTTTCCGTTCTGCAGCCGGAGCAGCGCCGGACCGGCATAGGTCTCCGACAGTTCCACCGCGTTGTTATGGAATTCCGGCTGCAACTGAAGCCCGGACGCCAGCTTCAACAACCCCTGATCGGGATCTGCTTCAAGCTCCTGCTCAAGCTCCGGCGTAAGAAGTGCATCGAAATTGATGTCGCGTTTCAGGTTCGCAGCCAGACTGCGCAGACAGACAACCCCGCTGTTGACAGCTGTATTCACTCAATCATCCTTTCTGACCGATGTTCCGGGGAGGACCGGCAGGACATACAATTGCCCGGAAAGTTCCATTCGCGCCCTCCTCTTCCGCACGACGGAACCTGCCGGTTCAACGATTCAAAATATTTTTGATCCCCTCGAAAATAATCTGAGAAGCCAACGCCGCCAGATAAAGGCCGGTCAACTTGCTCAAGATGTTGATGCCCTTCCGTTTCAGGAGATCCTCAAGCGTATCCGAGAAAAACAGCAGCAGCCCGAGCACGACGACCGCGAAGACGATCCCGAGCACCTCGGTGACCCGCACTTCAACCGGCGGCTTCGCCGCGCTCATCACCAGCAGCGTACCCACCGTGCCGGGGCCGACCGTGTAAGGAATCGCCAGCGGAACCACCGAAATGTCGCCGTCCTCACTCGACTGCCGCCCCAGCGGAACGCCGGAGCTGCGCACCACTTCGATGCCGCTTAACAAAAGCACGATCCCGGACCCGATACGGAACGCGTCAAGCGAAATCCCGAGATATCGGAAAATCGCTTCGCCGAACAGATAGAGAATCATGACGATGACCAGCACCGCCACCGTGGTGCGGACGGCCAGAACCCGGCGCGCCGCACTCTCCTCCTCACGAGTCAACGTCAAAAAAATCGAAAGAATAAAAAACGGGGTCAAAAGAAAAAATATCTTGACAAAAACCCCGATCACCGTACTCGTTGTCATTTCGTCTCCCCCCCGGGAGTGCTTCAACGCGCGTTGAGTTCCTCCTGAAGTTCCGCGTCCGCCTTCAGGACCTGTTCCGTCTGTTTGCGGCGGAACGACTTCAGCTTCTCCGCCAGAACCGCGTCGGACAACGCGAGAATCGAAACGGCGTAAAGCCCGGCGTTCTTCCCGCCGGCCTTGCCTGCGGTCACCGCCGCCACCGGAATCCCCGGCGGCATCTGCACGATCGAAAACAGCGCGTCAAGCCCGTTGAACGGCTCCGACGCGATCGGAATGCCGATCACCGGGAGAATCGTATGCGCCGCGACCACGCCGCCGAGATGGGCGGCCATGCCGGCGGCGCAGATGATCACCTTGAACCCATTCGCCTCGGCTTCGGCGGCAAATGCGATCGCCTCGGACGGCGTCCGGTGGGCCGACATCGCGTGCGCCTCATAGGGCACGCCGAATTCGTCGAACACCTTGAGCGCGCCGTCCACAATCGGCAGGTCGCTCTTGCTGCCCATCAGGACGGCGACAACCGGTTTGCCTTCGGGTCTCTTCATTCTTTGTCTCCGGACTCCGGCGGATCGTTTTCGGCGCCGAGGGTCGGCAGCACGCTGGCGGGATCGCCCGGGGTGCCGAACTCATAGCTCAGCAGCCCTTCGGCGATTTCCAGCAGCGCCCAGTCGAGGTAGTTCTCGGAGTCGCATTTGATCATCGGGCGGGCGCCGAGCGCCAGCTGCTTGGCCCGTTTCGCCGCAACCACGGACAGGATCTGCGGGTCCGGAATCATCTTCCGGGCACGGCCCAGATAGGAATTGTTCATACTCATAATCGTTTTCCCCTTTCAATATCACGGGCGAAACGCCCACTTTCGGAGCGTTCCGCCGCGATGGATTGTTGTTTTCGACCGCTGTCTATCAGTAGTCGATAATGTCGCGATTGTTGTCGATCAGCGTGACATCGCCGGACATGACCCGCATGTAACGCGTCTCAAATTCCGGAACCGCGTCGAGCACCCAGCGTTCCGCGATGGCGACGCGATCTTCGCACTTCATCGCGTCGCGCAGCAGCAGCAGTCCGACGAAGACGTAAGTCTCCATCTCGACCAGGCTGCGGGCCATCAGGTCGTGGTAGGCGTGATCCTTCTTCTCAGCGACGAACTTCACCGCGTCGAGCTGACGCGCGTGCAGCGCCATCAGCGTGTCGCGCAGACGGGCCAGCTTGCCGTGGAATTCGATCGAAGCCAACTCGTTGATCCGCTCGTCGTTGTCGCGCTGGATCACGCCGCCGATCGCGGCGACCACCTGAAGCTGCGTCGTGCCTTCGTAAATGTTGGTGATGCGCGCATCACGGTAGAAGCGCTCGACGTTGAAATCCTTCATGAACCCGGTGCCGCCGTGGATCTGGATCGCGTCGTAAGTCACCTTGTTGGCCATCTCGGTGGCCAGCGCCTTGCACATCGGCGTCAGCACCGCGGCGACCTTGCTGTAGTACTTCTGCTTGGCGCGGACGTCGGCGGAGATCTCTCCACCCTTCTCGACCAGCTCGGTATAGCCGTTGCGGAGGTCGACAATGCGAGTCGTTTCATACAGCAGCGCGCGGGCCGCGGTGAGCCTGACCTTCATGTTCGACAGCATGTCGTAGATCGCCGGGAACTGGTCGATCGACTTCTTGAACTGCATCCGCTCGGAGGCGTACTTGCGCGCCTCGCGGTAGGCCGCTTCGGCGATGCCCACCGCCTGGCCGCTGATCGCCACGCGGGCGCCGTTCATCAGGCTCATCACGTATTTGATGAGGCCGAAACGGCGTTTGCCGCAGAGCTGGGCCGGAACGTCATTGTACTGAAGTTCGCAGGTGGCGACGCCGTGGATGCCGAGCTTGTTCTCGATCCGGCGGACGATCAGCTGCGGGCACTTCTCGGCGATGAACATCGAGAGTCCGCGGCCGTCGCTGGTGCCTTCCTCGGAACGCGCCAGCACCAGGTGGACCTGGGCGCAGCCGTTGGTGATGAACCGCTTCATGCCGTTCAGGTACCACTGGCCGGTCTTTTCGTCCTGCCAGGCGCGCAGGCGGACCGCCTGGAGGTCGGAGCCGAAGTCCGGCTCGGTCAGGTCCATCGAACCGTCGAATTCACCCGACGCGAAGCCGGGAAGATACTTCTGCTTCTGCTCTTCGGAACCGAAGAAGCTGATCGTTTCGGCGATGTCCTGAAGACCGAAGATGTTCTGCAGCGAGCCGTCGGCGCGCGACACCATCTCGGTCATCATCGTGTAGACCGAAACCGGGAAGTTGAGGCCGCCGAAGCGGTGCTCGAGCATGACGCCCATCACACCGGCCTGCTCCAGATCCTTGAGGTTCTGGACGGTCAGCGGGTGGTAGGTCACCTTGCCGTTGGCGAAATGCGGGCCTTCGGCATCAACGGTGCGGCTGCGCGGCTCGATGCGGTCGCCGCAGATTTCGCCGACGACGTCGAGCACCCGCGTGTAGTTGTCGAGCGCATCTTCGAGCGAAGCCGGAGCGTTCTCGAACTCTTCGGCGAGCTTGTAATCGTGTTCCCGGAGCCCGGCCACTTCGGCCAGGTCGAGATTCTTCAGCGTGAAGACCAGGTCGCTGTTGTCCTTGAAAAAGTTAGCCATTGGAATCCACCCCTCTTACGCTTTGGCCTTGAAGGCTTTGATCATTTGCGGTATCACGGTGTTCAGGTCGCCCACGATCGCGTAGTGGGCGGCGCTGAAGATCGGCGCGCCGGGATCGGAGTTGATCGCGATGATCTTCTTCGACTCCTTCATGCCGGCGACGTGCTGGATCGAACCCGAAATGCCGCAGGCGATATAGAGGCGCGGACGGACGGTCACACCGGTCTGCCCGACCTGGTGGTCGTGATCGATCCACCCGGCGTCGACCGCGGCGCGCGAAGCGCCGACTTCGCCGCCGAGCGCTTCGGCCAGCTGGTAGATCAGCTTGAAGTTATCCTTGCTGCCGACGCCGTAGCCGCCCGACACGATGATCTGGGCGCCCTTGAGGTCGACTTCCTTGTCGGCGCGCACGCGCTCGATGACCTTGACCACACTCTCGGCGTCGGTGAGCGCCGGCTTGACCTTGACCAGCTTGCCCTTGCGGGACGCGACGGGGGCGTCCATCTTCATCACGCCCTCGCGGACGGTCACCATCTGGGGATCGTCCCAGGTGTTGACGATGGTGGCGATGATGTTGCCGCCGAAAGCCGGACGGATCTGCATGAGCTTGTTGGTATAGCTCATGTTGTTCTTCTTGTCGTCGAAGTCGTCGATCTTGAGGTCGGTACAGTCGGCGGTGAGTCCGCCGAGTTTCTCGGAAGCGACGCGCGGCGCGAGTTCGCGGCCCTTGAGCGTCGCGCCGAACAGCATGATGTTCGGCTTGTGTTCCTTGATGAGGTCGACGATCGCCCGCGCATAGGGCAGCACGGTGAACGGCTCCAGCCGCGCGTCTTCGACCAGATAGACCGTGTCGCAGCCGTAGCTGTAGAGGGTTTCGACGCAATGTTCGACTTTGTCGCCGAGCAGCAGCGCTTCGACCTTGACTCCGAGCTGGCCGGCGAGATCGCGGCCTTTGCAGACGAGTTCGAGGCTCACATCGGCGATCTTGCCGGCTTCCTGCTCGATGAAAATCCAGACGTTTCCAATTTTTTCTGCCATGATGATGCTTACCCCAGGGTGTGATCGCTGATGAGTTCGTGAATCAGGAGACCGATGCTTTCGTCGGTCGCGGGAATGCTCTTCGCCTCACTGGCGGTCAGCACCACGCTCATGACGCTTTTGACCTTGGTCGGAGAACCGGGGAAGCCGATGCGCCCCGGATCGGCGCCGATGTCCGCCGCGCTGTATTCGCGGATGAGCAGCCCGGCCTTTTCCAGCTTCGACTGCTGTTCGGCGAGCACTTCGGCGTCGGTGTAGTTGGAATTCGCGTAGGTCTTGGCGACCTCGGAAGCGGTTTTGGCGCGCTTGAACTTCATCAGCCGCTTGGCGTTCATCGGGCGCGGTTCGTTGGCGTCGATGACGGTCAGCAGCGCGGGGAGCGGGCATTCGAGAATTTCATGGCCGCCTTCGATCGCGCGGCGAACGGTGATCTTGCCCTTTTCAAGGCTCTTGACTTCCTCGACGTAGCAGAGCTGCGGGATATTGAGTTTCTCGGCCAGCTGCGGGCCGACCTGCGCGGTGTCGCCGTCGATCGCCTGCCGTCCGCAGAGGATCAGGTCGAACTTGCCGAGCTTCTTCGCACAACAGGAGAGCGTGTAACTCGTCGCCAGCGTATCGGCACCGGCCAGAGCGCGGTCGGTAACCAGGACCCCTTCGTCCGCTCCGCGGTAAAGCGCCTGTCGCAACACCTCGGCGGCGGCGGGCATGCCCATCGTGCCGACCACGACGCGGGCGCCGTAGCGATCCTTGAGTTCCAGGGCCAGTTCCAGCGCGTTGAGATCTTCGGGATTGAAGATCGCGGGGAGCGCGGCCCGGTTCACGGTCCCTTCGGGCGTCATTGCGTCACCCGAAATGTTCTGGGTATCCGGAACCTGTTTGACGAACACGAGTACGGTATAACTCACAGTTTCGACTCCCATTGATTATGGTTGCTTACGGTTTACACCCAATCATACAAGAAAACATGATAATATATCGCGGAGGTGCCAAATAGCAACCCCCGCCCTCCGGCTTTTTTTCAAAAAAACGGATACCGCCCCTTGCCGCGAGGCGAACCGGGTGTTATAATATATCCTTATTATGGTGAAACCGGCGGAAAAAGCAATCTATATCCAGGACCACGAAGGAGAACGCGTCCAGTTCGACCCGGTCGAGCTCCAGACGCGGCTCATCAACTGTTTCCTGACGGCGGGGCTGCGCGAGAGCAGCTACATGGCCGAAGACATCGCGCTGGCGGTGGAATACACGCTGCTCAACAGCGGGCGTCCCGAACCCGTGTTCGGACAGGGCGAGCTGACCGCCGCCGTGATCCGGATGCTGGAGGAGACCGGCTTCCCCGAGGTCGCGGCGCTGTTCCGCCAGAGCGGCGGCGACCGCCATGTCGCCCTCGACGCGACGCCCGAGGCGGTGGCCGGGTTCCTCCGCAAATTCCTCGCCTGCTCCGAAATCATCTTCGACCGGGTGGTCCGCGAAGTGACCCGGGCGGTCGACGTGCTCGGCATCGGCGAGGCCGATCCGCATCTCTATCTCGAGCTCGCCCGCCATTACGAGCGGAAGTTCGCCATCGAAGGAATCTCGGGCGGCACCGTCGCCCGGCTGCGGGGACGCACCTCGGCCAGCCGTGAAGAGGTCGCCGCGGTCCTGCCGCCGGAAGTCCGGGCGCTCACCTCCGAGGGAGTGCTCCGCGTCGGAGAAGTCAACGAAATCTTCTCGCGCATCCGCTTCTTCTTCATGATGAAGCCGTTCGCCAGGAAATTCAAGCTGGTCTCCCCGGTGACCGAGATGGAAGTCGAGCCGCTGCTTTTCCGGATGGGCCGGGTGCTCGAACTCGGCCGGGCCGCGATCGACAGCGCGCTCCAGCCTTCCGAACCGCTGCCGGTTCAGCTGACCATCCCCGACATGTCCCTCTTCGTCGCCGAATATTTCGGCGCGGAACGCGAGAAATCGCGCAAACTCACCGAAGAGCTGGCCCGCACGCTCACCTTCGAATTGAAGGACGGCGTCTACAAGCTCACCGTGAACTGAGAAGCCATGCGTTCCTACCGGGAGATCGCTTCGCGCCTCGCGGAATCGAAGTTCCGCAGCCGTTTCCACCTCGGAAAAAGCGAACTTGCCTTCCTCGCTGAAAAGGGCTACCCCGCCGTCGAAGCGCAGTGCCGGACCTTCCTTCTGCAGCGGCTGGCTCCCGCCGTCATCCCGAACGACGGCAGACAGACGCCGTGGCGCGGACACCCCTGTTTCATCGCCCAGCACGCCACCGGCTGCTGCTGCCGCGGCTGTCTCGCCAAATGGCACGGCATCCCGAACGGCCGCGAATTGACGCCCGGCGAAGTGGACGGCATCGTCGCGCTGCTGCTCGACTGGATGCGCGCCGACGCCCCCGGCCTCGACGGAATTCCGCACACTCCAGACCTCTTCTAAGCGTATCCGGCATTACAAATTTGACGCGGAGGCGGGGCGGATTGTTACAATAATGCCCCCCTTCAACGCCGCCTCCCCCATGCCCGTCTTTCTGGCACGGTTTCTGCTTGTTCCATCTCCAGAGCGAGGAACCATAAGGAGGAAGAAAGATGCACCTGACCCCGAGAGAAATCGAAAAACTGCTGCTTCACACCGCCGGGGAACTTGCCAGACAACGCAAGGCGCGCGGACTCAAACTCAATTATCCGGAGGCGGTCGCCTACATCAGCTCGGAGCTGATGGAGGCCGCCCGGGACGGCCGT
Organism: uncultured Victivallis sp.; assembly: GCA_964435365.1. Classification (GTDB taxonomy): domain Bacteria; phylum Verrucomicrobiota; class Lentisphaeria; order Victivallales; family Victivallaceae; genus Victivallis. The sequence goes on along the minus strand of CAYSZM010000010.1, from coordinate 13,427 downwards.
GCCGTCGCCGAGCTGATGGAATACGGCGCGACGCTGCTCAAACGCGGCGACCTGCAGGAAGGCGTCCCCGAAATGATCGAAGACGTGCAGGTGGAAGCGACCTTTCCGGACGGCACCAAGTTGGTCACCGTCCACAACCCGATCCGCTGAAGAGGAGGAGTTTTTCATGATACCCGGAGAAATCATTTCCCGAAACGAATCGATCACCCTCAACGCCGGACGCCCGGTCACCCGCATCGAGGTGCGCAACACCGGCAGCCGCGCGGTCCAGATCGGATCGCACTTCCACTTTTTCGAAGTCAACCGCTGCCTCGAATTCGACCGCGCCGCCGCGTTCGGCAAGCGGCTCGACCTGCCCTCCGGCAGCGCGGTGCGGCTGGAACCCGGCGAGGTCCGCACAGTCGACCTCGTTCCGGTCGCCGGAAGACGCATCATCTTAGGCTTCAACGACCTGACCCGTGGCTGCGTCGACGATGAATCCGTCCGGGCGGCGGCCATCGCGGCGGCGGCCGAAGGCGGTTTCAAAGGCGCGGAGGTGAAAAAATGAGCAGGATCACCGGCAAGGAGTACATCAGCATCTTCGGCCCCACCACCGGCGACCGCATCCGGCTGGCCGACACCGAGCTCGTCATCGAAATCGAAAAGGATTTCACCAGTTACGGCGATGAATGCAAATTCGGCGGCGGCAAATCGATCCGCGACGGCATGGGGCAATCCGCCTCGGCCACCGGCAGAAGCGACGGCGTGCTCGACACGGTGATCACCAACGTGGTGGTGATGGACGCGTTCGGCATCGTCAAGGGCGACCTCGGCATCCGCGACGGCAAAATCGTCGGCGTCGGCAAGGCGGGCAACCCGGACATCATGGACGGCGTCGACCCCGATCTGGTCATCGGCGCCGGGACCGAAGTCATTGCCGGGGAAGGTCTCATCGTCACTCCCGGCGGCGTCGACACCCACGTTCACTTCATCAGCCCGCAACAGGCGGAAACCGCGCTCTACAGCGGCATGACCACACTGATCGGCGGCGGCACCGGCCCGGCGGTCGGCACGTTCGCCACCACCTGCACGCCGGGCGCGTTCCACATCGCCCGGATGCTCGAAGCCGCCGAGGAGTTCCCGGTCAACATCGGCTACACCGGCAAGGGGAACGCCTCCTGCCCGGGGCCGCTGGCCGAACAGATCCGGGCCGGAGTCATCGGGCTCAAGCTCCACGAGGACTGGGGCAGCACGCCCAAGGCGATCGACACCTGTCTCGACGCGGCGGACGAATTCGACATCCAGGTCACCATCCACACCGACTCGCTGAACGAGGCGGGGTTCGTCGAAGACACGCTGCGGACCATCGGCAACCGAACCATCCACACCTACCACTCCGAGGGCGCGGGCGGCGGGCACGCCCCCGACGTGATCCGGGTCTGCTCGGCCCCGAACGTCCTGCCCTCCTCGACCAGCCCCACCATGCCGTACACGGTCAACACCGTCGACGAACACCGCGACATGCTGATCGTCTGCCACCATCTCGACAGCCGCCTGCGGGAAGACGTCGCCTTCGCCGACAGCCGCATCCGCGCCGCCACCATCGCGGCGGAGGACGTGCTGCACGACCTCGGGGTGTTCAGCATCATGAACTCCGACTCGCAGGCGATGGGGCGCATCGGGGAAGTCATCACCCGCACCTGGCAGGCCGCCGACAAGATGAAGCAGCAGCGCGGCCCGCTGCCGGAGGATGCGAAGGGCAACGACAACTTCCGCGCCCGCCGCTACATCGCCAAATACACGATCAACCCGGCCATCGCCCACGGCATATCGGATTACGTCGGGAGCATCCGCCCCGGACGGCTGGCCGACCTCGTGCTGTGGAACCCGGCACTGTTCGGCGCAAAGCCGGAGATGATCCTCAAGGGCGGCGTCATCATGGCCTCGCGGATGGGGGACATCAACGCCTCGATCCCGACGCCGCAGCCGGTGATCTACCGCAACATGTACGGCGCGTTCGGCAAGGCGAAATCCGGCTGCTGCCTCACCTTCGTTTCGAAGGCGGCGCTGGAGTCCGGCGAACTGGCGAAACTTCATCTGGAGAAACGCCTTGCGGCCGTCTCCGGCTGCCGCCGCCTCGGCAAACGCGACATGGTGCTCAACTCGGCGACGCCGCACATCGAAGTCGACCCGGCCACTTTCCAGGTCCGGGCGGACGGCAAACTCATCAGCTGCGAACCGTTCCGCAAGCTGGCGCTGGCGCAACGTTATTTCCTGTTCTGACCGGTCCCGCGGACAGGTCGAAGCGGACGCTCCCTCCCCGGCGCGTCCGTTTTCCGTTGCCTTTGAATTCGATCTTTCCCCTTCCTTGAAAACCGCCATTGATTTTTATGAAAACCGGGATATATTAAACAAGATGTGCTATGGTTTCGAATGTCGGCGGCTGACGAATCGGGCCGGGTTCTATTGTGGTTAACTGGAGTTTAAAACTTTATGTCGTTATTCAGCAGCGGAAAATATTCCACCTTGCGAATGCCCTCCAACGGGGAGCGTAAAATGATCATTCCGGACGGTTCCTGGGTCAAATGCAAAAGCTGCAGCCAGACGCTTTACACCGATCGGCTCGAAGATAACCTTCAGGTCTGCTGGTACTGCAACTGCCACCTGTCGATGAACGCGCCGACGCGCATCAAATCCCTCACCGACCCCGATAGCTTCAAAGAGATGGACTCCGACCTGCGCAGCGTCGACCGGCTGCACTTCGTGGACAGCCGCCCGTACAGCGAGCGGCTGACCGAGAGCGAGAAGAAAACCGGGCTCTCCGACGCAATCATCTGCGGCTCGGCGACGCTCGGGGGACACCCGTACATGCTCGGCGTGATGGACTTCCGCTTCATGGGCGCTTCGATGGGTTCGGTGGTCGGCGAAAAGATCGCCCGCCTGGTCGAAGCCGCGACGGAGGCGAAAGTTCCGGTCGTCCTGGTCACCGCTTCCGGCGGCGCGCGGATGCAGGAAGGCATCCTGAGCCTGATGCAGATGCCGAAGACCTGCGGCGCGCTTTCGCGCCACAGCGAGGCGGGGCTGCCCTACTTCACCATCCTGACCAACCCGACCTACGGCGGGGTGACCGCGAGTTTCGCGGCGGTCGGTGATGTGATCCTGGCCGAACCGGGCGCGATGATCGGCTTCGCCGGTCCGCGCGTGATTCAGGAAACCACGAACTCGAAACTCCCGGAAGGCTTCCAGACCGCTGAATTCCTGCTGGAAAAAGGACTGGTCGACCGCGTCGTCGAACGGAAGAATCTCAAAAAAGAGCTTGAACTCCTGCTTGAATTTTTCTAAAAGCGGAGTATACTATAGGTAGTTGATACGATTTCTGTTTGCCGGGTTGGACCCCGTGCGTTGTCAAATGGGTATACCGAGTCAGGTGGGGAACCAAGCAGCTCAATACATGCTTTTGACAAGCCACGGGTAATCTGACCCGGCTCTTTTTTTGCCCGCGGGCAAAAAAAATGAAGCCGTCAGGCTTCGCTTCATACCGCGCAGCGGTGCTTCATATCTCCGATGCTTCATGCGCCGAAGGCGCGCTTCATTTTTCCCCGCCTGACGATGAAGCGACTCCGCTTTCGCTCCGTCATGAAGCGGCTTCGCCATGAAGCATTCTCGCTTTGCTCGAATATGATGGGAGAATGGAAGAATGAGAATTTGAATGAACCCGTCATGAAGCGGCTTCGCCATGAAGCATTCTCGCTTTGCTCGAATATGATGGGAGAATGGAAGAATGAGAGGAAAAGCGAATTTGAATTTATCCACGCCCATGATATATTTCGATAACGCAGGAGAATTCATGCCGGAAAAAACAAATAAACTAATTGACCTTTCTATCATCTTTGCCGTCGAAATACTAAATTTGGTGAAGATATTGAAAGGGCAAAAAGAAACGATCATTTCCAACCAGATCGGACGTTCCGGAACAAGTATCGGAGCCAATATTCACGAAGCACAATATGCGCACGGGAAACCGGATTTCACCGCAAAACTTCAGATTGCGCTGAAAGAGGCGAATGAAACGTCCTACTGGTTACTGCTTCTTTACAAGACAAATTACCTTTCCGAACAAGAATATAACCGCTTGGAAGCACTTTGCCGAAATCTTCGTATTACCCTTATCGCTTCGGTAAATACAGTAAAAAGCAATCTCCAATCATAGGATACATAGAATTCCACTTCAAGGCGCGCTTCATTACTTGGACAAGGAAGCAGCTTCGCAATGAAGTCGAATGGGACGGGAAAGAGTCGGAAGGAACCGTCGAAGACCTTTTTCGAGGAATTTCCATTTGTAAAAACCGGGGAGACGCAATATATTAGCTTTGTTATTCCGACTGTTTCAAAAGGGGGACTTTTCATTTATGACACGTATCGACGGCCGCGCTCCGGATGAGCTCCGCAAGATTGTAATCCGACCGAAATTCCTGGCTCATCCGCTCTCCTCCGTTCTGATCGAATGCGGCGGAACCAAGGTCATTTGCGCCGTCAGCGTCGAAGCGAAAGTTCCGCCCTGGATGAAAGCCCAGAAGGTTCCGGGCGGCTGGGTCACCTGCGAATACGGCATGCTGCCCGCCTCCACCCACGACCGAATGAAACGCGAAGCCTCCTCCGGCAAGCAGGGCGGGCGCACGATGGAGATTCAGCGGCTGATCGGCCGTTCGCTCCGCGCGGTGGTCGACCTCAACGAACTCGGCGAAAACACCGCCAGCATCGACTGCGATGTGATCGACGCCGACGGCGGAACCCGCACCGCCAGCATCACCGGTTCGGCGATCGCGCTGGCGCTGGCCTGCCGCACCGAGTGGGGACGCAAGAACTTCCCCGGCTGTCCGCTCCGCGAAAACGTCGCCGCCATCAGCGTCGGGATCATCGACGGCATCCCCATGCTCGACCTCTGCTACGAGGAGGACTCCTCGGCCGAAGTGGATATGAATGTGGTGATGACCGAATCCGGCAAGCTGGTCGAAGTGCAGGGAACCGCCGAGGGAGCGCCGTTTTCGCGCCAGCAGCTCAATGAGCTGATCGACCTCGCCGAACACGGCCTCAAACAGATTTTCAAAATGCAGAACGAAATCATCGAAACCGTCACGCTGCCGCTCACGGCGGCGGAGGCGACCGGGGATTTGTTCGGGGAGTTCCGCTATGAGTGAGTATCAGGTCATCGCCCGCAAGTGGCGGCCACAGCGTTTCTCCGACGTGGTCGGCCAGGAACATGTGGTGCGGACGCTCAAGAACGCGATTCAGGGCCAGCGCACCGCGCACGCCTATCTCTTCGTCGGTCCGCGCGGCGTCGGCAAAACCACGCTGGCGCGCATCTTCGCCAAGGCGATGAACTGCCTCGACCCGAAAGAGGGCGAACCCTGCTGCAAGTGCGCCTCCTGCAACGCGATCATGGAAGATAACAACCTCGACGTGATCGAGATCGACGCCGCCAGCCGCAACTCCGCCGCCGACATGCGCGAACTCGCCGAAGATGTGATGCACCAGCCGGTGGCCGGGCGTTACAAGATCTACATCATCGACGAAGTCCACATGCTGACCGCGCAGGCGTGGAACGCGCTGTTGAAAACCGTCGAAGAACCCCCGGCGCACGTCAAGTTCATCTTCGCCACGACCGAAGTGCATAAAGTCTTGAAGACCATCATCTCGCGCTGCCAGCGGTTCGACTTGCTGCCGATCCCGACCCGCCAGATCGCGGAGCGGCTGCGGCTGATCGCCGACCGTGAAAACGTGGCGATCAGCGACGACGCGGTGGGGGCGATCGCCCGCGCCGCCGAGGGCGGGATGCGCGACGCGCAATCGCTGCTCGACCAGATGATCGCGTTTTTCGCACAGGGCGACGGCTCGAAGATCACCGGGGAGCAGGTGCTTTCGCTCTTCGGCCTCACAGACCGCACCGACCTCGATGCAATCCTGCTCGGAATGCTGCGCAACCAGCCCGCCGAAGTGGTCAAAGTGATCGGCCGTCTCGCCCGCAAGGGGAAGAACCTCGAAACACTGTTCGACGACCTGCTCGACGCGCTGCGCGGCGTGCAGCTCTGTTCGATCCTGCCGGACCCGGGTGAAATCCTCAACGAGTCCGCCGAAACCATCGAGCGTTGCCGCAAGCTGGCGCAACTGGTCCGCCCGGACACGATCCAGATTCTCTTGGAAACCATTGCGCCGGTGGGCCGGGTGCTGCACGACGCGCTGAACAAACAGGTTTACCTCGAAACGATTCTCTTGAAAGCGATGCGCGAGGCGCACGCGGTGCGGATCAACGACCTGCTGGCGCGGCTGAACCAGCTCCGCACGGCGGGCGAACTCAAGTTCCTCGACCAGCTTCCGAATGAAATCAAGCCGAAAGCGCCGGAAGCGGTGGTGATCGAGCCCTTGAAACCGGCGGAGGAAAAAGCGGAAGTGATTCCGCCGCCGCCCGCCCCGGTCCCTGTTCCGGAACCGGCCCCAGCGCCTGTTCCCGCCCCCGTCGTTCCGCAGGTGAGCAACCCGCACGCCGCGCCGGAAGCGCTGGAAGAAGAACCGGCGCGCATGGAACCGGAACCGGTCGAACCCGAACCGCAGGCCGCGCCGGAACCCGAACCGGAACCGGAGTTGGAACCCGAACCGGAGCTCGAGCCGGAAGAACCGGCGGAGCCGACGGAAGAGCCTTCTCCCGCCCCGGCGGTGGAGATGCACCGGGAGTTCGACGCCGAGACGGGCGAAACGGTTGAAATCCCGCTCGCGCCCCCCCCGCTGCCCAAAGACGAAAAAGAGGACCTGGAGCCGGAGACGAAACCGGGGAAGAAGAGACGGCGCAGCATCGCCAACGACAATCCGAAGGCGCTCGAAGACGCGCTGAACGATCCGACGGTCCACGAGATCGTCGATCTCTTCGGCGGCAAGGTCGTCGACATCCATCGCCCGGAGAAATGATTTTTCAACCGGCAGAAAAAGAATAATTTTTTTGCCGGTTGATTCCCGGCGGTTCCGGGGATGTTTTCCGGTTCAGGAAGGGGATGCGGTATGACAAAACTTCCATCGTCCGATGATCCCCGTGCCGGATTTCCGGCATGGATTTTCCAGGTGTTCCTCGGGCTTTACGCTCTGCTCTGCGGATGCATTCTGGAAGTGACCAGAAGCCTGGTGATGACACAGTACTGGAACTCCGCCGAGCCGATGCCGGCGCTTCCCGGATTCTTCCTCGTCACGCTGTCTTCCGAAGGGCTCTGGCCGCGATACCCGGTCTACCTGGAGGTGTTCCTCGGGTTGTTCCTCGTCTATCTCCGGGTTTCTCCCGCCGTGCGGAAGTGGGGAATGGCCGGATTCTATCTCTTCACCGCCGCCGCTTACGGCGTTCTGACCATTCTGGCGGGAATTCTTCTTCTGGCATTCCTGCTCGCGTTGAAAGCGGCAGTCATTGTGGAAACCCTGCCGAAATACTCCGCGACCCCGGGGGCCCGGATCATTCATCTTTCATTCCTCGCCATCGCCGTCCTGCTCCTCATCGAGTCGGCGGTCCGGTTCTTCAAGAACAAACCGAAGGAGGCTGATCGAAAATGAGCAGGTTGAAACGGATCGGATTTGTCGCGATCGCCATCGCCGGAATCGTCGTACTGCATGCGGAGGAGTCCCGGCAGTATTTCTTCACCCACATTCTTTTCGCCCCGCTAAGGAACTCTCTGTCTCCGGGGGAGCGAATACCGGAAGACGGGCAACAGGTTCTGTCCGGCCGACCAAAGGATATCCCCGTCCGAACAATGGGATTGCGGAAAATACCGGGGCGGAACAATGAAATCGAAATCACCTTCCCGGCGGTGAAGGGGGTTCGCTTTCTCGCCACCACGAAAGACGGGCTGATTGAGAAGCTCGTCCGCTTCCGGAACGGCGAAGAGGACACGTTCCTTCGAATCGACGACCCGGTTCACGCACCCGGCGCCGATCCCGGACATGCGGATTTTTCCAGAAACATCTTCCGTGCGCTTTTCCGCACCGAGGAGATCAATCTGAATTTCGACGGCGAGCGCAGGGAAATTCAGATAAAACTGCTGGGGCTCAGAGCCTTCGACGAAACCGTCATACTGCAGTTTCAACTGGAGACGGAACCGTTCAGCCGAGTCGTCCAATACCGGGGCGAACGGCTTGTGAGCACCGAACATCTCACACGACGCGACACCTCCCCCTGGCTGCATCTGGTGGTCCATTTCGCCCGCTTCCGGGACACATGGTATCCGGGAGACAGCTATGTTCTTTATGGCGGAAAACTGGGGGAACTGACCGACTATTATCACAATGGCCTGATCAAAAGTTACACGACCGCCATAGATGACCACTGGAGCAATCAGAAGGTATGGCTGCCGGACGGCCGCTTCGAAGCGGCGTATCCCTATCCGCCCGGCAAACCGCGCGTCAAGATCACGAAATTCGATTTCAACTGGATTCAGGACCTCGACAAGCTCAACTATTTGAGCACGGAAGAGCGTGCCTATTGGGACGAGCCGACGCAATCCCCCCGCTACTCGCTTTTGCTGAAAAGAGACAATCGGAAAAAAGTGGATACGATCGTCTTTTACTTCTCCGCAAACAATGAGTTGCTTGAACGGAAATTCGCCGAACTCAGGCAGAGCCTGCCCTCGCCGGTTCCGAATGACGACGGCAGTTTCTTCTTCCGCGGGGAAGAGGAGTTCCCCTGCGGACTCTGCCTGCTTCGCCCCGGTATGATTCTGCAGGTTTCCTCCAAACAGAACGCAGCGGCGGAAGCACTGGCACAAGAGATTTGTCAACTCTGGAAGATTCATCAGCAAAAAGGCAAACCATCCAAATGAGTGCGGGAAAGACCAATGCGCTTCGGCTGCTCGACGCGGCCGAAATCGCTTACACCCCTTATGAATATCCGACCGAGGACGGCAGGATCGACGCCGTCTCCGTTGCGGAGAAGCTCGGCGCGGAACCGGAACGGGTGTTCAAAACCCTGGTGACCGAGTCGCCGGACCGGGAACATTTCGTCTTCATCATCCCCGGCAACACCGAACTCGACCTCAAAAAAGCCGCCCGCGCCTCCGGGAAGAAAAGCATCGAAATGCTCAAGGTCAAAGAACTCCTCCCCCTCACCGGCTACGTCCACGGTGGCTGCTCCCCCGTCGGGATGAAGAAACTTCTCCCCACCTGGATCGACGAAAACGCCATCCTCTACGAGAAAATCTTCGTCTCCGGCGGCCGGGTCGGCCTCAATCTTGAAATCAACCCCGAAGCGCTGGCCTCCTTTCTCCCGGCTGAATTCACCGGCTTGACCAAATAGATTCTTTATTCAGGAACAAGCTCTAAATTTCGAAAATCGACTTCAAGCGTTTGACAAATCAGTTAACTCCGGTATATTTTATTCTGATCAGGATATAGAAACCGGAGCGATGCGTTATGATATCGATGAAAGAGATAGGGAAGATCTGCGGGATTTCCGAATCCACGGTCTCCAAGGCCCTGAGCGGCTATGCCGGGATCAAACCGGCGACGCGGGACCGGGTTCAGGAAGTGGCGCGGAAATACGGCTACCAACCCAATGCGATGGTGAAGTGCATGCAGACCGGCGTCAGCCAGAGCATCGGGATCGCCTGCAACCATTTTCAGGATCTTTTCAGCGGCGCGATCATGGACGGCATTCAGGAAGTGCTGCATCAGGCGCATTACGACTCCTACGTGATCAGCTGGGACAAACTGGTGCGGTCCGGCGAAAACCTGCTGAACCGCTTCACCCGCCGCCGCGTGGACGGCCTGCTGCTGCTGCCGCTGGAACAGGTTCCCTCGGCCTCCTATACGGCACAGCTTTATTCGTTCCAGAATCCGGTGGTGCTGGTCGACCAGTTCTGGGGATCGCGTGAATTCGATTACGTCGGAAGCGACAACCGCGAAGCGATGAAAGAGCTGGTGGAAACGCTGATTATGCTCGGCTACCGCAAGATCGGCGCGGTGTGCTACTCGAAAGTAAGCAGCGGGGAAGAACGGCGCGCCGGATTCATCGACGCCATGATCGCCCACGGCCTCCCGGTGAACGCCGGGGCGCTGTGCGAAGTCGAAACCTGCGACGGCAATGTGCCGGACGAGAAAGTGCTCCGGCTGCTGAAGTCCGAGGAGCGCCCGCAAGTACTGGTCTGCTTCAACGACAACCTTGCCGTCAATGTGATGAACGCCGCCCGCGATCTCGGGCTGCGGATTCCGGAAGACCTGGCGGTGACCGGGTTCGGCAATCTGCCGTTCGGCGACATGGTGCGCCCGCGGCTGACCACCGTCAACCAGCAGGCGGAGGAGATCGGGCGGCAGTCCGCCCGGCTTCTGCTCGACCGAATTCACGGAAAAGGGGAACTCAAACGCCACGAAATCCGGGTTCCGGCAAAAACCGTTTTGAAGCAATCTTCCGCCTCTCATCAAGCGACGCAGAAAGAAAAAAGCTGACCGTGCCGGCAACCTGATCGTTCACACTCGGATTACTATGCAGTGCAAAGTGAGTCTCGGCCGGGGAACCGCCGCCGGAAAGAGAAGCATCAATTCGTCAGCCTGGCGAAATAAAAGAGCAAACAGCCCCTGCCCGATTTTACCGCTGACGAATACGAGCCTTCCCTCAGAACACAAATTTCATGCACTTGAAATTGATTAATAAATTCGATTCAATATCCAGTGTTGTAATAGAAATCGCCATCCGGAGGAGGCGAAAATCACCCGGCCACCGGGCACACCGATGCAGCTCAACAAAAGCGAAAGAACGATTTGACGGTTCACGCCCCCTGCCCCACAAGTCGGCGCCAAGCACATGGTATTACGCTCAAAATTCATCAAATCAGAAAAAAGGAATCTCAGCCGCGCTCCACGCTGCGCAATCTTTGCTGACGATTAATTTTAAAAAAATTATTTCAAGTACTTGACAAATATATTTATTTTTGCTATAATTTATAGTGACGGGAATAAAAAAGAGAGTGATGCGTACGATGGCGATGAAACAAATCAACGGAAATCCCGAAGCCGCCGTCAATCGGCAGGGGGTGAGATTGAACGCGACGAGTTTCAGGTTCCGGCAAAAATAATTTCAGGTGATCTTCCGCATCCAACCAAGCCAAAAAAAAGAGGGGCTGTCCATGAAGAGAGTGAATTTCACGTTGATCGAACTCCTGGTAGTGATCGCAATCATTGCAATTCTGGCCTCGATGCTGCTCCCCGCCCTGAATAAGGCGCGGGCGACCGCCAAATCCTCAAGCTGTCTCAGCAACCTGAAACAGATCGCCGCGTCATGCAACATGTATGCGAATGATTACAACGGCATCATGCACGCCGCGATGAGAAACGGCCCTTACTACTGGTCCAACGCGCTTTGCGACGGGAAATATCTTCCGGTAGGTAAAATATTCCTCTGCCCGTCTCAAACCTACCGGACGATCTACACCAATAACACCAGCGCATGTTACACCTACGGTCTCAACCGGGATATCGAGCGCCAGACGCGCGACGAAAGCAAGATTCTGTACAGCAACCTCCGGAAAATCCGCAAAGGCAACAAAAGCGCTTCCAACACCTGGCTGGTGGGCGACAGTCTCGGCAAAGCCTGGTGGTCGCCGAACCTGCGCCCGACGCCGATGATCAGCTGGAACAATGGAGCCGGCCACAATGCGGACCTCCGCCATTCCGGGAGAGGAAATTTCGGGTTCGTGGACGGCAGCGCCCGCGCCCTGGGCGTGGGCAACATGCACAAAGTTTATCCTCAGTTTGAGGAATGGTACCTCAACGACCTCAAAACCGTAAGTTTGCCCGCCAGCGGACTTTGACCCTCCGGCGCGGGGTTGAATCCCCCGCTCCATTCCCGCCGGAATTTTGAATTTCCCGAAAAAACGGGAAAGAGAGATTCCGGCGCTCTTGACATCGCTCCTTTTTCAGTTTATAGTTGCAAAGACCGCCTGGCTGAATCGTTTCGTTTTCAGGCGGAAAACAGAAAAAAGGAGGCTGGAGAAAAATGAAACTCACACTTGCGGGCATTGTTTTTGCAGCGGCACTGTGCTCATTCGCGGCGGATACGACGCCGGCCAAGCTGGAGGACGGCAAGGCCGTAATCAAGGCCACCGCCGGAAAAGTCACCGAACCCTTCAAGGTCAAAGACGACTGCGTGATCGGCGACAAGAGCGGAAATGTCGCCTTCCTGGTTGAAATTCCCGAAGACGGCGAGTATGTCGTCTGGGGCAGCACCTGCGGAGCAGGCCCCAATGCCGACTCCTTCTTCCTCCAGGTGGACGACCAGGAGGCCGTCACCTGCGACATCGCTTCGAACAAGGACCAGAAATGTCACTGGAATCCGATGAAGGGCCGGGAGAAGGTCAAGGACGCCAAGTATAAGCTGACCCAGGGCGTCCACAAAATCATCGTCAAGGGGCGCGAGCCCGGAACCGCAATCGACAAGATCTGCGTCGCCAAACCCGGCGTGAAGCCCGAATAATCGCCGATTCTCATCGAGAAAAAAATCCGGCCGGGACCTGAACCCCGGCCGTTTTTTTACAGGTTACAGCTCGGTGCCGCGGAAGGTTTTCACCGGGTTGCCCCGGACCAGTTCACGGTGCCCGTTCCACAACTCGTTCCGCAGCCCGCTCTTCCCGGCGGCGTTGCGCCCGGCGATTTGAGCGGCAAGCCGCGCCAGGGCGAGCGCCCGATTGCGGTGCTGCGAACGTTCCTCGCAGGCGGTCGCGGTGATTCCGGTGGGCCGGTGCCGCAACTGCACCCGCGTATTGCTGGTGTTCACATGCTGGCCGCCCGGCCCGCCGGAACGGCTGACCAGAAGTTCGACCTCGGATGCGTCGAAGCAGAGCTCCGGGTCCGCCTCGAACAGCCGGACGCCCGCAAACCAGTTGCGCCTCCGGCAGGAGGAACGGAACGGGCTGGGGGCGACCCACAGAATCGTTCCCAGCCACGGCCCGAGCGCGGCGTCGATTCCGGGGCCGTCGAGCTCGAAGAGGAGCGAACGCGGCAATGCGTCGTCCTCCTCTCCCCCGACCGGCTGAACCGCGACGCCGTGACCGCGCAATTCGGCGGCCAGGCGGAGGCCGAGCTTCTGCACCAGCAGCCGGCACTCGTCCGGCCCCTGCCCCGAGGTGATTTCCAGAAAACGGTGTTTCATCAAATTCACCTCTCCTTCGGCTCTTTGTAGGTCAGCACCGGCTTCAGGCTGCCGATGACCCGGACCAGCCCGGCGCGCACCAGGTCGCCGACCACCGCTTCGCTGTTCTTGTAGGCTTCGGGAGCCTCCTCGAAGAGCAAATTGCGGTCGGTGCAGACGACGATTCCGCCGAGCCGGGTGCGGCGCAGATTCTCCGGAGAAAAGCGCGCCTCAAGCCGGGAACGCGCCCCCTGCCGGTTCCATTTGCGGCCGGAGCCGTGGGCGGCGGACCAGAGGTTTT
>CAYSZM010000009.1:0-56746 GCA_964435365.1 uncultured Victivallis sp. | reverse complement strand
GTCCCAGTGGGTCGAGTTGAAATAATAGAACTTCACAGCATCCGTCTCCTGTTCCTTGTGTAAAAAAACTCCGCAAAATGCACAAACATTTCACGGAGAAATCATCCCGAAAACCAACCTATTTCGCCTTGTCTCCGAAATAGCTCTTCGCGAACTCGGCGGAGAGCTCTTCCATCTTCTTCGCCGTCGCCGGGTCGACGGTCTGTTTGGACTTCATCACTTCGACCAGCAGCGCATGGAGAAGCGTAAGTTCCTTCACGTATTTATCGTAGCCCGGCGCACCCGGCGCGACCGGCTTGAGCCGCTGGGTCATGAAATACTGGGTCACGATCTCCTGAAGCTGGTCGGCGTGATTGTCCTTGTTGATGATCCAGCGGGTGAGCTGGTTCGCGTTCGGCTTCGCATCCTCTTCGAGGTGGCCGATCTCGTGAATGCTCTTGGCGATGGTGCGGATGTGTTCGTCGATCATCTTCATCCGCATCGGATCGTCGTAGATGCCGCAGGGAATCTCGCAATGCGCGTAAATCCGATATCCGGCCATTGCCATGACAGCCAGAACGACAGTGCAAATCCATACCTTTTTCATACGTCCTCCTCGTATTCCGGGGTAACGGCCGCACTCCCTTACGCGGCCTTTCAAAGTTAAGATAGCACCGTTTTTTCAAAATGCAACCGGTTGAAAAATGAGAATTTTCATGATATATTGAATCAGGAGGAAAGAAATGGAGAAAAAAACAGAATTTTTTCTTTCCGGCATCGCCATGCCGGGATGGCTCACCGGGCGCCTGAATGCTCCGACGCTTCCGTCGCCGGAGGAACGGGTGCGCTGGACCATCGCGCTGGCCGCCGAAAACGTGCGGCAAAAAACCGGCGGGCCGTTCGCGGCGGCGGTCTTCGAGCGCGGCAGCAACCGGCTGGTCTCGGCCGCGGTCAACGTGGTGGTCCCGTCGGGACAGTCCCTCGCCCACGCCGAAATGCTGGCGATCGCGGCGGCGCAGGAGGCGAAGAAGACCTTCGACCTCTCGCACTGCGAACTGGTGTCAAGCTGCGAGCCCTGCGTCATGTGCTTCGGCGGAACGCTCTGGAGCAAAGTCACTTCGCTCGTCTACGGCGCGCCGGGAGAATTCGCCCGGAAGGCCGGTTTCGACGAAGGCGACAAGGTCCCCGACTGGCAACGCGCCCTCGAGAACCGCGGCATAAAAGTGCGCGGCCCCCTCGAAGAAGAGGCCGCGCGAGAACCGTTCGAGCTCTATCGCTCGCTCGGCGGAATGATTTACTGAAGCGAAGCGAGCAGCTCGTCTGTCCGGGCGAGTTTCTCCTCCATCGTGGCTAGCTGCGCCTTGGCGTCGGCAACCACGCTTTCGGGGGCTTTCGCCATGAACTTCTCGTTGCCGAGCCGGGCTTTGGTCCCGTTGATCCAGCCTTCGAGCTCCTTCTTCTGCTTGACGAGTTTCGCCTTCTCCGCCGCGATATCGATCAGGTCGGCCAGCGGCAGGTAGATCGTCCCGAGTCCGCTCACCTGCGACGGGGCGGCGCCGTGCGCGGCCGGGTCGTAGTCGGCCAGCGTGAATTCGACGTCTTCCGCATTGAGCAGGCTCAGCACCGACGCCTTCTCGGCTTCGAGGAAGGCGAGCGCGTCGGCGTCGAGCGCCTTGACGAAGAACTTCACCTTCTTGCCGTCCGGCAGGTTGTAGGAGGCCTTGAGGAAACGTCCGGCGCGAACCAGCTCGAACTTGCCGTCGATCCGGGCCAGTTCGCTCGCATCGGCGCCGCGGAAGCCGTCGTCCTCGGGGAACGGCGCGAACATAATCGTCTCACCCTCTTCGAGAAAGCCCATCTGGTGCGCCAGCTCTTCGGTGATGAACGGCATGAACGGGTGCAGCACCCGGAGAATCCGGTAAAGCGCATAGTCGAGCACCGCCAGCGCCCGCGCCTTCTCTTCGCCCTCGGCCCGCATCGGCACCTTCTCGGCTTCGATGAACCAGTCGCAGAAGTCCGACCAGACCAGGTCGTACACCTCGTGCGCGGCGGTGTGGAAGCGGAATTCCGCGATCGCGGTGTTGATCGAGTCGATCGCCGCGTCGAGTTTCGCCAGCATCCAGCGTTCGTCGCCGGAGAGCTTCGCGGCGAGTTCCGGCGGCAGCGCCCGGAAGTGCTCCGAGGCGTCGCCCTGCATCTGGCGGAAACGGCAGGCGTTCCACAGCTTGTTGGCGAAGGTCTTGCCGATCTCGCACTTGTCGTTGCTGTAACGGATGTCCATGCCGACCGGCGCGATGTAGGTGATGGTGAAGCGCAGCGCGTCGGCGCCGTACTCGGCGATCACGTCGAGCGGGTCCGGGGAGTTCCCCAGCGACTTCGAAAGCTTGCGCCCCTGGTCGTCGCGGATGATGCTGGTGAAGTAGACGTTGCGGAACGGAATCTCCTTCATGAATTCGCAGCCCGCCATGATCATGCGCGCCACCCAGAAGAAGATGATGTCCGGCCCGGTCACCAGGTCGCCGGTCGGGTAGAAGTATTCGAGTTCCTTCGTCTTCTCCGGCCAGCCCATGATCGAGAACGGCCAGAGCCAGCTGCTGAACCAGGTGTCGAGCACATCCTCTTCCTGCCGCCATTCGCCGGGGGCGGTCGGCGCTTCTTCGCCGACGTACACTTCGCCGGTGGCGTCGTTGTACCAGGCGGGAATGCGGTGGCCCCACCAGATCTGGCGCGAAATGCACCAGTCCTGGATGTTCTCCATCCAGTGGAAGTAGGTTTTGCTCCAGCGTTCCGGGTGGAACTTGATCTTGCCGGATTCGACCGCTTCGATCGCCGGTTTCGCCAGCTCCTTCATATTGCAGAACCACTGGTGGCTGACCAGCGTCTCGATCGGCACGTCGCCGCGTTCGGAATATCCCACCGCGTGGCGGATCTCTTCGACCTTTTCCAGCAGCCCCTGCTCTTCCATCATCTTGACGGCGAGCTCGCGGGCGGCGAAGCGGTCGAGACCTTCGAAGGTCTTGCCGGCGCGGGCGTTGAGCGTCGCGTTGGAATTCATCACGTTGACCACTTCGAGACCGTGGCGCTGGCCCACTTCGAAGTCGTTCGGGTCGTGCGCCGGGGTGATCTTGACGCAGCCGGTTCCCTTGGTCGGGTCGGCGTGTTCATCGCCGACGATCGGGATTTCGCGGTCGGTCAGCGGAAGCTTCACCGTCTTGCCGATCAGGTGCTTGTAACGCGGGTCCTCCGGATTGACGGCGACGGCGGTGTCGCCGAACATCGTCTCGGGCCGGGTGGTCGCCACGACCAGATGGCCGGAACCGTCGGAGAGCGGGTAACGGAAATAGTAGAACTTGCCCGCCACGTCGCGGTAGATCACCTCTTCGTCGGAGAGCGCGCTCTTGGCCACCGGGCACCAGTTGATCATCCGCTGGCCGCGGTAGATATAGCCCTTCTTATAAAGCTCGACGAACACCTTGCGGACGGCGGCCGAGAGCCCCTCGTCCATGGTGAAGCGCTCGCGCTCCCAGTCGCAGGAGCAGCCCAGCGTGCGGAGCTGGCGGATGATCTTGCCGCCGAATTCGTCCTTCCACTTCCAGACGCGGTCGATGAACACCTCGCGGCCGAGCTGGTCGCGACCGGTGTTCTCCTTTTCGCGCAGATACTTTTCGACGCGCGCCTCGGTGGCGATGCCGGCGTGGTCGGTGCCGGGGAACCAGCACACTTCCTCGCCCTTCATGCGGTGATAACGGATCAGGATGTCCTGCAGCGTGTTATTGAGCACGTGGCCGAGGGTGAGAATACCGGTTACGTTCGGCGGCGGAATCACGATCGAATAGGGTTTCTTCTTCGGATCGGGTTTGCCGTGAAAGTACCCGGACTGTTCCCAGAACGGATACCACCGGGCTTCCACCGCGCCCGGTTCGTAGGCGCGCGGCAAAGGTTCGCGTGTGCTCATTTCTGCTTGTTCACTCCATGATTCTCGGGTTAATGTTGATACAGACCTGATAATATAGCACGCTTCGACGGAAATTTCCCGCCGGAAATCCCGGATTCACATTGATTTTGCAATTTTCCTTGCATTCCGCCGCGCCCGGAACTATCTTAAAAAAAAGGAGACCAAGCCGAAATGGTTCAGGATACAATCGCGACTCCGCCCCGCGGACAATGCTGGAAATTCACGCTGCTTGCCCTGCTCTGGGCGCTTGTCGTCGTCCCGGCGGGAAGTTTTCTCTACGCGCTGGCCGTCTACAACCTGGCCTGGGTTTCGATCGCCATTTCGGTGCTCTTCGCCTTCGCTTTCCTGAACGGCTACGGCGTCGTCGCCGCCGCCCGGCGGAGCGGCTGCCTGACCAAGTCCTCGATGTACTTCGCCGCCCTCCTGCTGGGGCTCTGGTCGGTCTATCTCACCTGGGTGGGCTGGGTGTGGATGCTCAACGATTACTGGAGTCTCGGGCTCATCTTCGACCCGCTCCGGCTGGGAAGGGTGATCGGTTTCGTGGCCGCCGACGACTACCGGCTGATGGGGGACCGCCGCGTCCCCGCCTGGGAGTGGTTCCTCTACTGGGGGCTGGAAGCGCTCGCGCTCGTCCTGGTCCCCGCGGCGGTAATCCGCAGTTTCTTCCTGAAGAGAACGAGGGCAATCACTTCGCTGGCCGGAGCCCCGGACAGCGGCAATCCAGAATCTCCTGCATCTCGGTGATGACCATCTCCGGCGTGATCGACCGGATGCATTTCTGCAGCCCCCTGGGGCATTCGCGCCGGAAACACGGCGAACAGGGCTGCTTCTCGTAAAGAAGACGCCAGTTCGCCCCGATCGGACCGGTCGCGGTAAAATCGGTCGGTCCGAAAATCGCGACGCCGGGCCGCCCAAGCGCCGCGGAGAGATGCATCACCCCCGAATCGTTCGCCACCGTCATCGCCGAATGACGCAGAAGCTGCATCAGTTCGGCCAGCGAGGTGCTTCCCGACAGATTGACCGCCTTGTGCGGATCGAGCCCGGAAATCACCTCATCGCCGATTCCGCGTTCGGAGTCGGAGCCGAGCACGACCGCAATCCCCCCCGATTCGACCCAGTGGGCGACGACTTCGCGAAAATTCTCGCTCGGCCACCGTTTGGCCGCGCCGTAGGCCGCGCCGGAGGCGACGGTCAGCAGTTTGGGGTGCTCGCAGAGCGCGGTGATCTCCGGAGTCAGTTCGTCGGCGGCGGGCGAGAGCTGGAATTCCGGCAGTTTGCCGTCCCACTCCGGTGCGCCGAGCGCCGAGGCGATCGCCAGATAGCGGTTGGCGTGGTGGATATTGGCCGGCTCGCCGTCCGGCCGCGCCGGAAACTTGAACGCCTTGCGCAACAGGAACGAACGGAAGCGCGCACTCGCTCCGTAAAGATTGGAAACACCCGCCAGCCGCATCGAAAGCGCATCGCGGAACGAGTTGTTGAACAGCACGCCGACGCCGAGGCGCAGCCGGTGCAGATTGACGAAATCCTCCCGGCACCAGCCGGCATGGATGCGCGTCAAAGGGACTACGCCGCTCACGATCGGCAGCGCCCGGTAAAGCGTCTGCTGGCCCGGCGGAATGATGCAGTAGAGCGCGCAGTCGCGGGGGATCACCTTGCGGAGCTGGCCGAGCGCGGGCAGCGCCATCACGGCGTCGCCGAGATGATTCGGCATGCGAACCGCCATGCCGTTGCGCCACATATCGGGCTTTAAAACCACTTTTTTGAACTGCGGAGACGGGAAATCCCGCCTGATGTCGAGCAAATAAACCGGGCGTCCGCCCATCGTGCTGCCCCCCTGGCTTGCCGGTGGCCGCGAAACTGGATCGCGTCCTTTCGAACTAAGATACCATAAATCGGCGTTTTTTTCAATCGTGAAGCTGAAAAAGCCGCCACTTTTGCAAGAAAATCCGGCTTTGCGCTTGCAATTTCCTTCAAACCAAGGTCTATTATAGTATGAAGAATATTTTGTGTGAGAAAATCCATACAATTCAGGATCAGGTTCGATGAGCACTCAATGCATTGCAAAACTTTTTTCGACCCATATCGGAATTGACCTCGGAACCGCCAACTGCCTGGTGTACGTGCGGGACCTCGGAATCGTTCTGAACGAGCCCTCGGTGGTGGCGATCAAAGAGAGTACTCACGAAGTCCTGAATGTCGGCAGCGAAGCGAAAAGCATGCTCGGCAAATGCCCGGGCAACATCCGGGCCATCCGGCCGATGAAGGACGGCGTGATCGCCGACTTCGAAATCACCGAAGAGATGCTTCGCTATTTCATCCAGAAGGCGATCCGTTACGTGCCGTGGCGCAAGCGGCTGCTCAGCCCGCGCGTCCTGGTCGCGGTGCCCTCCGGGATCACCGAAGTGGAAAAGCGGGCGGTCAAAGACTCTGCCAAGCGGGCCGGAGCCGGTGAAGTCGTGCTGATCGAAGAGCCGATGGCGGCGGCGGTCGGCGTCGGTCTCCCGGTGGCGGAACCCGCCGGCAGCATGATCGTCGACATCGGCGGCGGCACGACCGAAGTGGCGGTGATCTCGCTCTCCGGCATCGTGGGAGCCAAAAGCGTCCGCGTCGGCGGCGACGAGCTCGACACCGCGATCACCCAGCACCTCCGAAAAGTGTACAATCTCATGATCGGCGAACTGACCGCCGAGCAGATTAAAATCCGTATCGGCAGCGCCTATCCGGTGAAAGACGACGAAAGTCTGGAAGTCAAGGGGCTGGACATGGTGTCCCGCGTCCCGAAGACGGTCCGCATCACGGCGGCTGAAATCCGCATGGCGCTCCAGGAACCGGTCACAACCATCATCGAAGCGGTCCGCGCGACGCTGGAGCGCTGCCCACCCGACCTTGCGGCCGACCTGATCGACCGCGGCATCATGCTGGCCGGCGGCGGCGCAATGTTGAGCGGGCTCGACAAACTTTTAACCGAAGAAACCGGGCTGCCCGTGTTCGTTTCGGAAGAGCCGCTCAACGCGGTTGCGAAGGGAACCGGCGTCATGCTCCAGGAAGACAGCATCTGGTCCTCGTAGAATGAAAATCGATCTGAATCTCCGTCCCGTCACGCTGGCCGATCACGGGCTTTTCAAAGAAAAACTCAAGCTCCAGCCGACGCAGAGCTGCGAATGCAGTTTCGCCAATCTGTTCATGTACCGGGAGCCGTACGGAATTTCCTTCGCGGAAATCGGCAACCGTCTCGTGGTTTACGAAAAGGCGAACCGTGCCATCCATTATCCCATCGGGGAGTGGACGCCGCCTGAAGAGCTCAAGCATATCTCCGACGCGTTCGTCAAAGCGGGGCTGACCGAAGGCGGAGTTTATGACGTGCCCGAGGAGTTCCTCGACCGGCACCCCGACTGCGACCAGTTTTTCGAGCTGGAATACGACGAAGGCGCGATCGACTATCTCTATTCGATCGAGAAGATCGCAACCTTCTCCGGGCCGAAGCTCCGCAAGAAGCACAATCTGGTCAAACAGTTCCAGACCAACTGGCCCTACGCCGAAGTGCGGAAGATCACCCGGGATGAGATTCCCGCGGTGGCGCGGCTGGCGAGGGAGCTCAACTCCCGGCTTCCCTCCTGCGAATTCCTCGAAGAGGAAAATCAGGCGATGACTCATGCCTGGGAGCACTTCGAAGAGCTCGGGCTGGGCGGAATCGTCCTCTATGCCGAATCGGATTACCCCGCCGGATTCTCGGTCTACAGCATGATTGCGCCGGACACGGTGGACATTCATTTCGAGAAGGCTGACCATACCGCGAAAGGCGCCCCGCAGACGCTGACCTGGCAGCTGGCGATCGCGCTCCGCAACAAAGCGAAATTCATGAACCGCGAACAGGATATGAACGAAGAGTCGCTCCGCCATGCGAAGCGTTCGCTCGATCCGGAACGGTTCTTCAAACGGTATTTCCTGCGCGGAGTCAAATAATCCAATAGACGCATCGCCGTCATTTCCGGAGGTGGGAGCGTGGACGATCGGTTGAAAGCAGTGGTTCCCGCGCTGGCGGAAGTGTTGGCGGCGGCTTTCGGAATTTATGTTTTCTTCTGGGAAATCTTCGCATTCGACCCGGTCTCCCGCTGGTTCCTGTTTGAGCCGGAGACTCCGGTCTGGGCGGCTCCGGTTTCGGTGGCGGTCGCGGCATTTCTGCTGCTCTACCTCCCGGCCCGAAAGAACGGATGGGAGGGGCTCAAAGCGAGCGGAAAAAACTGGCTGCCGCTGATTCCCGCCGGACTCCTGCTGCTGATTCCCTTCACCCGAACTCCGCTGCCCCTGCTGGGCGCGTTCCTGCTGACGGCGTGGGGCTGCTACCGGCACTGCGTCGGCACCGGGGATGCGCTGCCGTTCGAAGACCGGGCAAAGCGGCTCCATCCGCGCGGCGGACTGCTGGTTTCGCTCCTGCTGGCGGCAATCGGTTTTTTCTGGGGATTCCACATGCAGGAGGCGGCCTACAACCGGCTCTTCCTCTTCTATTCCGACTGGGGAATTTACGCGGAGCATTATCTCAAGCTCGCCTCGGGCGGCGGGAGCCTTCACGACTGGCTGGTCGCCGGCGGGCACTGGAACGGGGCGCTCAATCTGCTGATGACGGCGGCGCTCCTGGTCTCCCCCTCCCCCGAGACCATGTTCCTGATGAACAGCCTGCTGATCTATTCCGCCGTGCCGCTGATCTATCTGCTGGGCCGACAGTTGAAGCTGCCGCCGGCGGTCGCCGTCGCGTTCAGTCTCTTTTTCCTCTTCACGCCGGTGGTGAGCAACCAGCCGTTGTCGCTCTTCTACAGTTTTCACCCGATCAACCTGCTGCCGAGCTGTTTTCTGCTCTTCTTCCTGTTCCGGGAACGCAAGTGGCATGCGGCCGCAATCGGCGTCCTGGTTTTCACGCTTTTCGTCCAGGAGACGGCGGCGGTGTTCTGGTTCGGTTACGCCTTTGTATTGGCCGCAGAGAAGAAATATAAGACGGCCGCCGCACTGGCGGTTTCGATGGCGGTGGTCTTTGTGGTGCTCAGTCACTGGGTGATCCCGGCGGGAGCGACCGGAATGGGGGCGAACGGGGAAAACTACAACCAGATGTTCCATTTCTCACAGCTCGGGAATACGCCGCTAGAGGTGGTTCTCTCCCCGGTGCTGCGGCCGACGGCGTTCTTCATGACGCTGTTCGCGGTGAACAATTTCGAATTCGTGCTGTTCCTGCTGCTGCCGTTCGTCTTCCTGCTGCCGCACTACCCGAAACTGCTGCTGGCGGGGCTGCCGCTGCTGGCCGGAGTCCTTCTCCAGTCGAGCCGGGATCTTCAGAACGTCGTGCTTCAATACGGCGTCGAGCTCAACAGCCTGGTGATCGCCGCCGCGATATTCGGAGCGGCAAAACTGTACGCGGGCGGGAACCGGCGGAAGCTGCGCGGCGCGCTCGCCGCGGCGCTGTTCGGCGTCGCCGCACTGTTCCTGCTGGCCGGCAAAAGCCCCACTTACGGAAAATATTCGTTCTCGATGATTCTCGAGCGGCCGGAATGCGACAAGTTGATGCTCTTTCTGAGGTCTTGCCTGCCGCCCGGAGAAACGGTTTATGCGCCGCAGCGAATCCGCGCGCACCTGCTCTTCGACAACCCCACCCGCGACCCGAAAGACCCGGCCGCTTCCGGGTCCATCTATATTCTGGAGGTGCTGCCGGGAACCGACGACGATCAGGTGCGCCGGAAACTGTTCGACGACCCGACCGTCATTCCGGTCACCTGCGTCAATTGGTACGGACATGAATTCGTGGTGTTTCGCAAGCTGGCGAAAGTGGTGCCGCAGCCGGAACTGCCGTTCCTGAAAGCGGTCACGCCGGAGGAATTCGCGGCGTTCGGTCCTCCGGTGGAATCCGATTCCCGTGATTTCCGAATCCGCTGCCGGACGACCGACCGTTCGGTTCAGCTTCTTTTCCTGCTGACCCGCAAGGCGGAAGGCGATTTCCGTTTCCGGATCGAAGCGACCCGGGGAGCGGAGAGCGTGCCGCGCATGATCACCTTCGCCAACGGCCTGCGTTCCGTCTCCCGGGTGGAGCCGGGCACCGCGTTCTTCGCGGAAATCCCGCTGCCGGAAGGTTCCGGCCCGACAGCCGTCAAAGTGAGCGTCACCCAGACCCGGTGATGCCGGGAAATCAGAGCTCAAGCTCCATCACGTAGTCGTCCATGACATAACCGCTGCCGATATCGGTGACGGTTTCGCGCGCCTTGTAAAACCCGTTGCGTTCATAGGCGCGAATCGCCGCGGTGTTGTTGCGGTTCACATTGAGGTGCAGCACCTTGTACCCCTTGCGGCGGACCTCCTCGATCACATGGCGCAGCGCCAGCGTGCCGATTCCGCGATTGTGATAGGCGGAGTCGAGATAGAGTTTGTGCAGCTTGACGCAATCGCACGCATGGTCGTCGCAATGGCCGTAGCTGGCGAATCCGATCGGCATTTCGTCGTCGAAAATAATATCGAACCGGGTGCCGTTGCGATATTCGTCCTCGAGAACCGGCAGGTCGTACATCATGGTCAGCATGTACTCGATCTGCCCTTCGGAAAGAATCCTGCGGTAAGCGTCCGGCCAGATCATTCCGGCAAGGCGGGAGATGACCGGAAGGTCTTCGAAGGCGGCAGGCTCGATCTTGATGGTCTCTACGTCATACGGCATTTGAAAATTCCTCCCGAGGTTGTTGCTATCAGGAATATAACACCGCAAAACAGAAATGCAACCGGAATTTCAGCCGATCCTTAACACCCGATGCGAAGGGCTTCCCCCCTCGCGATATGCCGGCATCAACCGGAATGATTGATAAAAAACGTGTTTTTTTCCCTTTCCCTCTTGACATTGAATGCGGTTTGTTATAAAATATTACCAGATTGAATTTCATTTATAAAACATCCGGCGGGCCAATCGGGACACGGAGCCGGAGATCACTGTAAGCGAGGCGGTCAAGGCCGCCGGAACCGTTATAACCGGAGGTAATTGTCATGGTGAACAAAGTGCGTTCCCGGATGCGGCAGGCGGATATTTCGCGGCTGATCGGCGTCAGCCAGGCGACGGTGTCGCTGGCGCTGAACGGTTCCGACAAGATCTCTCCGGAACTTCGCGCCCGGATTCAGGAACTGGCGACCGAAACCGGTTACCTGCTCACGCCGGAAAGTTCCGCCGAACCGCAGTTCATCACGCTTCTGGTCAACGAGAACCTCTCCGAGAGCTACCTGCCGCTGGATCTGCTGCGCGGCATCGAGACTGGGCTGCGCCGGACCGACTGGCGGCTCCAGCTGCTTGAGATTCCCGATGCGATCAAGGATTCGCAGGAAGACCTGCTGCTCTTTCTGCGCCGGTTCGCCGGGCGCGCCGTCCTGTTCGGCCACAGCAACGCCATCCCGGAAGCGGTGATCGACCTGGTCGACCGGCAGTCGATTCCGCACATCTGGATCAACGCGCTGATGCCGTCGGACTGCGTGGTTCCGGACGACCGCGGCGCAGCGCGGTTCGCCGTCTCCCGGCTCCACCAGCTCGGCCACCGCCGGATCGGCTACCTGCGGCTGATCCACTGCACCCACCACAGTGGCGCGGAGCGGTTCAACGGTTACGCCATGGCCATGAGCGAACTCTTCGGCAGCGTCGACGACTCGCTGGTGCTGTCGCTCGAAACCGACGTCGACTGCCGCCTTCAGATTCTGCTCGACTGGCTGGGCAACCGCCGGGAGCGCCCCAGCGCCATCCTCTGCTACGGCAACAACGAGGCGATGGTGCTGCACACCGCCGCCCTCCGCCTCGGGCTGCGCGTCCCCGAAGAGCTCTCGATCATTGCGATCAACGAGCGGCTGCTCACCCAGCTCGGCTTCGAAATGACCACGCTTCAGGTGCCGTTCTTCGAAATCGGCCGCCGGGCGGTGGAACTCCTGATCCGCAAACTGGAGGAACCCGGAATCCTGTTCATGCCGGAGGTGATTCCGATGATCTTCCACCCCGGCTCCAGCATTGTGCCGCCGGTGGAGACCGGGAATAAACAGGAAACCGCCGCGCCGGAACTCGCTCATTGCATCCGGTGACCGCCCCTGTATGAATGACGCATTTTTTGCTTGAAGTTCCCGAAACGTTCCCCTCATCATCAAAGGAGAATATCATGAGACAGAGCAGCGTACCTGAAAACCGGAGGAACATCGCCCCCCGCCGGCCATGGGAGTTCACACTGATCGAACTTCTCGTCGTAATTGCCATCATCGCCATTCTCGCCTCGTTGCTGCTGCCCGCGCTGAACCAGGCGCGCGGAAGGGCCGTGCTCATCAGTTGCACCAGCAATCTCAAACAGATCGGGACGGCCTACTTCATGTACGAGGGCGACAACCGCGTTCCGCCGGTCGGCAGCACGAATGTCGGCACGGGCAACAATTCGCTCGGCTGGTATCTCGGATCGGACAAAGGAGGAATCCGCGACTACATCCAGAGAACCAACTCGATTATGAGCGACAAGGGCAAGATGCTCAACACGTTGTACTGCCCCGCCATCCTCAAGGTGGAAGGGAAGAAAAACGGCTGCGGCTATGCGTTCAACCGTTTCATGCGGCAGACCAGTTCCCCGATCTACCCGGTTCTCTTCGTCAAATCCGGCAAGATCCGCGAGGCGGCCCGCTCGGTGCTGATGGTCGACCGCTGGAACATCGAACGAACGCTGTCGTCCACGACCGGCTTCTGGTACTACATCTCCGACGGCGCCGGCTCCATCTGGGACCAGTTCCCGATGGGCAGCGCGCACCACAACAACTCCAACAACTTCCTGCTCTTCGACGGCCATGCGGAAAACGTGCAGAACCTCGGAAAACAGGCGATGACGGCGGGGAGCCTCTGCACCTTCAGCTCCACCCATCCCTACGGCAAAAAATTCATCTGGTGGTCGGGAAATTGAAAATGCACAAACTGCTTCTGGCCGGAATGGCGGGGTTCGCCATGCTCGCCTGCGCCGACGACTCCTCGCTCGGCTGGTTCGACCCCGGCAAACCGCGGGAAGGCGAAGCCGCCGCCCCGGGGCGTCCGGTCACGGTGAAAGTCGACTGGGGGAAACCGCTCCTGCGCGTTCCGCCGCGGTTCTACGGAATCAACATCCACCCGCTCCCCGCCGCCGAGGGCTTCCGCAACCGCGGACTCATCGAAGCGCTGAAACCTGACTCCATACGGCTCATGCTGACCGGACGAACGAGCTGGATCAAAAAGAACGGGGAAACCGTGGTGGTGCGCGAAACGCTCACTCCCGAACCGGGCAAATTCAACCTCACGGAGATCGACGCCCTGATCGACGGGGTCAAAAGCGTCGGCGCGGAGCCGTACATCACGCTCGGCTTCGGTGCGCCGCCCTGGCTCAACACCGCGAACGGGCCGAAATTCGGGCTGCCGAAGCGGGAGGACATTCCGGCCTATGCGGATTTCAAGGCGGAATTCGCCGAAGCCGTCCTCAAGCGCCATCCGGAAATCAGGCTGCTCGCCATCGAGAACGAGCCGGAGAACGTGAAGTACCCGATTGCCGACTACGTACAGCTCTACCGCCTCGCCGCGGAGAAAATCCGCCGCGAAGCGCCCGGAATCCGCATCGCGGGCCCGGTCACCGGCTACGCCGCCTGGAAACAGCCGGACGGCAGCAACCCCTCGTTCGGCGAAGCGATCGCCCGGCTGTACCGGGACCAGGCGACCTTCGACGTGTTCGACTGGCACATCTACTCCACCTCGCCGCAGCGCGTGTTCGACTCGGTCGGAGTGATCCGCCGCGTCTACGGCAGCAAGATTCCGCTGATCCTCTCCGAACTCAATCTCGACTGGCGCTACTCCGGCGCCGGCGGCGAGGCGTCGCGGAAAAACAACACCTCGTGGTACTCCGCCGTCTACTTGGCGGAAACCTTCGACGGGCTGCAGCGGCTCGGGGTGGAGCGCGTCTACTACTTCTGTCTGCGCAACAACTTCTTCGGCATGTACGACTACCATTTCACCCGGGTGCACCCCGCCTTCCATGTGTTCCGCATGTTCACCACCGAACTCGGGCGCGAGCGGGTCGAGGCTTCGACCGACCACGAGGCGGTCGGGGCGATCGCCACCGCCGACCGCCGGGCGCTCCTGGTGTACAACCGGTCGAACGCGGAGGTGAAGGTCCGCCTCGACGGGGCATCGTTCCCGTCGGTCGGCGTCTACTCCGAAGAGTGGTATGAGAAGAACAAGGGGCTTGACGGGGAGAAATTCCACGCGCTTCCGGCGACCGCTCCGGCTCCGGGCCGGGAGATGACGCTGCCGCCGCGCGGAATCCTGCTCTTTCGCTGACCGGAAGGAATTTGTCGTGAAACGTCTGCTTTTGCTGTTGTCGCTCCTGCCCGCCCTGGCGGCGGGGGCGTTGGAAGTACCGGCTATCTTCGGCGACCACATGGTCCTGCAGCGGGGAATCCCCGTCCGGGTCTGGGGCAAGGCGGAGCCGGGGAGCGCGGTGGCGGTCTCCGTCGCCGGGAAACACGCAGAAACCCAAACCGCCTCCGACGGCCGCTGGCGCATCGAACTGCCGCCGCCGGAAACACCCGGCGGGCCCCATGTCATGACGGTCAGGAGCGGCGATAAAGCACTCGCGTTCAAGGACGTGCTGATCGGCGACGTCTATCTCTGCGCCGGGCAGTCCAACATGGAACTGCTGCTCAAGGACTCGGAGAACGGAAAGACGGAAGTCGCCGCCTCCGATTACCCGGATATCCGGCTCTTCCGGGTCCAGCGGGTCGCCGCTTACGAGCGGACCGGCGAGCTGTACCCGAAACCGTGGCGGCAATGCTCCCCGACGACATCCGGCTGGTTCAGCGCGGTCGCCTATTTCTTCGGCCGGGAGATCCACCGGGAACTCGGGGTTCCGGTCGGGCTGATCGACGCTTCGTGGGGAGGAGTATCGATCTCCCCCTACCTGCCGCGGGAACGGCTGAACGCAGACCCGGATTTCGCCCTGATCCTCGACCGCTTCACCCGCTCCCGGGCCCACATGAACCCGGAAGAGACCGCCGCCTATGAGAAGAAATTGAAGGAGTGGGAGCAAGCCCTCGCTTCGAACCCGTCGCTCAAACGCCCCGAACCGCCCTGGGGACGCAGCCAGTTTCACCCCGGCACACTGTACGACGGCATGATCGACCCGCTCGCGCCGTTCGGACTGAAAGGCGTCCTCTGGTATCAAGGCGAGGCGAACACGGTGCGCGCCCGCCAGTACCGCAAGCTCCTGCCGCTGCTGATCGAAAGCTGGCGCGGGCGCTGGGGACAGCCGGACCTGCCGTTCCTGATCGTCCAGCTCCCCAACTACCGCAATCAGCCCGGCTCTCAGCCGCCGCCGGAATTCTGCTGGGCGGAACTGCGCGAGGCGCAGGCGATGGCGCTCTCGACGCCGCACACCGCGCTTGCGGTCACCATCGATCTCGGAGAGGCGGAAAACATTCACCCGAAGAATAAGAAAGAGGTCGGCCGCCGCCTCGCGCTGGCGGCATTCGGACTGATCTACGGGAAGCCGGGGCTCTTCTCCGGCCCCGTGTTCCGCAACGCCGAATTCCGCGACAGAAAGGCGGAACTCGCCTTCGATCATGGAGATGGCCTCGCAGTACGGAATCCGCCGCTCAACAACTTCGAGATCGCCGGAGCGGACCGGCGTTTCCACCCGGCGGACGCGGAAGTCCGCGGCGATGCGGTCGTCGTTTCCTCGCCGGAAGTCCCCTCCCCCGTCGCGGTCCGCTACTGCTGGAAGAACAATCCGGAACAGTGCAATCTCCGGAACCGGGCGGGACTCCCCGCCATGCCGTTCCGGACCGACGACTGGCCGGGCGTCACCGACGAAAGAAAATAAGAGCAGATTCCCCAACGCACAGGGCGGCGGCTTCGATCCGGAACAGGTCGGCCGCCGCCCAGTCCGTCCTGCCGCCAAGCCAACTACCCGACTCTTCTCCTCAAAACCGGCCGGTCTTCGCCGAATATGTCCGAATCTCGAAACCGGAAGTTGCAAAATCGTATAAATGGCTGTAAATTATAAGCCGTTGATGTTTTGAGGTTGTACGAATCACCACCGCGTTGCGGATCGAACCCGATGAAGTCCGACAGGCTGAAACCGAGGCCTGTATCATCACTTGAGCCCGATGGCAATCCGGAGGATTTTACGAAAAAAATTCATTACGGGGCCTGATATCATGAAAGGAAATGGACAGACTGTCCGGTTTTTCATCCTGCTGACTCTGCTGCTGATCGCCGGATTTTCCGCAACCAGCTGGATCAGCTATCGAGTGTCTTACCAGACGCTGCGCAACCAGATTATCACCAATGAATTGCCGCTCACCAGCGACAACATTTATTCTGAAATCCAGCGTGATTTGCTCTCCCCAGTGTTCATCGCCTCGCTGATGGCCAACGATTCGTTTCTGCGCAACTGGGTCATCAACGGAGAAAAAGACCCGGAACACATGATCCAGTTTCTCTCCGAAACGCAGCGCAAGTACAATACGTTCACCAGCTTTTTCGTATCCGAACAGACCCGGCGGTACTACCAGTCCGAGGGCATCCTCAAAACGGTGAAAGAGGGAGATCAGCAGGACAGCTGGTATTTCCGCGTCCGCCGGATGAAGTCCGATCACGAGATCAACGTCGATCCCGATCAGGCCCACCAGTATGCCATGGCCATTTTCGTCAACCACAAGGTGTTCGACTTCAACGGCAAATATATCGGCGCCACCGGCGTCGGCCTGCAGGTCACGGATGTCAAGAAGATCATCGAAACCTATCACACCAAATTCGACCGGGTCGTGTATTTCATTTCGCCGGAAGGGAAAATCGTCCTTTCCACCGACGGAACCGACGGCAGGAAACTCGGGGAGCTCCCCGGACTCTCCAGCATCGCCACGCAGATTCTGGCCTCCGGCACCTCCTCCAGCCTGGAATACAAAGTCGACGGCAAGACCTTTTACGCCAACTCCCGGTATATTCCGGAACTCAACTGGATTCTGGTGGTGAGCAAATCCGACGAATATGCACTCCGGAATATCTTACACTCCCTGCTGCTCAACCTGATTCTTTGCGGCCTGATTACGATCGTGGTGATCGCATTGGTCTATTTCATCGTCAACTCCTACCGCAGCAAGCTCAGGGAGATGCTGTCGACCGAGCTGGAACTGAAAGTCCGCAATGACGAGCAGCGGAGCGAAATCGACAAACAGCACCGGCAACTGCTTGAACAGAATGCCGAGCTGGTCCAGCTCAACGCCTCCAAAGACAAACTCTTCTCCATCATCGCCCACGATCTCCGCGCACCGCTCGGCAATATGACCCAGCTCGCCGCCCTGGCCTCGGAAGACCTGGCCGCCGGACGGTCGAAGGAAGCCCTGGAGTACCTGAAGGATCAACGGGAGCTTTCGGAATCCACCTTGAAACTGCTCGACAACCTCTTCGACTGGGTGAGGAGCCAGATGGCGGAGACCTCCTGCGTCGCCGGCGATTTCCCCCTGCGCGACTGCCTGGAGGAATGCCTGTCGGGAATCAGGCATCAGGCCCGCCAGAAGAATATCCTGCTCACCCTCCAATGCGATGCGGGAATCAGGGCCAACGCCAACCGCAATACGGTCATGACCATTGTCCGCAACCTCGCCTCCAACGCCGTGAAATTCACCGGCGGCGGCGGGAAGATCGAAGTCTCCGCCGCAGCGGAGAAGGAGATGGTGACGGTATCGGTCAGCGACTCCGGCACCGGCATCGCGCCGGAACGGCTGAAGCAGCTGTTCGATTTCATTCACAACAAGAGCACCGCCGGAACCGACGGGGAACACGGAACCGGGCTGGGCCTGTCGCTCTGCCGCGAACTCGTCCACAAGAACGGCGGAGAAATCGAAGTGGAGAGCACGCCCGGCGTCGGGAGCATTTTCCGCTTCACGTTGCGAAAATCGAACTGACCGGCCGGACCGGCCGGCTGGATTCTTATTCTGGGGAGGAATATGAGAACGATCAGAAACGCTTCGATGACAACCGTCCGCAATTCGGCCTGGGAGGTCGAGGTCGGCGGAGAACTGGAAAACGGGAAGCCCGTTCGGGCGCGGCTGACGGTCGAACCGCCCGCCCCGGTCCGGATTCTTCGCGAGAAACACGCGGACGTTCCGCTGTTCCAGGAACGGAAATGGCTTGCGGGACGGCGGTTCCAGCAGCTGGAGGCCTGCGAGTGTTCGCTCTCCTACGCGCTGCTGCCGGATTCGGTGACGGTCGAGGACGCCGCGGGGAATCCGTACCGGAACGGCGTCGATTACTACTTCGACGCGGTATGGGGCGCGTTCGGACGCACTCCGGACTCCCGCATCGGCGCGAACGACACCGTCTATGTCTCCTACGCCTATTCGCCGTACCGTCTCGACGCAATCGCCGCCGATGAGCACGGCAACGTCTGCCGCAAAACCGGCCGGGTCAACGCCGCGACGCCGCATCCGCCCGAATTGAATCCGGACGAATCCCTGATCGGACACATCTTCTTCGACCGAAACCGGATGCGCCTCTCCGACGACATGCTGTTCCCGTTCATCGAGCCCTTTGCCGGTCCGGCAGCGGGCGACGAAAAGGCGTTGAAGCGGACGCTGGCGAAGCTCCGCGCCGGGGAACCGGTCAGAATCCTCGCCTGGGGCGACAGCGTCACCCATTCCGGCTTCATTCCGGATGAGAAGCAGCGCTGGGTCAACCGCTTCGTCGCGGAGCTGCGGAAGCGCTTCCCGCAAAGTGAGATCACGCTGGTCAACCTCGGCTGGCCGGGGCGGGCGATCAACACCTTTCAGTGCGAACCGTCGGGTTCCCCCTACAATTACGAGGAGAAGGTGGTCGAATCCGGCGCCGACCTGGTGACGCTGGAGTTCGTCAACGACGCCTACCTGACCGCGGAGGTGGAGTTCAACCGGATTTACGACCGGGTCGCGGCCGATTTCAAACGCAAAGGGATGGAGCCGATCATCGTGCTGCCGCATCCGGTCCGCCCGGACTGGATGGACCTCCCCGGCCAGAAGGATATCGCCGAAGATCCGCGCCCCTATGTAAAACTCCTGCGCGAATGGGCCCGGAAGAACGGATTCGCCATCGCCGACGTCTCCGCCCGCTTCCTCCATCTGTGGAAAGAGGGGATTCCCTACAATTCACTCATGATGAATAACATCAACCACCCGGACCAGCGCGGGTCGGAACTCTTCGCCGACGTTCTTTCCGCCCTGTTTCCGAAAAAATAACCTTATCCGGCGATCGCCGCCGGGGGCTTTGCCGCTCCCTGGCGGTTGTCGATGCGGAATCCGCCGGGCGGGAGCGTTTCGCCCCCCGGCGGCTGGTGAAGGAACTCACCGGAAGACACCTGCAACTCCATCTCCTTCAAAAGCCTGCGTTTCTCCGCGGCAAAGCGTTCCTCGGTCCAGAGGTTGTGCTCTTCGCGGGGATCGTTGGCCATGTCGTAGAGTTCGCCCTCCCCGGTGACGGGGTAATACGCGAGCTTCCAGCGGCGGTCGCGAATCATGGTGCCGTGCATTTCCGGGTCGCGCCAGTAACCGTTGCGGCAGGAGATTCCGGTGTTGCGGTAGCGGCAGATGACGGTCTCGCGGAAATTCCGCAAAGCGAGGTCACGCGCCTCGGGCATCCACTCGGTCAGCTGTTCCGGTGTAAATCCGGCGGCGGCGAGGATGGTCGGGGCCACGTCGAAATTCCGGACCGGCGCCGCGATCCGCTCTCCGCCTGAGAAGCGGCCGGGCAGACGCATCAGAAGCGGCACGTTGACGCAGGCGTCAAAGAAGAAATTCCCCTTGACCAACAGCCCGTGGTCGCCGAGCATATCGCCGTGATCGCTGGTAAAAATGATCAGCGTGTCGTCGTACCGGCCGCTCTCTTTGAGGAATCGGAACACCCGGCCGAGTTCGTCGTCGAGAAATTTCAGGGTCGAATGGTATCCGCGCCGCATCGCCCGGAGCTCGGCGGCGGAAAGACGGCCGATGTCGCCCATATAACCCGAGCGCGCCTCGCGGGCATGAACCGAGAGCGGTTCGCGAACCGGCGGAACCGGGTCGGGAATCCGGCTTTCCTCCACCGCGTCGTAATATTCGCGCGGCCCGCAGTCGTAGGGGTTGTGCGGGTCGAACACGCTGAGGCAGGCGAACCAGGGCTGCCCGGCCGGAGTCGTTTCGATGAATTCACAGGTCTTCTCCGACGCCCAGCGGGTGAAATGGAGCGGGGCGGGGATGTGTTTCAAATTGCGCCCCTCCCGCATCAGTTTTTCGCGGAGAGCGGGGTCCTTCGCCGCCAGCCAGCGGCTGTAGCCGTGAAGCGGGCTCTCCATGTAAAGCGGCGCTTCGTTGCACCACTCGTAGACGTCGAACCCGTCGTGCGGATGGCGCTCCTTGGCCTCTTTATGCAGGCTGGAGACGTGCAGTTTGCCGAAGAGCCCGGTGCGGTATCCGCCGCGGCGGAGGAGTTCCGGGAAGAGCGTCTCCCGGTCGGCAAGATCGTCGTAGAGCCGGGAAACGCCGTGCGACGGCACATCCTTCCCGGTCCACAGCGAGGCGCGCGACGGGGTGCACACCGGGCTCGAACAGACGCAGGTCTCGAACAGCGTCCCCTCGGCCGCCAGCCGGTCGAGATTCGGCGTGTCGATCACCCCGCACCCGGTGCAGGAAAGGGAGTCGAACCGCTGCTGGTCGGTCAGAATCAATAGAATATTCGGTTGTTCGCGGTTCATCAGTTCCTCCTGGGTTACCATGTGCCGTCACATTTATTATACTTGACTCCGCCCCATTCGACGATCGGTTTCCAGCGCAAACGCCGTCCCGCCGCAGAAAAAAGATCGAAAATCGGTTGAAATGCGTTTTTGAATATTCAAAACCGTTTTTCAGAAAAACACACTTTTTTTCAGCCGAATTCCATCCGTTTCCCCCAAAACGCCAGAGAGGGAACGAAACGGAAATCCCGCTCGACTTTGTCTGTTTTATTCAACCGTTCCCCTGCATAAAAGCAGGAAAACAGAGAAATATCGGAACCATTATGTCTTTATTATTCAAGAAACCGCTATTGGCGCAAGCCCCCGCTTCGAGTATAATATATGGTGTCAGTGAACGACACAACAAAAACGGGAGAGACATCCATGCAACGACAGAAACCGCTGATTCCGCTCCTTCTTCTTCTGGCCTTCACGCTTTTCCGGCTCGGCGGGGCGGAATGCCTGGATGCGGCGCGGGACCTCCGGCTCGGAACCGGCGGCGCCGACACCGCGCCGCTCCTGGCCGCGCTGGAAGCGGGAACCCGTTCGATCTACTTCCCCAAAGGCGTCTACAAACTCGGCACGCTGGAGCTGCCGGAGAACACCCGTTTGGTCTTCTCCCCCGAAGCGCAGATCGAAATCGACGCGACGAAGCTCCGCTCCGTCACCGGCTGGGAAGGCAAGGCGATCACCGCGCTCTTCGTGCTGAAAGGCGACAACATCGCCATCGAAGGACTTCACGCCGCGGGAGTCTTCCGCAACGCGGATTCGACCGGCAAGCTCGCCTGCCCCTATCTCGTTTACGGGAAGAACTGCGACAAACTGCGTTTTCTCCGCCTCGACATCGATTTCCCGCCCCACACCGATAAAACGCCGGTGTGGGAGATCGCCGACAAGGTGCCGAACGGGATCTTCCTGGAAAACTGCTCCGACATCGTCTTCGCCGATTCGCGGATTCGGGGAATCAACCACGGGCTACAGACCTATTTCTGCACCAACGTCACCGTGAGCGGCAACATCGGATTCAACAGCAGCACCATCGTCAATTTCGGTTACGGCAGCAAGGGGTTGAAGTACCGCGGCAACTGGAGTCGGAAGCTGCGCTACCCCTGCATTTTCCGGGGCGGCTCGCCCGACCCGTCGCGGGTTGCGGCGATTCCGCAGGGCTCCTCGGCGGTCGTGCTGCGCAATCTGCCGTATGAAGAGTCTGATCTTGCCGGGGTCCGCAAGGCGCTGGCGGCGGCCGGGGCGGAACGGGTGGCGACCGATGAAAAGTCGGAACTCAGGCAC
Source organism: uncultured Victivallis sp. (assembly GCA_964435365.1). Classification (GTDB taxonomy): domain Bacteria; phylum Verrucomicrobiota; class Lentisphaeria; order Victivallales; family Victivallaceae; genus Victivallis. Next base: position 34,753 of record CAYSZM010000009.1, on the reverse strand, counting down.
CTCTTCGGCGTCTACGACATCCAGATCACCGACAACTACGCGGAGTACGGGCGCACCCTGGCCTGGGGAAACCGGGCGCGGCAGGTGATCTTCGCCAACAACGTGTCGCGCTTCATGACCGACTACTCCTACGGGGTGGAGGGGTGCGAAAACGTGGTGTTCGCCGACAACATTTCGATCAACGCCCGGAGCTACTCGATCATGACCATGTACTGGACAGACAAGGTCACCGTGACCGGCAACCAGTGCATTGTCCGCAACGAGCCCTACGAACAGAAATACAGCGACTTCCCGGAACAGAGCGCCTACTGGGGCGGGCTGCTCCGCTTCCACCACGGGCCGGAGAGCAAGAGCGACCGCGAGGCGGGCAGCCGGTACGGAGCCGGACAGGTGCTGGTCTGCGGCAACCTCTTCGTCAACGAGGCGGGAGAGCGCGTCCGGGGAATCGTCATCGACGAGGACCAGCGCGACTTCACCATCAGCGGCAACAAGTTCGTCAACGCCGACATCTCCAAGAAGAAGGGGGCGGGCGACCTCAAGATTCTCGGCAACGATTTCACCAGCATGCTGGCGCTGCCGCACCCGTTCCTGCTCTTCAAGGGGGCCGGGGAGCTGATCTGCCGCGACAACGTCATGCGCTACTCCGGCGGGTTCACCGCGACCGAAGCGGCCCGGAAAACCTACGACACGCAGGACGAGGCGCAGGGCCCCGGCGCCGAGGAGAACCTCCAGCAGCCCTACCCCGCCGTCATCGTCGGGAACCGCTGGATGACCCCCTCCGTCGCGGTGCTGGAGAACAACCGGATCGAAGGCTGGCACGACGATGTCGCCGTCTCCGTCGGCTCCGGTTCGCGGCCCGCCCCCTGCCGGCTGCTGATCCGCAACAACACGGTCGGCGGAACCATCCTCGTTTCCGGCACGGCGAAGGATTTCATCGACCGCATCGACGGCAATCTCGACGCCGTCACTCTTCAGGCCGCCCGGACGGAGCGGAAGGAGTATCCTCCCGCCAAGGCGAAGAAGTAAGGAGAACAAAACAATGGCGACGACTTCGATCACCGGCAGAAAGCTGGAACAGTTCAACCGCCGCGCGGCGGGAATCTGCCGCACGCTGCACGAGCTGTGCCCGGACCGTCTTCCGCTGGAGTTGCGCTCGATGTTCTGCCCCGAACCGGGGCCGGGCGCCGGAGACCCCTGGCACATTCACAACTACATCGAAATCCGCGTCTCCCTCGGCGGCGTGTCGGAGTGGGAGACTCCGGAGGGCAGCGTCGAAATCGCCGAAGGCGAACTCCTGCTGATTCCGGCCACGCTCTTCCACCGCCGCAGGACAGAGGGAACCGAGGCGCAGCCGATGGGGTTCCGCGCCTATGTGCCGGAGCGCCTCTCCGGCTCCCCGGTCTGGGAGAAGCTGGGCTGTGCGAAATTCACCCTCCCGCGGTCGGTCAGGAGGGACATCTCGGAAATGCTCCGCCTCGCCTGCTCCCGTCAGGCGACCGGCGAACTTCAGGCGGCGTTCCTGCTGGGCCGGGTGCTCACCGGGATCTGCGAACAATGCCTGCCGATGTTCCCCGCCGCCGAACCCAACCCCGACGAGGCGAAGAAAGGAAGCTGGGAATTCCGCAGCCAGGTCTACCAGTCGGCGCTGCAATACATCAACGACAACCTCGGGCGCTCCCTCTCGGTGGATGAGATCGCCGCCTACTGCTTCGTCAGCGCGCGCCACCTGACCCGGATTTTCCTCCAGGTCTGCGGCGTGACGCCGGGCAAAAAGATCACCCGGTGCCGGATCGACCGCTCGTTCATCCTGCTCTCCGACTTCGCGAAAACCATCCGGGAGACGGCCGCCGAACTCGGGTTCGCCGACGTTCCGCACTTCAGCCGGGTGTTCCGGCAGGCGACCGGGCTGACCCCGAACGAGTACCGCAAGCGGCTCTCCGCTTTGAAAGGCGCAACCGGCGGCGGCGGCCGTCCGGATCTCCATCGATCGATACAGGGCAAAGACAGTTTTCATTGCATTGTTCCGGCAACATTTCAACTGTAAGGAAAGGAAGAAACCATGACAAAGCGTTCCAACATCCGTTTCACGCTGATTGAACTCCTGGTGGTGATCGCGATCATCGCCATCCTCGCCGCGATGCTGCTCCCGGCCCTGACCCGGGCGCGGGACTCCGCCAAAAAATCCTCCTGCACCAGCAATCTCAAGCAGCTCGGTCTCGGCTTCACCTCCTACGCGGGCGATTTCAACAGCTGGCTGCCGCCCAACAGCCGCACCAAGGCGTGGGGATACGCCACCGTGCTCGGCACCAGCAAAGCGATCAACAGCTGGTGGCAGAATCTGCGCTTCAACAACTACATCGCGAGCGACAAGGTGTTCAACGACCCCGCCTCCGACATCCGCATTGCGCCCGGATACTCCGACTACAACGTCTCCTACGGGCTGGCCGGAGCCGGCGAAATACAGGATTCCGGCATGATCAAACTCAGCAGCCTGCAGAGCCCTTCGCGCTGCATCGGGCTCACCGAAGACATCAACGTCTCCGCGTGGCGGGCGGGCAAGCCGCTGCGCCACAACTACGGGCTCCAGAATCCGGGCGGAACCAACTTCTTCTACACCGGCAACACGTTCCATCCGCACGGTCTCAACTACAACCTCCAGCTTTATGACGGCCACGTGGAATCCCGTTCCGTCGCCTGGCTGGCGGCGAACAGCGGCAGCACGCTGAAGTCGGAGCGAATCACCAATTACACCTCGTTCAACAAAGCGCCGGGGTACAACTGAGGAGTCGGTTCCGTGCGTTGCGAACGTCCCAACGTCATCCTGATCATGGCCGACGACATGGGGTACGGCGACCTCTCCGCAATCAACCGCGGAAGGAGCCGCACCCCCAATCTCGACCGGCTGCACGGCGAATCGCTGCGGTTCACCCAGGCCTACGCGGCAAGCTGCGTCTGCGCGCCGTCCCGGGCGGGGTTCCTCTCCGGGCGGTATCCGCAGCGGACCGGCTGCGTCTGCCTCAACGATCTTCACGCCCTCGACCGGCTCGACCCGGCCGAAACGACGGTCGCCGACCTCTTCCGGGCAGCGGGATACCACACCGGGCTCATCGGCAAATGGCATTGCGGAACCCTCCCGGAATGCCGCCCGGAGAACCGCGGCTTCGCTGAAGTTGCCGCGTTTCATCCGCAGGGGTGCGACTACTTCAACTGGACCATCGATGAAAACGGGCGGCAGGCCGGGGCGGCGGGGCGTTACCTCACCGATTACCTGAACGGGCGGGCGGTCCGCTTCGTCCGCGAAAACCGCAACCGCCCGTTCTTCCTCCACCTGGCGCACTACGCGCCGCACCGGCCGCTCCAGCCGCCCGATGAAGAGGCGGTTCAGCCGTTCCTGGCGCGCGGGCTCTCCCGCGGCGAGGCCACGGTCTACGCCATGCTCGAAGTGATGGACCGCGGCATCGGGATGCTCGACGAGGAGCTGGAACGCTGCGGGCTCAAAGAGAACACCATCGTCATCTTCACCAGCGACAACGGGCCGGACGACCTTGAAGTCGACGGTCTATCCCCGGTGCGCTTCAACTGCGGTTTGCGCGGCGGAAAATACAGCGTTCACGACGGCGGAATCCGGGTGCCGTTCCTGCTTCGCCACCCCGCCGCAACCGCAATTGGGGAGAATCATAACTTGTTCCATTTCACAGACCTGCTGCCGACGCTGGCGGCCGCCTGCGGCGTATCGCTGCCCGACCTTCGGCTGGACGGGGAAAACAGGCTGCCGCTCTGGCGCGGGAACGGCGGCGCCGAAGCGGTATCCGGCCCGCGCTTCTGGCAGTGGAACCGTTATCAGCCGCAGCCGGAGTGCAACGCCGCGATGCGCGAGGGCGACTGGAAGCTGGTCGTCCCCGCCCGGTCCGGCTGGCGCGACATGGCGGCCGCCGATATCGCGGCGCTCCATGCAGGCGACTCCCGCCTGACAACGCCAGCGCCGACGACCGAACTCGGGGAAGCGTCGGAGCCGCTGCTATTCCATATCGCCGACGACCCCGCCGAACAACACGATCTTGCCGGGCGGTATCCGCACCGGAAAAACGATATGCTCGCTTCACTGAACCGCTGGTTCCGCGAGGTCGATGCCGAGTTCCAATCCATCTACAGAAAGAGGTTCTAAGCGCACATGATCTACACCGAAGTCAAATATATGCCGGAACGCAGCCGGATTTATCTCGGGAGCCCCGCCCTGGTCCGCCTGCCGGACGGGGCGATCGTCGCCTGTCACGACTATTTTTACGAGGAGCCGGAAGCATTTCGCGGCAGCCATCCCCGGCTGACCAGCGTTTACCGCTCGGAAGACGACGGCAGGACCTTCCAGCACGTCAGCAACATCATCGGAGCCTTCTGGTGCACATTGTTCCTGCACCGCGACGCGCTCTATCTGCTCGGCTGCGACCGCTGCTTCGGGTCGATCGTCATCCGCCGCAGCGACGACGGCGGTTTCACCTGGAGCTGGCCGGTCGATGAAACCAGCGGACTCCTGTTCCCGGGCGGCGAAGGGAAGACGCCGCCGAACTACCACGGCGCGCCGGTCCCGGTGGCCTTCCACAACGGGCGCATCTATCGGGCGTTCGAAGACAATGAAACCGGGCACTGGCCGACCGGATTCCAGGCGCTGGTCATCTCCGCGCCGGAAGACGCCGATCTCCTCGACGCCGCCTCGTGGCGGATGAGCAACAAGCTCTCTTTCGACGCGAGCAAGGTGCCATCCGACTGGGGCGACCACGGTCCGGGCTTCCTCGAAGGCAACGTGGTCGCCGGGCCGGACGGAACGCTGTGGGACGTCATGCGCCTCAGCACCGAACCCCACTCCGACTACGCCGCGATGGTGAACGTTTCTCCGGGCGGAGAGACAGTCTCGCTTGATTACGAGCATGATATCATCCGCCTTCCCGGCGGGACCCATAAATTCACCATCCGCCGCGACCCGGTGACCGGAATGTATCTTACGCTCTCCAACAACAACACGGTGCCGGGTTCGGCGAGCCAGCGCAACATCCTCTCGCTCAGCGCATCGGAGAATTTGCGCGACTGGCGGGTGGTGAAAACACTGCTCCGCGACGAATCGGGACTGAGGGAGGAGGATTCGATCCGCCTCACCGGGTTCCAGTACGCCGACTGGCAGTTCGACGGCGACGACCTCATCTACCTGGTCCGGACGGCCTACCGCGGCGCGGTGCGCTTCCACGACTCCAACCGGATCACCTTCCACGTGTTGAAGGGGTTCCGCAATCTGCTCAAAACGGGGGAATAAAACCATGACGAAACGATTTTTTCTGATTCCGGCGCTGCTCGCCTGCACGTCGGCGCTGTTCGCGGCGGATTCCGAAGTGGACATCCTGGTTCGGGGAACCGCTCCCGACATGGTCAAGCTGGAGAAAGGCGCGTCCGCCACGCTCAACGTCTTCAACCCCGGCTGGGTCAAGCCGGAGGAACGGCCGACAGTGCTCGCCGTCCGCAGCAAGGCTCCCCTGCCCCCGGAGTGGCAGGAGTACTCGTTCTCTTTCACCCCCTCCAAAGACGGCAAAATCTCCATCACCCTCGGCGGGAAGGACGTCCGGGTCAAGGCGGGAGAGAAAAAGCCGGAACTCTTCACCGTCTACGACGACTTCAAAGTCACCGGGGCCACGCTGGCCAACCCGGAATTCGAAGCGCTGGACGACCACGGTAATTTCACCGGCTGGAAATCGAACGTCGAACTCCGCGCCCTCGATACCGACCGCGGCGTCTCCGCCCGGGTCTGGGCGGGCGGCCGTCTCGAACAGAGCGTGACGGTCAAAGCCGGACAGCCGGTCACCGTCGCCTTCTCCGCCCGCGCCGACGGAAAAACGCCGGAGGCCCCCGCAACGGAAAAGGCTGTCGAAAAGGCGGCCGCCGCCGCAACTCCCCCGGCTCGTTCGCCGAAACTCCCCGCCGACGAGAACGAAGGCGTCTGGCCGGCAAACTGGACGCCGCTCGAAGAGAAAGTAGACTACGCCAAAGCGCTTCAAATCGAAGCCGATACGACTCCCGACTCCTCGGCGGCGCTTCAGGCGCGGCTGGACAAGGGCGAACACATCCTCACGCTTCCCGCCGGAATCACCCGCGTCACCCGGCTGGTTCTGCCCGAGAATACCACGCTTCGCGGAGAACCCGGTGCGACGCTGCTCCTCGACACCGCCGGGAAACCGGAACAGCCGATCGTCGAGATCGCCGGAAACAATGTGACGCTGGAACGCCTGAGCCTGCGCATCCATCCCCGGACGCTGCTGGAAAACCTGACAGGCAAGCGGTTTTCGCTCATCAAGGGGAACGGAATCAAAAACTTCCGTCTCTTCGAAATCAATTACGAAAACAGCGCCGAACACTACCGGCTGATGCGTTCCTCGGCGGAGGAAATCATCGCCGACCGGCCCAGCCCGCTGTCGCGGATCAAACTGCGCCGCTGGCCGCTGGTGGAGCTGGTCGACTGCACCGACATCGAAGTCGCCGACAGCTATTTCAAGAACTTCTGCTCGGTCGTGCAGGCGACCCAGTGCACCCGGGTCTCCTTCCACGACAATGTCGGGATCAACGGGCTGCACAATGCGATGCGCTTCTATAACGGCAGCGATTACTTCCTCTTCTTCAACAACAACTTCAGCCATGTCAAGCACCCGATGGTGTGGGACGGCGGCGACTGTGCGCCGCAGAATCCGCTGAAGCCCGGCGGCCCGGAAGCGGCGCGCACGGTCGTCCGCTCGATGAAGCTCGGCGACCCCGATTACGCCTCGCACATGACCGGCGCCTACGAAGTGATCTGCTACGGGAATTACGGCGAATACGGCAAAACCCTCGCCTGGGGCCGCAAAGGCCGCCGGGTGATCGTCACCGGGAATTCCGCCCGCTACACATACGACCTCGCCTTCGACGCCGAGGGTTGCGAAGAGGTGATCTTCTCGAACAATCTTGCCATGAACAGCAAAGCCGGGGCGTTCGGCGTGTTCTACTACAACAACAGCACCTCGATCACCGGCAACCTCGTCATCACCGAACCCAAGGGCGACGAGATTTATCAGGGGCAGTTCGCCCGGCTCCACGCCGCGCACGGCGTCAGCTCCAAACGGACCGTCATCTCGGGCAACCTCTTCGTCAACAAGCTGGCGGAGCCGCGCTTCCTCCGGGTGGACCTCACCCACGACCTGCTGATCTCCGGGAACAGCTTCATCAACGGCGGCATCAAGACCAGCCGCTATACCGCCGGCGGCTCGGTCACCGTGCTCGGCAACAGTTTCGTCAGCGACCTCGCGAACTCCGAAGCGCTGGTGCAGGCCGAACGCGGACTGGCCGGGTTCACCTTCAGCCACAATAACCTCGTCTACCGCGGCAAAGAGTCCGGAACGGTCCCCGCGCTCGATCTCAACCTCTCTCCGATCAAGGAGGAAGAGCGCGCCGGGGAAGCGCTTTTCCGCCAGGTCGACGGAAACACCTTCCGCGGCTGGACCGTCCCGGTCAAAGTTTCCGGCAAGGGCCAGGAGTCGATGCCGGTGGTCTTCTTCAACAACCTCTATCAGGGGAAACCCGAGTTCCCCGCCTGGCTGAAGAAGCTGAAAGTCGCCAACAACCTCGAACTGGACTAGAAGCATATGACAACCTTCCTGAAATACACCGCACTCCCGGCGGCGCTGCTTCTCGGCGGAATCGCCTCCGCCGAAGTGAAACTCCCTCCCCTCTTCTCCGACCACGCGGTTCTGGCGCGTTCCGCCGGAACCACGGTTTTCGGCGAAGCCGCCCCCGGCGAAACGGTCGCGGTCGCGCTGGGGCCGCACCGCGGGACCGCCAAGGCCGGAACCGACGGCAAATGGCGGGTCAGCCTCGACCTGAGCAACAGCGCGCCCGGCCCCTTCGAGCTGGAGGTGACCGGCGGCAACCGTCTTGTGTTCAAGGATATTCTCGTCGGGGAAGTGTGGCTGTGTTCCGGCCAGTCCAACATGGCGTTCACCCTCAACCGTTGCGAAAACGCGGAAGAGGAGATCGCCGCCTCGGCCAACCCGATGCTGCGCTGTTTCACCGTGCGGCAGAACTGCACGACCGAGCCGGTCAGTGAATTTCAGGGCGAATGGCAGGTCGCCGAGCCGAAGACCGTTCCGCGCTTCACCGCCGTCGGCTACTTTTTCGGAAAGGAGCTGCAACGGCAGCTCGGCGTTCCGGTCGGCATCGTCAACAGCTCCTGGCCGGGCACCCCGGTGGAGGCGTGGACCAGCCGCAAGGCGCAGGAACAGACGCCGGAGTTGAAGAAGAACGCCGAAGCGATCGAGCGGAACTTTTCCGCCTACGACGGCAAACTCCAACGCTATCTCGCCGCCTACCGGGCCTGGCAGAAGCAGTATGGGAGAGAAGACACGGAAGCTCCCTCCGCGAATGCGGAGAGCTGGAAGCCGCTGAAATCGTTCCCGTTCCGCATGCCGAGAAACGGCGGAGCGGTCACCATCCGCTGCAAGCTGGAACTTTCCGGCGGGAAGAATTGCGCGCTCGCCCTCGGCCGGGCGAAACTGGAGTCGGCGCTGTTCTGGAACGGCGCCGCCTGCGGCGAACGGAAACTCGAGAAGACGGCAACCGGGAGGCCGGAGAACTACCGGATTCCGGGGGCGCAAGTGAAATCCGGCCCCAATGAAATCGTCATCCGCTACTTCACTGCGGAACCGGCGGCGAGCATCGAATGCCCCGTCCTCGACGGCAACCGGCTGGACCGGAACTGGGAGTATCGCATCGACGCGGAACTCCCCCCGCTCTCCGCCGAAGCGAAGGCGGCTCTGCCGCCTCCCCCCGGAACGCAGCCGCAGCAACAGCATCAGCCGGGCCGCCTCTACAACGCGATGATCCACCCGCTGGTTCCGTTCCGCTTCAGCGGGACAGTCTGGTATCAGGGGGAAGGAAACGCCGGGAGACCAGGGCTTTACGAGCAGTCGTTCCGCACCATGATCGAGAGCTGGCGCGAGGAGTTCGGCGTGGAGTTTCCCTTCCTTCACTGCCAGCTGGCCAACTACCGCAGCAAGGAAAAGGAGCCCGGCGAAAGCCGCTGGGCGGAACTCCGCGACGCCCAGAGCCGCACGCTTGCGCTGCCGCACACCGGGCAGGCCGTGCTGATCGATCTCGGCGAAGCCCTCGACATTCACCCCCGCGACAAGAAAACCGTCGGCGTCCGGCTCGCCGCCGTCGCGCTGGCCGAGGGTTACCAAAAACCGCTGCCGTTCTCCGGCCCCCGATTCCGGGACGCGGAGCTGGAGGGCGACAAAGTGCGCATCCGCTTCGATCACAGCGGAAAAGGACTGGTCGCATACGAAATTCCGGCGACCTATCCGCTGCGGACGCTGACCAACTCGACCGCGCCGCTGGTGCGCAACCGGCCGCAAAGCGAGCTGGAGGGCTTCGCCCTCGCCGGAGCCGACGGCAAATGGCACTGGGCGGACGCCTCCATCGACGGCGACTCGGTACAGGTCCGGGCGGCGGAAGTCCCCGCCCCCACGGCGGTACGCTACGGCTGGGCGGACAACCCGACCTGCAATTTATACAACAAAGAGGGATTTCCGGCCGCGCCGTTCGAAGCGAAAGAGCTCCGGAAATCCGGGAGGTGACAGAATGAAACAACTGCATGGAATCATTCCCCCGGTGATCACGCCGCTGACGCCGCGGGGCGAACTCGATCCGGCCGGGCTGGAGCGATTGCTCGAACACATCATCGCCGGCGGCGTCCACGGACTCTTCATCCTCGGCTCGACCGGCGAAGGCCCCGCCATCGGCCCCCGGCGGCAGCGGCAGATGATCGAAGAGAGCTGCCGCATCGTCCGCCGCCGCATTCCGGTGCTGGTGGGCATTTCGAGCGCCGCGCTGGACCGCTCGATCGAGCTGGCCGAAATCGCCTGCGCGGCGGGCGCCGACTACCTCGTCTCCGCCCCGCCCTGCTACTTCAACTGCGGAATGCCGGAAGTGATCGATTTCTTCGAGTCGCTCGCCGCCCGCACCCGGCTGCCGCTGCTGCTCTACAACATGCCGAGCATGACCAAGGTGAACATCACCCCGCCGACGGTGGCCGCGCTCGCCCGGAATCCGCGCATCGCCGGATACAAGGACAGCTCCGGCAACATGTGCGAACTCCACGAGGTGATCCAGATGCTCGGCGACCGGCAGGATTTCTCCATCTTCGTCGGTCCGGAGGAACTGCTCGGCGAAGCGGTGCTGTTCGGGGCCGACGGCGGCGTCTCCGGCGGCGCGAACCTGACGCCGCAGCTTTTCGTGCGGATGTACGACGCCGCCCGCAAAGGCGACGCCGCCGAGATGCGCGAGTGCCAGAGGCTGATCTACCGTCAGCGCCGGCTCTATTCGCTCGGCCGCTTCCAGTCCAGTATGATCAAGGGGGTAAAAAGCGCGCTTTCGCTCCGCGGCATCTGCTCCGACACCATGGTCGAGCCGTTCCACCGGTTCGACGCGGCTGAAAAGCGCAAGGTCGGCGAGATTCTGCGCCAGCTCGACGAGTCCATGACCGCCGAACTGCTCGCGGCGTTATAATTCATCGCCCGGAACCAGAATCGGGTTGACGATGACCGGGATATTCTCCCGGTCCTTCTTTTTCTCGAGCTGCCGAAGCAGTTGGTGAAGCGCGATTTTCGCCGACAGTTCCGGCGCGAAATCGATGGTCGCCGGGCGCGGGTAGAGCCCGGCCAGGCAGTTCCGGTCGTTGTTGCAGGAGATCACCCGCACCCGGCGGGTCAGAATCAGTTCGCGCTTGAGGAGAATGCGGTAGAGAATCGCGGTCACTCGGTCGTCCGGGCAGAAAAAGCCGTCACAGCTTTCAGCCAGGTCGGAGAGCGCGGTGAAGGTATTGCCGAGAATCTCTTCCAATTCAGCCACTTCGATCTCTTCAAAGTATTGCTTCGGTTCACCGCAGGGGAACACCAGCGCCCGGCAACCGTGACGCTCCGCCTCCTCAAGAAAACCGTCGATGCGGGCGGCATAACCGGGGTTGCGGCTGGGTACACGGATCGCGCCGAGCCGGGTGCAGCCGTGGCCGGTCAGGTAGGCGGCGGCGATTCGCCCCGCCTCCCGGTTTCCGCGCAGGACGGAGCCCGAGGACGGGCCGTCGTGCGAATTCAGCCAGACATGGGGCACCGTCTTCAGGATCGGCGCCAGCTCGGGCGGATTGTGATGTCCGGCGATCAGCAGCCCGGAAATCTTGCGGTTGACCAGCTCCCGCCCAAACTGCGCGGCGTCCATGCCGACCGGCAGGAAACAGATGCTGTACTTGTCCGGAATGTCCCGGATGAGGGCGGTGAATTTCTGGAGCAGCGCCGTCCCCGCCCGGCTGAAATCGCGCCCGGAAAAGAAGAAGCCGATGTTGACCGTTCCGCCGTCCGGACGCGGACGCCGCCGCTTCGGGGTAAAACCGAACCTGCCGGCCCATTCCAAGACCGCCTGCGTCTTCGCCTGCGAAACGCCCCCGTGCCCGGAAAGCACCCGCGAAACGGTCGCCTGCGAAACCCCGGCCTTTTCGGCGATGTCTTCCATCCGCATCGTATTGAGCCCCCATCAAAAGATTCAGATCAACGATCGATTACGACTCCGTACCTTCCACGTACGGTCACTTCCCGGCGTAATGGCGGAACAGGCGCTTTACCGTATCGAACGAAAGTTTTGGACGGCGATATTCGTCGAGAAGCCCGGCGCTGTTGAAGCCGCGCGGTTTGCAGCGGATCTGCCCGGCGTTGACATAGCTTTTGCAATCGATCATCTGCCACAGCGCGATACCGCAATAGCGCGGATTCCCGAGAACGGCGTCGATCGCCTCCTCGAAATAATCGGATTGGTACTCCTCGCTCCACTGGGCGCGTTCGCGGCTGCGGATTCCATAGATTCCGCACGCGCCGATCTCGCTGACCAGCAGCGGCTTGCCGGAGTAATGCGCCTTGCTGAAATACTCGGCGTGGCGGCGAATAGCCGGTTCCACCGAAACCAGGTTGCTGCGGGTCCAGTCGTCACATTCGCTGATCCAGCCCGGATAGGGGTTGATCGAGATGATGTCGGCGAGATCGAAACAGATATCGCGCTCGAACCGGTTGGAGGCGTAGGAAATCAGCCGGGAGTCGTCTTCGGCGCGGATGGCCGCGATCACCCTGCGGTAGAGCTCGCGCCCCGCCACGGTATCGGAACAGCTTTCGTTGAGGAACCCGTAGATGATCACCGAGGGGTTGTTCAGGCTCGATCTGGCCATGGTCGCACTGGCGCGGCAGAAGAGCGAAACGATCGCGGGGTCTTCGGCATCCGATTCCGGCTGCCCCCAGCCGAAGCTCTCCTCCCAGACGAGAAAGCCCATGCGATCGCAGAGTTCGAGAAACTCCGGATTCTGCTGGTAGTGGGCGCCGCGGATGAAGTTGGCCCCCAGCTCCTTGGCGTACTTGAGATCGTCCACCATCAGCTGCGTCGGCTGGACCGGGCCGAATTCGGGATGGGATTCGTGGCGGTTGACGCCGAGCAGCCGGATCGGCAGGTTGTTGAGCAGAATCCAGCGGTCGCGAACCTCGATGCTGCGAATGCCGAACCGCTCCTCGACATAATCGCTGCGGATTTTGACGGCAATCAGGTGAAGATCGGGGCGTTCCGGACTCCACAGCCGGAATTCCGGAACTTCCACTTCAAACGCGACCTGATTATCGACCACGCGCGCTTCGGCGGAGGTCATCTCCGAACCGTCGAACCCGTATTGGAATTTCAGAATTTTCGGAGCGATTCCAAGCAGCGTCAGTTCGACGCGGATCAACCCGATTTCGATGTCTTCGGTCACGATCCGGATGCGGTTGATCGCCAGTTTCGGCAACTGCTGGACCACCACACTGCGGTAGATGCCGCCGAATCCGTAGAAATCGGTGTTCGGCTTGAAGAGCGGAACGTTGACCGGGTCGAACCGGTTGTCCACCGCGACGACGATCTCATGGACGCCGTCTTCGACCGCCAGGTCGAAATCGACAGTCGAATAAGGGGTCTTGCAACGCCCGATCTCCCTGCCGTCGAACCAGAAGCGGGCATAGAGGCCGACTCCGCCGAACGTCAGGCGGCATTGGCCGGCGGGGAAGTGGAACTCCTTGCGGTAGAGGCCGACGCCGCGTTGCCCGATCCGCTCGCCCGCGGTGTCGAAGCAGCCCGGTACGGCGGCGGTTTCGCCGAATACTTCCGTCGAAGGAACCACCGCATTGACATCGACGCGGTCGCCCAGCCAGGCGAATTCCCACGCGCCGTCGAGGCAAAGCGTAAAACGCTCAGGGAAAGATGGAAAACTTCTCATGGCCCCCTCCCTTTAATTTCCGTTTCTTCGAAAGATACATGCATTGCCCGGCATTGTCAAGCCGCGCCGTCGCGGAAGGATCAAAGAAAGTCAAAAGAAAAACGTTTTATCACTTGACATCGGCCCCGGAATCCGGTATAATTAATGGCGTTGATAAAACGTTTTCATGAACAATGAAAGAAGGATCGATTGCCGATGGTGAAGTGCGGAATCAGAAATGTGGCGCAACTGGCGGGAGTTTCGATCGGAACGGTATCGAAGATCCTGAATTCGGAATCCGCCGCAAACATCCGGGTCTCGGATGAGACGCGCCGGAAGGTGCTGAAAGCGGCCGAGAAGCTCGACTACCGGCCGAGTTACGGCGCCAAACTGCTGCGCGGCGAAAGCACGCGGACGATCGGATTCGCAACCTCGCTGCCGAAAGACCACAACGTCTCCTATCTCTCCACCTATACCTTCCGGCTGCTGAACGGAATCGGTCCGGCGGCGTCGATGAACGGTTATCAGGTGCTGCTGCTGAACGGCGTCGATTACCGCTACTTTATGAACATCAAGCGGATGGATGCCCTCATCATGATCAATTTCGCACTCTGTTCGAACCCGGAACGGGAGCAGATGCGCGATATGTTCGAGAATTTCGAGCGCAGGAACTACCCGTATGTGGTCATCAACGGCGATGCGGCGCTGCCGGGAGAGCCGGCGATTCCCCTGATCGGGGTGGACAACCAGTCCGGAATGCGGCAGGTGGCCGAACTGATCCGGCGCAAGGGCTACGAGTCGGTCGGATTCGCCGGGGAACTGACGCCGAATCCGCAGAGCCATCACTCCGAGCGAGCCAGCGCCCTCGTCCGCCTGCTGGAGGGAAGCGGCTGCCGGACGGACCCCGGACTGATCCTGAACGGCGCGGGGCCGGGAATTCCCGACGTTCCGCGCGTCGGCCGCTACAGTCACGAGGACGGCCGGGTGGCGATGCAGTATCTCATCGACCGGAAATGCGTTCCGCGCTGCATCGTCTGCGGCAATGACAACATTGCGGTGGGGCTTTTGAAAACCGCGCTCGACAACGGCATCCGGGTTCCCGAGGAATTGGCCGTCATCGGATTCGACGACGATCCGAATTCCGATCACCAGAATCCGCCGCTGACCACCGTCCATCAGCCGCTGGAGGAATTCGGCCGTCTTGCGGTGGATTATGTCCTCGACAAAATTCAGAATCCGAAACAGTTTATTCAATTGACCGTGGAACCCAAACTCATTGAAAGGAGAACGACGTAAGATGAAACGACATCTATTCACTCTTATCGAGCTTCTGGTAGTGATTGCCATCATTGCGATCCTGGCCTCGATGCTGCTGCCCGCGCTGAACAAGGCGCGCGACCGGGCCTACAGCGCCAAATGCTTCGGCAACTTCAAATCGATCGGCCAGGCGACCGGCATGTACCAGGGCGACAGCAACGATTACTTTCCGAACGGAGGCCCCTCCGACTACAATGCCGCGCCGGTTACCGCGGGACGCTGGTTCCAGAAACTGGAAGCCTACACGAAGAACTATTCCGTCTTCAACTGCCCGGCGATGAACAAGGTTTCTCCGGGTACGGAAGTCGCCAATATGAACGGTCAGGCGGTGGGCGGCTGGAATCCCTCCTGGGGACAGATTCCGCGCGGCCGGGCCGGAGCCGGCGCGGCCTGCAATTCCGCGCTCAACTCCAGCCAGTTCGGCAGTTCTACTTCGGCGGGAGTCCCCAACTATACGACCAAGCCGAAAACGCTTCAGGAGCAGATCAACGTCATGTGGAAGACGCCGCGCCCCTCCCTCGGGAAGGTCGTGTACGTGACCGACGGGACATTCAACGTGTACTCCACCGTCTACAACGCGAGCTATTCCATCCTGCAGCTCAGCCGCTTCGTCCACAGCGACCGGCGCAACGTCCTCTTCGTGGACGGACGGGTCGAGTCCAAGGGAATCAACGATCTCCGCGCCTGCGAAGGCGACAACGCCGCCGGGCCGTACTGGCGGGTCATGTTCAGCAAATAAGAAAAGGAACGCCCGTATGAACCGAATGCTCCACTTTCTGGCGGTCTGCTGTCTCGGCCTATCCGCTTCCGCCGCCGTCAAACTCACCTCCACCGGAATTGAGGTGGATGGCGGCGCGATAGGCCGGCAACTGCTCCTCTATCCGCAATTCGTTCCGAGCAGCGGAAGCAACGTCAAGCCGGAAGTCAAGCTTGACGGCGACAAGGCGGAAATCACCTTCCTCGCCGAAGGCGCTCCGAAGCTCGTCCTGACCCGCGACGGCGACACGGTCCGCGGCGTCATGAGCACCACCTCTCCCGGCAGACTGGACTGGCAGATGTATATTCCGATCACCTTCGCCGGCACCGGGTTCTTCGCAGTCGGCGAGACCGGCGAGAAGAAACCGTTCCCGCGGGAATTGCCGGCAAAACCCCATCTGGTTCAGCAGCGAACCGACCGCGTCCGCCTGATCGACGGCAACAGCGACTGCGAGATTTCAATCCGTTGCGAACCGGACTCTTTCTGGCAGCTTCAGGACAATCGGGCGTGGAACTGGAAGATATTCCTGCTCAGCATCCTGCAGGATGTCTATGCCGAACACCAGGCGCAGGAAATCGCTCTCTACTTCGGCGCGGAACAGCCGAAGACGGCTAAAATCCGCGTCGACCGGTTCGGCCAGCCCCCCGCGCTCGACTTCCCCGGCAAAGTGACCTCCGAAGAAGAGCTGAAAAACGACGTCGCCGCCGACCGCGCCTATTACGCTTCGCTGAATCCGCCGGCGCGCGGACCGTGGGGGGGGATGCCGGGCAGCCGGGAGCGCTTCGGCCTCAAAGCGACCGGATTCTTCCACACCGCGAAGGCCGACGGGCGCGACGTGTTGGTCACTCCGGACGGCAACGTCTTCTTCCAGCTCGGCGTCTGCACGGTCAACCCCTGCGACGACTACACCTACATCAAGGGGCGCGAATCCATCTACGCCTGGCTGCCGAAGTACGAAAGCGAGTACAAGACCGCGTACCGGGCCTCCTGGGCGACCGACTTCTCGTTCTATATCGCCAACCGAATCCGCAAGACCGGCAAGCCGTTCGAACTGGGCGCATGGAAGGCGGAACAGATCGAGCGCCTCCGCAAGTGGGGATTCAACAGCGACGGCGCATTCACCAGCGGCATGGCGGCCAACAGCGAGCAGAAATTCGGGCGGGTTCCCGGACTCTACAAGCCGGAAGGCATCATCGGGGACATCTGCGACCCGTTCAATCCCGCCGTCCGAGAAGATCTCGACAAAAACTTCGCCAAACTTGCGGAATCCAAGGACGACCCGACCATCATCGGCTACTTCATCGCCAACGAGCAGCCCTACCCCGACGTGGCCCGGAAAATTCCCGGATTCGACGGCAAAATCGCCGCCAAACGCGAACTGGTCAAGCAGCTCGCCGGGAAGTACGGCGACATCGGCAAATTCAACGCGGCCTGGAAGATGAACGCTCCCGGATTCGACGCGCTCGCCGATATGCCGCTCCCGGTCCAAACCCGCGAAGCGTGGAGCGACATGGAGGCCTACACCGCGCACTTCTTCGACGCCTATTTCAAGCTGCTCGCCGAAACCTTCCGCAAATACGACCCGAACCACCTGCTGATCGGCGCGCGTTTCCTGGTGGCGAACGTCAATGTCGAAAGCGCCGTCACGGCATGCGGAAAATACTGCGACGTGTTCAGTTACAACTACTACACCCGGACCATCGACCCCACGCTCCTCGACCGCATCCACAAGCTGACCGGGAAGCCGATCCTGCTCTCGGAATGGAGCTTCGGCACCTCGGAACAGGGACTCGCCGGCGGCGTGATCGATGTCCGCAGCCAGTCCGAGCGCGGCGACGCTTATCGGAGCTATGTCGAAGAGGCGGCCTCGCTGCCCTATGTGGTCGGAATCCAGTGGTTCTCCTACATCGACCAGGCGCTGACCGGGCGTTTCTTTCAGCACTACAACGGCGAATGCATGAACATCGGCCTGGTCAACGTGGCCGACCGGCCGTTCAAGGAATTTCTCGCCAAAGTGATGCAGACCAATTACCGGATCTATGACGTGCTGTTCGGCAACGAAAAGCCCTTCGTCTGGCGGCCCGGCGGCGCGACGGGGGAACGGGCTCCGAAGAGCCTTCAGATTCCGCACGCGGTGGCCGGGCACAAAGTGGACGGCGTCCGCGAACCGTGGCCCGGGCGCCCCTCGGAGCGGATCGACGGCTCCTGTCTCGTCTCCGGTGCCGACGCGGGCGGAGTCAGCGCCGATTTCTGGCTCTGCTGGGACAAGGAGAACCTCTATCTCTTCACCGAAGTCGTCGACCCGACCCCGGCTGAAAACAGCCGGAAAGGCAAGGACCTCTGGCAAAGCGACTGCGTCGAGCTCTTCGTCGGCGGCGAACAGGTCGATCAAGGCGGGCCCTTCCTCTTCACCGACCGCCAGGTCCTCATCTCCGCCAACCAGCCGGCGGGCGGCTCCGAAATCGTCAACCAACCGGAACAGATTCCGGTCCGCGCAGTCGTCACCCCGACCAAAAACGGCTATGCGATGGAAGCGGCGATTCCGTGGAAGGCGCTCGGCATTCAGCCGAAGTCCGGGATGAAACTGCGGTTCGACCTCGGCCTCGACAACAGCGACGACGGCCCGCGTCGGCTCCATCAGTTCATGTGGAGCGGCAAATCCGGAAACAGCGCCGAGCGCACCGCATGGGGATACGCCACGCTGGTCGACTGATTCCACCACACACAGCAGACCCCTCTCGCCTCGTTCGGGGCGAGAGGGGTTTTTCTTGTCATCAAACCATCGGCGGCATTCCCGATGCGACATACGCAACCGCCCGGCGGTTGCGCACAAAAAAACAGGGACCGGATGAATTCATCCGGTCCCTGTTCAGCAATCGCGAAAGGCTTATTCCGCTTTCGGAGCTTCCGCTTCGGCCACGGCGGCTTCCGCCTTGACTTCGGCTTTCACTTCAGCCTTCTTGGCCGGCTTCGTCGCGGATTCTTCCTTGACGAGCTGGAGGATGCACATCTCGGCCGCGTCGCCGCGACGGACGCCGAGCTTGAGAATCCGGGTGTAACCGCCGTTGCGCTCCGCGTAGGAGGGGGCGATTTCGTCGAACAGCAGCTTCACCGCCGACTTGTCGCGCAGCTTGGACACCGCGAGACGGCGACGGTGCAGGTCACCCACCTTGCCGATGGTGATGAGCTTCTCGGCGAAGCGGCGGGCTTCCTTGGCCTTGACCAGCGTGGTCTCGATCTGCCCGTTGGTGAACAGGCTGCTGACCATGTTGGCCAGCATGGCACGGCGATGGGCACTGGAGCGGCCGATTTTAAACGTAGCAACTCTATGACGCATGATTACTTGCTCTCCTCAGATTCGGAACGGACCCGAACCGATTCCGCTTCGAGGGCGGTCATCAGCCGATCGCTGAAGGTCATCCCCAGCTCAAGCCCGAGTTTTTCCATTTTTTCTTTGATTTCATCCAGCGATTTCTTGCCGAAGTTCCGGTATTTGAGCATCCGGCTCTCCGACTTGGTGCAAAGCTCGCCGATCAACTTGATATTCGCACTGTTGAGGCAGTTCATCGCCCGGACCGAAAGATCCAGGATCTCGATGTCGTGCGCCAGGAGCTTGAACATCTTGGACTCGTCTTCGGTGAGGACCACGTCCTTCTCGACGACCTGGTTGCCCATGAAGGGCTGCAGGTGGTCGCGCAGGATGCGGGCGGCCTCTTCGAGCGACGCCTGGGGCGTGATGCGCCCGTCGGTCCAGATTTCGAGTTCCAGACTGTCCATCTCGGTTTCTTCGCCGACGCGCGCCGCGCCGACCTGATAGTTCACGCGGGTCACCGGGCTGAACAGGCAGTCGACCGGAATCGTTCCGATCGCCCGGGGAGAAGTATTCTTCTCGACCGGCAGGTAGCCTTTGCCCTTGATCACTTCGATCTCGGCGCGGAACGGCAGCGACTTGTCCAGCGTGCAGATCAACTGCTCGGGATTGAGCACTTCGACCGTGCTGTCGCAGACGATGTCCGCCGCGGTGACCGGGCCGGCCTTGTCCTTGCGGATTTCCAGCGTCTTGGGACCATCGGCATGAAGATTCAGCCGGACGCACTTCAAATTCAGCACGATCTCGGTCACGTCCTCGAGCACATTGTCCAGAGCGTCGAATTCATGCTTGGCGCCGTCAATCCGCACCGAACAGATCGCCGCACCTTCCAGAGAAGAGAGCAGAACCCGCCGCAGCGAATTGCCGAGCGTATGACCATATCCGCGCTGAAACGGCGCCGCGATGAACTTGGCGTAATTCTCGGTCGAGCTCGCATCATCGACGATGATCGACTTGGGCATCGGAAAACCGATCGCAGCAGTCATATTTTTCCTCCAACTTGATTATGCCTGCAGGCATTCTTATCAATAAAACGAACCACCGGGAAGCTCACTCTCGCGCCTGATTCCGATTCCTCCGCACGGAACAATCCGCGCTCCAACCTCAGGCCGCTCCGGCGAGCTTCCACCCGAACCCGTCGGGTCAGACCCGGCGACGTTTCGGAGGACGGCAGCCGTTGTGCGGCACCGGCGTGATATCTTTGATCGAGCTGATTTCCATACCGGCGGCGGCGATGCCGCGCACGGCGGATTCACGCCCGGCGCCCGGTCCCTTGATCCGGACTTCGACTTCCTTCATACCGATCAGCTGCGCCTTCTTCGCCGCATCTCCGGCGATGACCTGAGCCGCATACGCGGTGCTCTTGCGCGAACCCTTGAACCCGTTCTTTCCGCCGGTGGACCAGCAGATCACGTTGCCGTGCAGGTCGGTAAAGGTGACCTTGGTGTTGTTGAACGTCGCGAGGACATAGGCGATCCCGCTCGGAACGAAGCGGCCGCTCTTGCCGCGCTGCTTGGCGACCGGCGCGGCGGACGCTTCAGCCGCGACTTCCGCAGCCTCGGTGTTTTTCACTTCTTCAGCCATATTCTGTAAATTCCTGATTGATAAATGATCTAAACTGTTCGAACCCATCCGGACTCACGCGGCGGAACTCATGCCGCCGGGCACCCGGAAAACGGTCTTACGCCTTGGCGGCGAGACGACGCTGGGTTTTGTCGCGGATCGCACCGATCGTGATCTTCTTTCCCTTGCGGGTACGGGCGTTGGTCTTCGTGCGCTGGCCGCGAACCGGCAGGCTGCGGCGATGACGGATTCCGCGGTAGCAGTTGATCTGCTGGAGACGACGGATGTCGGCGGCGAGCATGCGGCGCAGATCGCCTTCCACGACGATGTCGTTCTGCAGGATTTTCGTGATTGCGGCGATCTGTTCCGGGGTCAGGTCTTTCGCCTTCTGCTCTTCCGGAATCTGCACCTTTTCGATGATTTCGAGCGCCTTGGCCGGGCCGATGCCGTAGAGGTAGCGCAGAGCGAACGCAATGCGTTTATTGCCCGGGATGTCCACACCAATGATACGAGGCATAACTTTTTGTTCCTATTCGTTAAAATTAACGCTTAAAAGCGATTTCAGCCCTGCCGCTGCTTATGACGCGCGTCGCGGGAGCAAATCACCCGGATCGTGCCGTTGCGCTTGACGATCTGACAGAATTCGCATCTGCGTTTCACCGATGCCCTGACTTTCATAGCTTGTCACCTCATTTTTAGAAGCTGCTGTCACAAATACAAAACACATAAAAACGCAAACAAGGTACCCCTCCCCCTTTTCCTCCCCGGTTTTGCCGGTTTCGGTAAAGAAGGTCCGCGGTGCCGAGCCTGCTACCTTTTTCGCCGGTCACGCTTCCACGAGCGGTGGAATTGCGATATGAAAACGATCCGGCATAATTTTGTTTAATAAAATATCACCCGGTTCCGCAAAAAGCAAGATGAATCCGGGCATTCCCGATGTTTTTTTTGCGATTTTCTTATACCGACGGCACGATCGCCCCGGATGCGGCGAGCAGTTCCCGAATCCGGGCGGCGGGAACCTCGCGGACCTCCGTTCCCGTTTCGAGCGCCGCCAGCGCGTTGGCGGCGGCGGCCTGGCCGGTCGCCATGCAGGTCGCCTGAATCCGCAGCGCGGAATTCGCCTCGCGGTCGGAGGAGACGATCCGCCCCGCCGCCAGGAAGTTCCGGGAGCCGGCCGGAACCAGAATTCCGCGCGGCACCTGCGGGAGCACGCCTTCCGACAGGTCGCGCGTAATCAATCCGCGCTCCGCATCGTGCAGGTCGATGAAGTAAAACGTGTAGCAGAGCGCGTCGGGAAACTGCCGCCCGGTGGTGTAATCGTCGGCGGTCATGGTGTATTCGCCGCGGATCGTCCGGGTCTCCCGGACGCCGCACTCCGGCGCGCTCAGCGTCACCGTCAGATGCTCCAACCCCTTCCGCCCCTTAAGGAAGCGGAACGCCCGCAGCACGGAGGCGTGCGATTCGAGTTCGATCCGGGTCTTCCCCTGGCTGTCCGCCGCGTTGATGCCGCAGATGTGGTTGCCGTTGGCGCCTTCGCAGTCGAGGAAGAGAAAGACGCCGCGGACGGCGGGTTCCTTGAACCAGCCGAGGTCGGTATAGCTGATTTCGCCTTTGGCAGAAGCTTCGGCGTAGGCGGCGGCCAACTCGTCCCGGTCGATTTTCTCCGGATCGCAGCCGCTCAGGCGGACGCTCCCGGTCCCCGGCTGGCAGACCGCCGGTTCAATGACGTCGTACCCGGCGATCCGGGTGAGATTGGCGTCGCCGGTGCAGTCGATCAGAATTTTCGCTTCGAGCGGGTAAAGGCCGTCTTTGCCGCACAGCGTAAGCTTCCATGCGCCGTCCCGGAATTCGGCGGCCCCCGGCATCGTGTGGTAGCGGACGGTCACTCCGGCGCGCACCAGCTCTTCCTCGGCGATCGCGACGAAGAGAAAGGAGTTGACCGGGACCTGCCCGCGCCAGAAGTCCCCGGTCATCCGACGGGAAAAATCGGGCAGCGGATCGCCGTTCGCCTCAAGGGTTTTGCGCACCAGCTCCCAGCCGACGCCAGAAATCACCTGCCGCCCCCAGGCGTCGAACAGTCCGGGAACGGCGACGCCCGCGCTGGAGATCGCGCCCCCGACGCAGCCGTTTTTCTCGACCAGCAGTGTCCTGGCGCCGCCTCGCGCGGCCTGAATTGCGGCACAGATTCCGGCCGGTCCGGCCCCGAATACGGCGATATCGAATCGTTCCATAACCACGCAACTCTCCCGTTGATTGCGATTGACAGGTTTGATAAGATAGCAGGCGGATTCCGTTTTTCAAGATTTCAGGACCTCTTTTCTTCCGCCGGATTGACGAAACGCGATTCGGCCTGTACATTATGGGACGTATCGGGGGGGAACGGTCCGGCGGTGTCCAGCCTAAGGTGGATCGTCCCGAAATCAAGGGTATCAAACCAAAAGGGGAACTTCGCGATGCACGATGATGTTCCGGAGTCCCCGCCAAACTCGGGGAACAACCATGGGCGGATTTTTCGGCGTCGTCGCAGACCATGACTGCGTGTGCGACCTCTTCTACGGAACGGACTACCACTCCCATCTCGGGACCAAACGGGGCGGCCTGGCGGTCTTTGACCGCGACGGACGCATCACCCGGCGGATTCACGACATCACCAACGCGCAGTTCCGCTCCAAATTCGACGACGATATCGACAAGTTCAGCGGCCGTGCCGGAATCGGCATCATCAGCGACTACGAGGACCAGCCGCTCATCATCTCCAGCAAGTTCGGCACCTTCGCCATCGTCACCGTCGGGAAGATCAACAATCTCGAACAGCTGGCCCGGGCGGCGTTCGACGGCGGATTCGGCCACTTCTCCGAATCGAGCGACGGCGAGCTCAACCCGACCGAAATCGCCGCCATGCTGATCTGCCGCAAGGATTCGCTGATCGACGGAATCCGCCACGCGCAGCGGGAGATCGACGGTTCCTGCTCGATCCTCGTCCTGATCGACGGAACAATCTACGCCGCACGCGACCGGTTCGGGCGCACGCCGGTGATGATCGGCGAAAAGGCCGGAGCCTTCGCCGTCACCATGGAGACGACCGCGCTGCCCAATCTCGACTACCGCCTCAAGCACGAACTCGGCCCCGGCGAAATCGTCGAACTTTCGGAAACCGGCGTCGTCCAGAAACAGGCCCCCGGCGACACCACGAAAATCTGCACCTTCTTCTGGGTCTACTACGGCTATCCCTCCAGCGACTACGAGGGCGTCAACACCGAATCCGCCCGCTACCGCAACGGAGCGAGCATGGCGGAGGAAGATGTGGAGACCATCCCCGAAATCGACTCGGTCTGCGGCATCCCCGACTCCGGAATCGCCCACGCGATCGGATATTCGAACGCCTCCGGCAAGCCCTACCGCCGCAGTTTCGTCAAGTACACGCCGACCTGGCCGCGCAGCTTCATGCCGCAGAACCAGTCGGTCCGCGACCTGATCGCCCGGATGAAGCTGATTCCGGTGCAGACCGAAATCGAAGGCAAGCGGATGCTGTTCTGCGACGACTCGATCGTGCGCGGGACCCAGCTCAAGGACACCGTGGTCCGCCTCTACGAGCGCGGCGCGAAGGCGGTGCACATGCGTTCCTCGTGCCCGCCGCTTCTTTTCGGCTGCCGCTTCCTCAACTTCTCGCGCTCGCGCTGCGAACTCGACCTCGCCGCCCGGCGGGCGATCGCCCGGCTCGAAGCGTGCGAGGAGCCGACCGACGCGATGATCGAACCCTATCTGGAGTACGGCTCGCCGAAATATCTGGCGATGGTCGAGGAGATTCGCAAGGGATTGAATTTGAACACGCTCAAGTTCCAGAAGCTGGAGAAGCTGATCGAGGCGATCGGAGTCGATCCCGCCAAAGTCTGCACCTACTGCTGGACCGGGCGCGATGTGGATAATCAAACGGAACAGGTCGAATAACGGGAGAAACCATGAAAGAGTTCTGGGTGACCGAGGCGATGAACGGCTTCGGCATGACGGTTCAGGTGACGGAGACGCTTTACTCCGGACAGTCGAAATTTCAGAAGATCGACGTCTATCAGACTTCGAAACTGGGGCGGATGCTGATGCTGGACGGCATCATCCAGCTGACCGAGTTCGACGAATTCGCCTACCATGAAATGCTGACCCACGTGCCGCTCTTCGCGCATGAGAATCCGAAGCGGCTGCTGGTGGTCGGCGGCGGCGACGGCGGCGTGCTGCGCGAAGCGGGCAAGCACCCGGAACTCGAAGTGCTGGACATCTGCGAAATCGACGCCGAGGTGATCGAAGTTTCGAAAAAGTACTTTCCCTCCATCGCCTGCGGCTACGACGACCCGCGGGTGAAAATCCACATCGCCGACGGCAGCGAATTCATCAAAGACAAGGCGGGGTACTACGACGTGATCATCGTCGACTCGACCGATCCGGGCGGCCCGGGGACGCCGCTCTTCGGCGAGCAGTTCTACCGCGACATGAAGCGGGCGCTGCGTCCCTGCGGGGTGATCGCCACCCAGGCGGAGTCGCCCTATCTGCTGCCCGACATCGTGGCGCGGCTGCAGAAGGTTTCGCGCCAGGTGTTCCGCACGGTGGGATACGCCGGAATCTTCGTGCCGACCTACCCGACCGGAACCATCGGCGCGTGCGTGGCGGGCGACCGCGACGACATCGCCCGCCCGGCCCGTCCGGTTCCGCCGGAGCTGGCGGCGAAACTCCGCTATTACAATACCAAGATCCACGAGGCGGCGTTCGCCAACCCGAGCTTCGTCTCCCGATTGTTCACCTAACCAACCACCAAGGAGGCAGATCATGGAACATTGCAGCGGTTCGAAAGGGTCCAAGACCGGCAAGACGGAAGTATTCAGCCCCGCCGGCCTGGTCGCCTACGCGGAAGGCGCGGTGGTGAGCCGCACCATCATCGAGAATTGCGGCGGAACGGTGACGCTCTTCGCCTTCGCCGACGGCGAGGGATTGAGCGAACACGCCGCGCCGTTCGACGCGCTGGTCAACGTGCTCGACGGCGAGGTGAAGATCACCATCGGCGGCAAGCCGTACCACCTCAAGGCGGGCGAAAGCATCGTGATGCCCGCCGACGTCCCGCACGCGCTCGCCGCCGTCACCGCCTTTAAAATGATGCTGGTGATGATCAAGGGCGACGCGAAGTAACCCGCGTCAGCGGCGGCGGGGTTGAAAAAACAGGATTCCGCCGCCGATGCCGAGACAGAAGGCGACGTCGCCGAAGAAGGGCAGCGGCGGCAGCGACAGCGCGAGGCCGTTCAGCAGCAGGACGATCCCGATGAAGATGCAGCCGCAGCCGAGCAGCGGAAGCAGTGCCGCGTACTTCTTCGGCCGAAGCGCACAACAAAGGAAGAGGAAGCCGATCATGCTCCACGAGGCCGTCGCCATGCGAAGCCAGTAACGGAGCATCGGGTCGTCGACCGGAGTGCTCCCCTTGCCCAGATTCTGCAGCACGACCTCCATCCAGCTCCACGGCAGAAAAACGCCGAGGAGCGAGACGCCCCACCCCGCAACGGCGGCCCAGACCAGAAGCCGCAGAACCGATTCCCGCTGAAAACGCATAAAACCCTCCCGATGTACGAATCAACATACACCGGAAGGGTTGCAATTGCAAATCGTCCCCGAACGTCACTTCAATTGCGCCGAACCGGGCAGAACAGTCAGAAAACATGTCCAGCGTTGACGCTCTCCGGGTGCGACGGAGACCTTCCAGAACGGTTCCAGGGCGAAGCAATCCCGGTCATCCCGCCAGAATTCGGCGCGGTCGAAGGCGGGTGCGGCGCGGATGACGGCTTCACCGCAGCCGTCGGAGAAATCTCCCGCGGCAATCAGGCTCGCCCCGCTCAATACGGCGGGCAGTCCCGCCAGCGGCGACGGGGCCGAATCTCCCACGCGATACCAGCCGGCGTCAAACCCGTCAGGGGCGTCGAAGAAAGGGTGCGCATAGAGTTCCGATTCGATCCGCTTTTGTCCGGTGTTGCAAAGTTCCAGTTCAAAAGAGACGGTATCCGATTCCTTTGCAATCACGGTTTTCACGGTCAACACATAAGCGTAACCGTCGAACTCCCGCGAACGCTGGCGGGCGGTCAGCGTCAAACCCGCCGTTGTCCGTTCAACTGAGCCATGCCACGGAAAGAGTTCGACCGGAACGGTTTCAAAACGCTTGCCCGGTTCCTGCCGGACGATGCCGACGCCGAAATTCAGCCGGGTCACATACCCCTGCGCATCGACCGCCAGTTCCGGAACGGGAAAGAACTCGAACGCGAAACCGAAGGCGGGCAGCCGCGGATGGACCGTCCGGCATTTGAACACGTCCCGCGCCGCCCCGTCGAGACGCAGGCTCCGCAGCCAGCCGGCGCGAATGAACCGGCAGCCGGTCGCCCGCACATCGGCCGGAACACCCGGATCGACCAGTTCGACGCGGAAACGGCCATTGTCAACGGCCACCACCGGCGGTTCCGCTGCCGCGCAGGCAATCCACGCAAACAGCGCCGCCGGAAAAAATGACCGCCGAATCCTCATTTTCCGGCCGGAGCGATCAGGTAGACACCGAGAGTTCCGGCCGGGATGTCCGCCTCGAACGCGGCGGGAGTTCCCCGCGTCAGTATCGTATCCGCGAGAAGATCGACGACTTCATAACTCTTCTTCGCGTCGAGTCCGGCCTCCCGGTACGGAATTGTGATCCGCAGGCGTTCGGGCGTACCGCCGTTGTTGGGGACGACCAGCACCGCGCGGCCGTTGCGGAACCGGGCGTAGGCTTGAAGCAGTCCGGGGCGGTCGGTCGTTACTTTGCAGATGTTGGAATTCCGGTGATCGTCGGGAAAATATTCGAACAGATCGGGATACCGGCGGCGGATGCGGATCATCTTCTTCACCAGTTCGAAGAAGTCGCGGTTTTTCTCCAGCGCCGTCCGGTCGATCTCATTGCCGTAGAGGCGCCATTTCTGCGGCGTCGGCAATTTGTCCCGTTTGCAGTAGAAATCAACGAGGAAGCGATACGGATTATTCCACTCCTCGCCAAGATACCAGAGCGGAAGGAACGGCGCGAAAATCGCCTGATAGCCGATGGCGACAGGGGCGCCGTTCACCGCGTAACGTTCGGAGTCGTGGCAGGAGAGCATGTAGGAATAAAAACGCTTCCGCCCCGGTTCCAGTTTCATATCATCATAAGCGTGAAGCTCTTCTCCGCTTCGGATCATGTCCACGATATTCGTTTTCAAATAGACGTCGCCGACCCAATGCGTCCTTCTCTTTCCCTTCGCGTCTTCGTAGCAGAAGGTGAGCTGGTCCAGGTCAAACACATTCTTCCCGGAACTGGTCCATTCGGCGATGAATATGACCTTGCGGCCGAAATTCCGCATCCGTTTCTTCGCCGTCTCAAACGGCCCGAACCCGGAATACTGCGGAGCGCAGTCGCAGCGGAACCCGTCCACGCCGGTCATCAGGAACCACTCCACAAGGCGGGATGAGAACCACTCGTTCAACTCAGGATTGTTCCAGTTGTAAAGCCATCCGGCGTAAGGCGCGAAATACTCGCCGAACCATTCCGGCTTCTCCTTCAGAAGTTTGCTGCCGCCTTCGTGTTTTGTCGCGCCCCAGTTTACAACGTCGAAGAAGACGCGGATGTTCCGTTTATGCGCCTCCTCCACAAAATTCCGGAGCGCCTCCCACTGCCGGACCGGCTCCGTCTCGCCGGTCAGCCTTGCGTTGATGGTGTGAATGCCGAAGTTGCCGTACCCGTTGCCGCCGTTGATCGGCGGGGTGAGCCAGATTCCGTTGACGCCCATTTCAGCCAGGTGGTCGAGCGTACCGGTCAATCCTTTCACCGTCCCGTCGGAGGAGGCCGAATCGATGCGGACTTCCACAATGATCAGGGATTTGACCCAATCGGGAACTTCGGTTTTCCCGTCCGCGCTCTTCTCCATCAAGACCTCGGAATCGGGCTTGATCTTCGGGATCAGCGACGAATTGTCGATCGTCACAGCGGAAAGGACCGGGCAGACGGACAGTGCAAGCAGCGCCGCAAAAAGATTGATCTTGTTCATCTTCAATCGCTTCCATATCATTTCAGTACTGCCAGGCGGACCAGGGGGTCGTCGCCCCGTTCCACCCCCCGGCGAGCGGACCGGCGTAAAGAGCTTTTTCATTCGCGCCATGCACCGGGCTTACATGACCGTCGAACCGGAGGATGTTGCAAGTCCCGTTGTGCCACGGATAGGCGAAATAGTGCTGCCCCGCGCTTTCATACATCACTGCGGTGGGTATGATGGCGCCGCTGTAGTCGCTGGCAGCGTCGGCGAGCGCGATGTAGGCGGAAGGCCGCCTGACCTGCGAGTTGCGAATCCACTTGAGCGCCGTCGTACCGTCATAGACGCGGCAGTTGTTCATTCCATATCCGCCGTTGAACCACGAGTAATTGCCGACCGGCAGCTTCTTGTTTCTTCTGAAATAACCGCTCGCATTCTCGAACGGCAGCGAAACGGGGCAGGAGATCACATTCATGGCCAGCCGGTCCGTGTTCACCAGAAAATCATTCCATAGGACATGGGCAGCAGTCGGGTTTCTGGCCGGAAGGACATACCCGGCATAATCATCCTGATAGAAGACAAGCACGCTCCCGATCTGCTTCAGATTGCTCACGCATTGACTTGACTTCGCCCGCTCCCGCGCCTGCTGCAGCGCGGGCAGCAGCATGGCGGCCAGGATGGCGATGATGGCAATTACGACCAGCAGCTCGATCAATGTGAAATTCTTTTTCATTCAGGGACTCCTTTGGTTGGGATTTTCACTGGAACATTCACGGTTTCCGCAAGGTTCGGCCCGGATACACGTCCGGGGTTATCATTCTGATTTCCGGCACAAGGCGGTCCTTCGCCGGAAGCGTTTCATAGCGGTTGATCACCCGCAGAATCTCTTCGGCCATCCGGCGGCTGCCGTGGCTGATGGTGGTGAACGGCGGGTGGTGCGCCCGCGCCGTCGAACTGCCGTCGAACGCGACCAGCGAAACCTTCTCCGGCACCATCCCCGCCTGGAACAGCCCCGAGGCGATCAGGTCGCAGTATTCGTCGGACATGAAGAAGATGCCGTCGAAGCCGCGCTCCGGCAAGCTCTCGATGTAACGGTTCAGTGCATTCACCTGCGACAGGCGGCTGCCTTCGTATTCCGGATGAACTTCCGTCTCCGCCCCGGCGGCGGCCATCACGTCGCGGAAATTCCCGGCCCGTCGTCCGAACGGAATGTTCCCCGGATGACAGAGCATGGAAACCGCCGCCGCCCTGCGGCAACCCGCATCCAGCAGCAGGCGGGCGGCGAGCCGCCCCACCTCCGCATCGTCCAGAGTAATCAGCGGCGCACCTTCCTTTTTGCCGCCGGTGTGAAGATAGACGATTCCCCCTTTCCGCTCTCGAAGCGCGTCATGCAGCTCCTTTTGCGCAATATCGGGGAAAATCACATCCACCCCGTCCAGCCGGGCGAGAAATTGCTCCAGCGGCTCCTCCGGATCTTCGGGATCGTAGCCGAAGAATTCGACCTCGAACCCCGATTCGGCCGCCAGGAGCGACAGCTTCTGCCACACCCGGTGATAGAAGTCGAACCAGAAAGACCCGCTGTCGTGATGCACCGTCGCGATATAGCCGTAGCGGAACTTCTGCCGCTGTTCCGGCAGAATCCGGGTGCCGATCTTCTCGCGGACGATCAGCCCGGAATTTTCCAGCTCGGTCAGCACCTTGCGGATGGTCACCCGGCTGGCGTTGAAATCGAGCGCCAGCTGCCGTTCGCCCCCCAGCAGCGCATCCCCCTGTCGGCGGCAGCGCCGGACATGCCGGCCCACCTCCTCGAGAACGTCTTCGTATTTGATATATTCTTTCATCTGCCACTCTAAAAAGTATACCACGTGGTTTTCTTTTTATATTATGGCATAAACCCCGGGCTTTGTCAATAGCGATGAAATATGTTTTTTGAAAATCCTCTCAAAAAGGCAAACGTTCCCGCACGGTTCCCCGCATCAGCCGGTACCGGCTCTTTTGAAATTCAATTTGCGACCATCCAGTTGCCGGAAAGGGTTTTGCGGACTTTCCATAGTTTCCGGCCGTGCTCTTCGACCGTCTCGAACTCTTCGAGCGGAACGGTCATATAGGCGTCGCCGGAGACGCGCCTGACTTCGAGCTTGCCCCGCTCCGACTCCGGAACGGCGATCCGCACTTCCGCGTCCCTGAGGTTGCGCAGGAAGAGAAAACGGCTCTGGTCGCGCACCGTCGGCGAATACTCCACACAGCTGACCAGCCCGTCGCCGGACTGTTTGACGAAAATCCTGCACTCGGCATGGTAAGAGCGGGGCCATTGCAGTTTTGCCGCCCCCCCTTCGAGCATGATGTCGCCGCCGACCGGGATCGGAGCGCCCCACGGAGTCTTCCAGAGCTGCACGGTCGGCAAGGTCCGGTTGAGCCCGGAGAAATAGAGCGCGTTCTCATGCCAGTGCAGCGTCTGGGCGGGGAAATAGCATGTTTCGTCGGGACGGACGATTTCCATTTTCCAGCCGCACTCCTCCAGCAGCTTTGCGGCGAGAAGTTCGGGGAATAAACCGCTGTCTTTCCCGCCGAATTTCAGGCGGTCGCCGACAACATACGCGTGATATTGATCGATCGACCCGCGCAGATAGAGCAGCCTCCCCTCCCCCCGGAACGCCAGCGCGCCATAGGTACGGCGGGATTCGCCCTGCCGCACGGTACAGAGAGGATGCTTGCCGCCGCATTCGCAAATCGCTCCGCCCGAAACGATTGAACGGTGGAAAAAACTCTTTTTCCCGGAGAACGACGGGAGCTCCGGCGACTCCAGTTCGCACTCGCCCTCCAGGCCGGAGCCGATGGTGATCCCGAACGCGTCGAGCAGCGCCGGCGAGGCGTGGCGCATCGGCCCGTAAAAGAGAACGGTATTGCCGCGCGCGGCGAAATCGAGGAGAGCCTTCTCCCACCGGCTTTCCGCCTCGGGCACCGGCGAAACGGCCGCCACGCCGTCCGGCAGGGCGGAACAGTCATCGGCGTTCACCACCGAGTTGAGCGGGAATCCGGCATTGGAGAGCGCCCGGGCGAAAAGATCGCCGAAAAGCACCTCATCCGGCCGCCCCCGTTCAGGCGCAATCCACTCGTGATACCGGTCGAAGGGGTAAACCCAGACAAAAGGCCCCGGCTCGTCCGGAGCGTCCCGCAACGCCGCCGCGACATGCGGCAGTGCTTCCCGGGGCACCTGTGACGGCATCTCGCCGAAGCGGTTGTCGACCGTCAGAAGCGAAACGGCGTTTGCCGTATCGACCGTGCCGTCGTGCCGCAGGCGGCTGACGGCGAGCGGCATATAAATGTCATACGGCTCCCTCCCGTAGCGGTCAAGCCACGGCGAAGAGGGGAACCAGGGATCGTGCAGGTACAGCCGGAACAGGATATCGCGTTTCTTCCATCCGGCCAGATGGCTCATCCAGCCGGTCAATTCGGAACCGACATCCTGGTTGATCGGCGCCCACGGCGAATTGACGGGAGGGTATTCGAGTCCCCCCTGCTCATAGATTTCCCGGATCGGGGCCGCGTCGGTGGCCAGCTCCACGCCGGTGCCGAAATTCGACCCGCGCACCCGCACCGGGAACGAACAGTGAGCGCGGAATTCCTTCCAGAATTCCAGCATCCGCCCCCGCTCCCGGTCCCCCTTTTCCGGGAAGAAGCGTTCGCCGTCGAAGGTGTCGCCGGTCAGAATCCAGGGGAAATTGCCGAACCCGAATCCGTTTGAGAGCCAGACGAAATCCATCTCCATATCGCGCAGAAAGAGTTCGAGCTGCCGACCGAAAAAGGCCCCGAAACAGGTTCCCGCCGGAATCCCGCCCGGAAACGCCGCATAAGGTTCGGGATCTCCGTTAAGAACGCTGTGGCAGGAAAGCAGTTCGGGCCTGACGCCGTAACTGCCCCGGCAACACTCCTTGTGCGTGCGGTATTTGAATTCCGAAACCGTAAATTCCGGACCGGGATCGAAGGCGTCGCCGACCGCGATCTTTCTGCCGCTCATCTCGGCGCCGACGGCTTTGACCGTTCGCACCACTTCCGCGAAAAACGCATAATCGGTCAAATCGGTCCCCGGCTCAAAATACTGCCCGGTATACCCGTTGCGGCGTTCGGGGTCGGCCGCCGCCTCGTCCGGCGGTACGCTCCGGTTGACGATTCCGAGATAGCGGCACCAGTCGAATTTTCGCGACCGGTCGCCGGTATACTCCAGAATCTCCCCGCCGTCGCCGGTCCACAGCAAAACGGAGATTCGTTTCGCATCTTCCCACAGGGGGCGGTATTGTGCAAACATCTCCCGGCAAACCGCCTCCACACCCGGATTGCCCCGGTGCAGGAACGCTTTGAACGAAACTTCCAGCTGAACATCATGAAGCATAGTTTCCCCTTTCTCTGAACTTATGATAAAGTATGGAGGAAAAAGGAGGAAATGGCTTGGGCCGGGAAAAGCGGAGGAGGAGAAACTTCTGAAAATATTAATGGAGTCCAATCGCCTTCCGGTACTCTCCGGGATTCATCTCCCGGATTTCCCGAAACGTCCGGTAAAAGTAAGAGAGGTCGCGGAAGCCGCATTTGAAGGCGATTTCAGTGACGGAAAGCTCCGACTCGGCCAGCTGTTTCGCCGCCTCTTCGATCCGGTAGCCGCGCTGATAGCGGGAGATCGTCTCGCCGCACTCCCGGCGGAACACCAGGCACAGGTGATTGAGGGTGATTTGCCACCGGGCGGCGAATCCGCGAAAGTCGAAATCCTGCGGGAAAGCACGTTCGATTTCCGCCTTGACCGCGTCGACCAATTCGGCGCTGCGGGAACGCTTCTCGGCGGCGGCCTGCTCGCGTGCGAAAAGCAAAAGCAGCGTCTGAAGCAATGCGCGCTTCAACGGAGCGCTGTCCGCCCCGGGGTGCCGGTGTTCCCGAACCAGCCGTTTCAGCACATGTTCCTCCTCGCCGCCGACGGAGACGATCCGAACATGGGAACCCTCCGCTTCGACGGAGAAACCGGGCTCAAACATGGCGAACAGCCGCTTCGAGCGAAGATCCCGCCACGCGACGCCCTCGATCGATTCGGCAAAAAAGAGGACATTGATCACCGTCAGCGATCCGGAGAGAACCCGGTACGAGGTAAGATCATCGGGATGAAGCAGAAACGCCTTTCCGGGCGTGAGCAGGCAGCGGCAGTCGTTGCAGAACATCTCCGCAGAACCGCTTTCAACATAAGTGAATTTGAAAAAATTGCGGCAGTTGCGTTCATGCTCCGCGTCGGGATACTCCGCCGCCGCATGCCGGAAGCGCGCGGCGATCACCCCGAAATCCTCGCGGTCAAGCTCGCACCGCGAAAACAGAATCAGCCTGCGCTTCCATTTTTCCGCACTTTTCATCGAATTCCCGTTTCGTTTCGATCCCGACGCCGCGACCGGAGAAAAAGTAGCGTCGAATTCGCCGGAAGTCAAATCCGTTTCTTTTGTTTCGGCTCAACCGGCAAAAAAAACGCGCCGCCGGGTTTTCGACCCGACGGCGCGACCGGGAATGCGGCACGGACTATTCCGCCCGGACCAGCATGACCTGGAGCGGCGTGAGCTTGAGTTCGCCGGAAACCGGCTCGTCGCGAATGAGATCGCGGTACGCGCCCTTTCCGGTCAGTTGCACCGTGGCCGGTTCTTTGTTGTAGTTGATGAGGGCGACCAGCGTTTCGCCCGGCTTGACCCCGGGAACCACGCGGAAGAAGACGCCCGGAACCACCGCCGCCGGATTCACCGGCAACGGTTCCGCCGGGTCGAAGTACTTCGTCTTCAACTCAGAAGCCGGGATGAAGTCCGGGAGCGCCCCGGTCGCCACATCGGCCTTGAGGTCGCGGTCGAGCTCGTCCCGTTTCAGGCTGAACCGGTCGGCGAAGATGCGTCCGCCCTGTTTGACGAAGTTCCGCATCCCGGCCAGCGCTTCGGCGGAGACGTTCGGAACCCCGACAACGAAGAGCTGCTTCACCTTGCCGAATTCCCCCGCCGCCAGCTGCCGTTCGCTCAAGAAGCGCACCCGGTGGCCGGTGAAGGCGGTTTCCGCATAGAAGCGGGCCAGCGCATTCTTGTACGCCGACGCCTGAACGCCAAGCGTGCCCGGGCTGTAGAGGATCGCGATCGCCGGTTCCGCTTTCGTGAACTGAATCAGCTCCGGAGCCAGCCGCATCGCATCCAGCTGCGCGATTCCCTGCGCCGCCACGTTGCCGGGACGCAGCGCGATGTTGTCGCGGAGCGCCGGGTCGACCTTCGACTCCTGTTCCGGCGGGTAGATATTCCAGACCCAGGTGACCAGCGCCGAGGCCCCGGTCAGGTGCTGGAGGAAGTTCGCGACGTAGACCTGCGTGTTCGGGATCG
>CAYSZM010000008.1:0-57624 GCA_964435365.1 uncultured Victivallis sp. | reverse complement strand
TTTCGCTGCGGCAGAGCCCGGTGATGATCTCCATGAAGAGCGCCATGCTCATGAAATTCCGGCCGGGCCGGTTCGAGCCCAGTTCGGCGGCGAGGCGTCGCACTTTGGCGGCGAGCGGTTTCATCTCCCGGGCGGAGAGGTGCAGCAGCGGCAGCGAGATCGCTTCGGGTGCGGCCGGGCGGCGCATCGCCATCAGCCGGGAGAAGAGCGGCATGAAGGTTCCGTCGAGAAGCGGCAGCGAGAGCCGGTGCGGATCGTATACCAGGTTGATCAGCCCGAGGGTTCCGGTGCGGTCGTAGCCGTGCGAGATGCCCGGATGAACCAGGAGCACGTCACCGGCGCGGATTTCCGCCTCCTCGCCGCCGGCGATGTGGACGCCTTCTCCGGCGAGGATGAGCACGATCTCCTGAAAGGTGTGTCCGTGCATCCGTCGCGCCGGGTGTGCGCCGGGCAGAACCTCTTCCACATAAAGCGGGATTGAATGGCGCGGCAGATAACGCCCGAGATCGTTCATCAGAAAACTGGCCATGGGAATCGCCCTCCGTTGCATCCTCTCAAAGACTATAATTTGCCGTCGAACCGATTGCAAGCGGCCTTCGATGGATTTCCAAATTTTCTCTCTGGCACTAATAACCTGTAATTTGTCACTTTCAGGAAGGTTTTTCCCTTGTTCCCGGCGTATAATATATGGCAGAAACCGAAACAACGGAGAAAGGAAGGCCGATTGATGAAAAAGTGCTTCACTCTGATTGAACTCCTGGTGGTAATCGCCATCATCGCGATCCTCGCCTCGATGCTGCTTCCGGCGCTGAACAAGGCGCGGGCGGGCGCACACCGGACGTCGTGCGTCAACAACCTGAAGTCAATGGGGAACGGAGTGATGTTCTATGCCAATGACAATCAGGATTTCATGCCGCGCAAATACAAGCGCTGGTCGTGGGGATATGCGATCGGCCAGTCGCTCGGTCTGACCCGCCCCGGCGCGGTGGTGGGGCCGGATGCGGATAAGAACGTCAGTTACATTCCGATCCAGAAAGTGTTCACCTGTCCGGCCCAGAAGAATACGGTGGGGCTGATGGGCGACGGCGCTTTGGGCGGAAGCAATATCATTCTTTACCCGATCTATGTGCCTTTCGTCAGCGAAGCTCCCGCCGCCGCCAATACGCTCAATGGCCGGACCGGCGGCGGTGCCGATGTCGTCGGCGGCAACGGCGACTCCACGCCGCTCAATCACAAGAAGATCACCCGGGTCGTCGACGGCTCCGTCCTGATGACCGAGGCGGTGACGACCGATGCCTACAATGCGGGCTCTTATATCGCGCTCTCTCCGGGCACGGCCAATCTGACCGGGTATCACTTCAACAGCCGGACGGCTTACGGCGCGGACTTCTTCCGCCACGGCAATGCGGCCAACGTGCTGCTCAAAGACGGTCATGTCGAAACCATGCACGCCAACGCGAAGCTCGACACCTACGGCCGTCCGATCAAATAAGCAAGTGTAGAAGGAGTATTCCGCCATGACCCGAATGTTATTGACTGGGCTTTGCTGTGCCCTGTTCCTCTCCGCTTCCGGCGCCGCTCCGGCGAACTATGCGTCTTATGCGCCGCCGTTCGCCGCCGCCTCCGGAGAACGCCGTCCCGCCACGAAGATTGTCGCGGGCAAGAGCACGGTGACGTTTCAGGGCAGCGCAATCGCGCTCCGGCTGTTCGCCGGGGGGGAGGGGACCCTCTTTTCGCCCGACCTCGCGCACCGTTACGGGGGGCTGGTGGTGGAATCCGGCACGACCGCGATTTCCGGCGTCCGCGGCGCGCTGGAGGGGAACAGTTGCGGCTTTACCTATTCCGGTCGCGACGGACTGGCTCAGCGCTTTACGCTTCTTCCCGACGGCCGGGGCCGAGTCGAGCTGGAAAACGGTGCGGGAGACGGCGAAGTCCACTGGAATCTCTCGCTGCTCGGCGAATTCTTCGGCGGCGCGGCGATCGAGATCGACGGCAGGCAGTTCCGGCTGCCGCCTTATCAGGAGAAGGCGCAGTTCTACAACCGGCTGTACGACGGTCCGACGAAACGGGTGACGTTCTTCCCCGACGTGCCGGAGAAGACCTTTTCCTTCGAATTTCCCGCCGGATGCCAGGCGCGGCTGGGGTCGAGCGGCGGCCGTTACGGCGTCGCGCTGCGGCTCGCACCGGCTTCGAAAACGGAGAAATTCGAGATGATTCTCGAGCCGGGAACCGTCGAGACCGGGAAGGTTTCTGATCCGCAGGGGTATACGCTGAAAGCCGGCGCTTACGATTTCTGGACGGTGGACCGGCTGCGTCTGCCGGATCGGCGTGGGAAGAACCTGCTCGGCAACAGCTCGTTCGAACAGGGGTTCGCCTCGCTCTGGTTTCCGCACGGCGGCGGGATGTTCAGCCGGAAGCTGTGGGACACCAAGCCGATCCGGGTCGACGACAAGGACGCGTTTGCCGGAACTTATTCGCTGGAAATACTTTCCGACGATCCCAAGGCCGAATTGGTGCAGAATGTGGCGACCCATGCGGTGATCCTGACGCCGGGGGAGTACACGCTGAG
Organism: uncultured Victivallis sp.; assembly: GCA_964435365.1. Classification (GTDB taxonomy): domain Bacteria; phylum Verrucomicrobiota; class Lentisphaeria; order Victivallales; family Victivallaceae; genus Victivallis. Next base: position 55,055 of record CAYSZM010000008.1, on the reverse strand, counting down.
TTTTTACGCCAAGACCGACCGGCCCGGCAGGCAGACGCTCAAACTGAATGCCCCCGAATTGCCGCCCGGTTCCAGCATCTGGGACCCGAAGACGCGCGTCGGCCGCGACTTTCCGCTGACCGGCGAGTGGCAGCGTTTCAGCTACACCTTCCGGATCGATGTGACCCGGCCGCAGTATTTTCAGTTTTCCGCCGCGTCGAGCGATCCGGCCGCCTGCCGGGTCGATGCGATGCAGCTGGAACGCGGCCCGGAAGCGACCGCCTATGCTCCGGCCGCCGCCGAGGGGAAACTGCTCACCGCTTCTCCCGACAACTTCCTCGAATTCGGCAAAAAGGCCGATGCGAAACTGCGGATCACCACCGCGAAACCGGGGGAGTCGGGACAGGTCGAAACCGTGGTCCGCGACTTTTTCGGAAAAGAGGTGCGGCGCTTCGTCCGCCCTTTTGTTTCGAATCCGTCCGGAAAGGCGGAAGTGTCGCTTGATCTGGAAGATATGCCGCGCGGCATCTTCACGGTCGAGAACCGCTACACGTTCCCGGACGGACGGGAAACTTACGAGTTCACCCGGTTTGCCGTGATGAGTTTCCTCGACAACACCCATCCGCACAAGAGCATGTTCGCCAACGCCTACATCGACCCCTTCGGCGTGCATCAGTACTACCCCGAAGTGCTCGACCGTTACCGCAAAATCGGCATCGGCGCGCGCGCCGCGTTCGCCAACACCGAAAAACTGGTGGCCGACGAGGCGGCGAAATACGGCGTCGACACTTTCAGCACCATGATGTTGCGGCAGGATTCCAAGCTGACCAAAGGAATGTCGAAACCGTGCTGCGGATTCACGTTGCTCAACAATATCGTCTGGTACGAATCTCCGTCGGTGGGGCGTCATCGCGAGGATTACGCCACGGTGACGCTGCCCGGCGCGACGCCGGAGGCGCTCAAGGCGATTGAGAAAGCCGCCGCGCGCAAGGCCGCGGAAGCGCCGTGGGTCAAAATCTGGGGCGCGATCAACGAGGCGGAGGGGTCGATTCCCGAATTCGCCCATTCCCGGTTTGCCAGCGAGGAGAACTACCGGCAGTATGTCGATCTCGAGCTTGCCGTGGCGCGCGGCGTCAAAGAGGGGAATCCGAAAGCGATGGTCGGCAACAGCTCCACCTCCTGTCTGCGGCAGGATCGGATCGAGACGCTGGATAAACTTTTGACCACGATCGGCGACCGCTTCCGCTACGACTGCTTCATCATCCACACCTACCGGGAAGCGCCGGAGTATCCCGACCTCGACAGGGATTTCGACGCGCTGTTCGCCATGCTGGCGCGGCACGGCTACAGGGACACTCCGATCTACTGCCCGGAGGGGATGCATTGGAAGCCCTATCGGATGCCCGGCATGATCCATGTCGACTGGGTCGATGTCCCGTGGGGGCCGCTCAGCTACGACATGGGGGATGCGGAACGGATTTCCTCCGCATGGCGGGCCCGCGAATGGCTGATCGGGCTCAAGCATCAGGACCGGGTGAAGCTGATGAATTCGAGCACCAACTTCTGGGGCTTCGACATGGACTGCGGTTTGACCCCGTTCGCCGACCAGAAGATTCCCAACACGCTGGGGCGGCTGCTCGGCGACGCGTCGTTTGTCCGCGAGATCCGCTATTCGCCGAAAGTCCGCTGCTATCTGTTTGAAGACGGCGAAAAGCGTCCGGTGGCGGCGCTGTGGAGTTGCGCCCCCGAGGTGGACCGCGGCGAGAAGGCCGGTCCCGAACTGGTCTTCCCGAAGCGCCCTGAAGCGCAGCTCTTCGACCTGATGGAAGCCGAGTGCGCGTTCCCCGAATCGGGGCGGCTCAGGCTCACGCCGTTCCCGGTTTTCCTGCGCGGCAAGCCGGGGAGCACGGAGGAGTTGGCGCAACTCCTCGACAGTGCGGACCTTGCGTTTGACGGTGAAGCAGCGGCGGCCTCCCGTTTTTCGGTGATTCCGCCGGACCGGTATTCGGTCACCCTCTCCAACGGCGGAAAACATGTCGTCGCCGGAACGGTCGAACTCGGCGGAAAGAAAAACGAACTTCGTCTCAACCCCGGCGAAAGCGGCAGTTTCACCGCCGCGCTTCCGGCTGTGCTGAGCAGCGAGCGCCTGGTGTTCGAGTCTCCGGTCGCGGTGTTCACCCAGCGTGAGCCCCGGCCGGGCAGGTTCACGCTCCGCGAAGAGTTTTCCGGTGTGCTCGCCCGCCGTGCCGCGATCACGGTGGACGGTTCGCCGGACGACTGGAAGGGAATTCCGGCGCTTGACGTCACGCAGCGCATCATCGGGAAATCCCCGGCGTCGGGGTTTTCGGCGACGCTCCGCCTCGCCTGGAGCGCGGAGAAGCTCTTCCTCGCGGTCGAGGTGACCGATGACAAACTGTCGGTCATTCCGCGCGGGCGTCCGGGGGAGGGGTGGCGCAACGATTCGCTGCAGCTCTTCCTCGATCCCTTCGCCGACGGGAGGAGCTCCGGAGCATCGGGGCTTGGCCCGGACGACTGGTCCTACGGCGTTTATCTGGAAGCGGATACGCTGAAACCATATGTCTACCGCCACCGGGTGCCGGATATCCAGCTCACCGAGGGATTCGCCGGGGCGAAGGCCGACACGGTCGATTCCGAAGCGGAGTGCGCCTTCCGCCGGACGGAACAGGGCTATTTTTATGAAATCGCCCTGCCGAAACGGGCGCTGATGCCGCTCGTGCTCAAACCGGGCGCGCAATTCGGCCTCGGCGTCATGCTTAACGACCAGGATTCCGATGCGGCGATGCCGCAGTCGCGCCTGGTCTGGGGAACCCAGGCGTTTGCCTACAACGACCGGCCCGACCTGTGGCCGCTGGTCGTCCTTGCGGAATGAACCAATCAGAAATGACGGAACTTATGTCGAAACTCTGGATGCGTCCGGCGGAGCGGGCGGTGGAACCGCCTTACTTCGTGGTATTTCGAAATCGCTTCACGCTTTCCGGCCCGAAGCGGCTGCGCTTCACTTACAGCGCCGACGAACGGGTGCAGTTCTTCTGTGACGGCGAGCGGATCGCCGACGGTCCGCCGCGCGGCACGCCGCAGCGCTGGTTCTCGGCGGCGGTGGAGCTGCCGCTGGGGCCGGGGAATCATGTTCTCACCGCCCGGCTCTTCGCCTTTGGGCGCACCCTCACCGCCTACGGGCAGATGTCGGTGACACCGGGACTTCTCGTCGAGGATGAGTCCGGCATTCTTTCGCCTGACTGGGAGTGCCAGCCCGCCATGGGCTGCTCGTTCGCGGGGAGCAAGACCGACTGGGGCAGTTACGCCCATCTGCTCACCGACGAGGATTTCAACTGGTCCGCCCTCGAAGGCGAGGGGGGCGTGTGGCAGAAACCGGGATATTTCGAAGACCGCCGTGTGCTGGTCCCCACGGAACTTCCGCCGATGCGGTACGATGAAACCCATGAGTTTCGGAGAGTCGGAACTGTTTTTCTGTTCGACGATTACGTCTGTGTCTACGGCGATTACGAGTTCTCGGGAACCGGAGAAGTTCGTTTGCGCTGGGCGGAGCCGGGATGCGACCCGGAAGCGCTCGACGCGGCTTTCCTCAAGCAGAGCAAGCCGGGCGACCCCTACCCGGTCTTCTCCGGTCCCGGCGACCGTTTCCGGCTGACCGGGGGAGGGCGGGTCCGCTGGCAGGACTACTGGTGGCACGCCGGGCGGACGCTCGAAATGACGCTTTCCGGCGATGTGAAGCTGGAATCCGCCCGCTTTTTCCGCTCCGGCTATCCGTGGACGCTTCGCCGCTCGCTCGACGTTCCCGGCGACGAACGGATGACCCGGCTGCTGCAAAAATCTTGGAACACCCTGCAGGCGTGCTGTTTCGAAACGCTGATGGACTGCCCGTACTACGAACAGCTCCAGTATATCTCCGACAGCCGGTTCGATATGCTGAGCCTCTACGAGCTCAGCGACGACACCCGCCTCGCGCAGAAGGCGTTGCGCCAGTTCGCCGAAGGGCAGTATCTGGAAGGGTTCCTCTCCTGCCGTTATCCGACCCGTGAAATCGGTTATGTTCCGGAGTTTGGAGAGTTGTACAAGATTCATATTCCGTCCTTTACGGCATTCTATATCCAGATGCTGCACGACTTTGCGCGGCGGCGGGAGAATGACGCGCTGGTCCGCGAGCTGCTTCCGGCAGCGAGACGCGCAGCATCCTATCTGGCATCGACTTGCGGAGCAGACGGGCTGCTCCGTGTCCCCGGCTGGAACTTTATCGACTGGCTCGACTGCTGGGAGGGCGGCGTTCCACCCGGCTGCCGCAACGGGGAAGGGTGCACCTTGAACCTGATCTATCTGCTTTCTTTGAAGGATCTTGCCGATCTCGAACGCAATTTCGGCTCCGATCTTGCCGCGCTGGAAGCTGGGGCGCGGGCGGAACGGCTCGCCACTGCGATTCGCGCCGCCTACTGGCTCCCCGAACGCGGGTGTTTCGCCGAAAATGCGGAACGGAGTTATGTGTCGGAACATGCGCAGGTGTTTGCGCTGCTGGCGCTTGGCGAACGTTCGGTCATCCCGGCGCTGCGAAGCGGGGCGCTCGACGACTGCGGCATCGCGTTTTCCTTCTACTACCTCGAAGCGTGCCGGATTTACCGGCTTGACGACCTGTTCCGCAAACGGCAGGAGCGTTACCTCGCCACGGCCGACGACCCGGAACTGCGCACCATGCCGGAATTGTTCCCGAACGACTGGTGGCTGCGGTCCGACTGCCATGCCTGGAGTTCGCACCTTCTCTATCACCGTTTCGCCGAGGGCAATATCCTTGCGCCGATTCCGGTGGCGGAGATGGAGGCGGCGCTATGAACCGGTTCTATCGGGCCGCGCTGGAGATTGCCGAGCGGAAATTGTTCCGGGACCCGGAGCCGACGCGCCTCGCGTCTCCCCGATTGGGAACGGGCGGGACTTTTGTCGATATTTTCCTCTGGGATACTGCATTTTCGGCGATCTGGGCGCGGTATCACGCCGACCGTTTCCCGGTGGCGGCGAGTCTCGACAACTTCTACCGCTGCCAGGATTCCGACGGGTTCATCAGCCGCCAGATCCGTCCGGACGGGCGGAGCAAGTGGAGCCCGGATTCGACTCTCGGCTTCGCTCCGCCGCTGCTGGCCTGGGCCGAGCTGCTGCTGGAACCGTTTGTGCCGGGGCGGCTGCCCGCGGTGTTCGACCCGCTGTTGAAACAGCACCGCTTCAACACCGCGCATTTCCGGCGTCCGGACGGGCTTTTTTTCACCGACTGCTGGGGGTGCGGCATGGACAACCTGCCGCGCTGGGACGCCGATTCCGACGTGACTCGGGAAGGCGGCATTCCCTTCGACCGCAACAAAATCGCGGTGTCCGGAGCCGAGGGAGACGCGCTGTTCGAGTGGATGAACCGGCAGACCGAGATGCCGTTCTTCTGGAACCGGCAGCTCGGCTGGTGCGACACCAGCTGTCAGATGGCGTTCAACGCCCTGAACCTCGCCGTCATGGCGCACCGGCTCGGCCGCTTTGCGGAAGAGGCGGAGCTGCGCAAACAGCACGCCGAAATCGCCGCCGCGGTCAACGAGCTCTGCTACGACGAAACGAAAGGCTTTTACTTCGACCGGATTGGGGATAAAACGCTCTCGCGCCGGACCATCTGCGGCTTCTGGCCGCTGCTCGCCGAAGTGGCGACGCCGGAGCGGGCGGGGCGGCTGGCGGAGGAGCTGTGCAATCCGGCGCGGTTCAACCGCCCCTGCGGAATCCCGACCCTGGCCGCCGACGACCCCGACTACGACCCCGAGGGCGGCTACGCCCGCGGTCCGGCCTGGGCCCATACCAACTACATGGTGCTGGCCGGGCTGGTGAAGTACGGCGAAACACAACTGGCGCGGGAGCTCGCAGAGAAACTCTACCGCGCCGCCGAAACGCTGTGGGAAACCACCGGGACCATCTGGGAGAATTATTCGCCCGAGCAGGTGGACCGTCCCCCGACCCGCTCCTGCCGCGATTTCTGCGGCTGGTCGGCGCTGATCCCGATCGCCTTTTACCGGGAATTCCTTTCCTGACGGACGATCCGGGATTCGGACAGGACAAGCGCCAGAAAATCCGGAATCAGAAGCGATTTACGTCCCCCGGACGCGCTCTGGGGGAAGGCTCTTCCCCATCGGCAATTTCCGCAAAAAAGAAACAGGTGAAATTTTTTCCCGCCACGAACTCTGTAAACCTTCTCCAGCTGTGGCTGTTTTGTTGGGGGAGGCTGTAGGTCCCTCGCCAAATCCCGTTCTTTTTCACCGCTTCACACGTATAGGAAGGCTGGTCGTTCTGGAAAAAATTGGTATATCGGGACAATAGTGTTTCGATGTGCGTCTTTACCTGATCGTCGTTTTCCAGTTGACTGTCATGCGTTTTCAGATATAATGCGAAGAATGTGCCGGTGTCCCAGGAATAGGATTCCTCCTGTCGCTGATTGCGCACCAGCAGAATGTCGGATATCCAGGTAAAAACATGTCTGTTGTCATGCGTCTTATTTTCATAAAGGACAACATCCGGCAGGGCAATCATTTCTTCAGCCATATTCTCATTGCAATATGGCTTTTTTATGATGACACCGGTCCACTCGATAAATTTGTTGATGGTTCGCTCCGGAATCTCCGCCAATGGTTTTTGCTTCCTGGAATCATCTTTCAGAACGAGGGAAATGAGTGAATACGCCGGCATGGTCTCCTGTCTGGTAATGGGAAAGACAAAGATTTTATTTCCCTCTATCTGCTGAATAAAGCGATCCAGGTTCATCAAATCGTCATCCGCATTCAGCCCGGACAGGAAGAACGCGCTCAGCAAACATAAAAAAAGATGTTTCATGATCCGCCCGTTTCGATTACCGTTAATCTCGAAATGATTGGTAACATAGCATTGCCGATAGTTGTTTTCAATTTTGAGCCTGCGATCTCCTCGTCGGATGACAAGGGACAGGTGACATTCGCTCAAACCTTTCTCTCGTCAATTGATTTCCCCCGCCGGAAGGAGTATAGTAATCGAATGAGAGAAGGGAGAGTTTTGTGATGTTCAAATCGGTGCTTTGCAATTATTTCGGCGAGGCGCGGACCCGCTGGCGGATTATCGTGTCGAAGGAGCCGAACCGGGAGCGACGGATTTTCGCCGCGCTGGAACTTTTCTGTTTCCCGATGAGCGTCGCCACGCTGTTTGTGCTGCTTCCGGCGCAGATGATCGCGATCCGTTCCGGCGTGGAGGTTCCCGACTGGGGGCGTCGGCTGCTGACCGTGATGCTTTCGGCCGCGGTCGGTTATCTCACCAACTATATCGCGCTTGAGATGCTGTTCAAACCTTATCGGCGGAATCCCCGTCACCCGCTTGCCTTGCTGACGCTGGGTTACTGGAAGCAGGGGTTGGTCCCCAAAAACAAAAACAAGATCGGCGCCGAACTCGGGCGGCAGATCGAAACCCGGCTGCTCGACCCCGAGAAACTGGCCGACGACCTCTGCACGTTCGCTTCCGACGCCATACAGAGCCCGGAACTGATCGGGAAAATCCGCGATTCGGCCCAGGCGATGCTGCGCGAACACGAGGCAAAGATCGTCGCATTTCTGATTCCGCAGATCGAACACACGCTCGCCGACGCCGTCGCCCGGATCGTCACCCGCGAAAACCTGCTGATGTTCTGGGACCGCGAAGTCGCCCCGAAACTGCGTTCCGAGCACACCCGCGAGCTGATTGCGGGCAACATCATCGAGGGGCTCCGGCGGCGTTCGCCGGAGCTGGTGGCGATTCTCAAAAACGAACTTCGCTCGATCTCCTATGAATTCCTCTCGCACCGGCTGCCGTTCGGGGCGGGGGCCGATACGCTTTCCGAAGGGCTGGTTCATTTCGTGGACTGGCGGAACATCGAGGAGCGGCTGCGCGACAAGCTCGGCGAGGATTCCACCGGGCGGATGATCCGCGACGAGGTGCAGAAACAGATCGAGAAGTTCGAACTCGGCCTGAAATCCCCCGATTCCGAAGCGCGGGTCGACCGGCTGCTCACCGAGGCGCGGCGCAAGCTCAACGTATTTCTCGCCGGCTACCTGCATGAGACGCTTCCTTCGCTGGCGGGGGAGGTGATCGAGTCGGAATCGCTCTGGAACTGGGTTGAGGCGGAACTGCTGCCGAACATCAAACCGCGGTTGCAGGCCTTTCTCCGTGAACACGGCCGCGACCAGGTGGTCGCTCGGCTGCGGCTGGCGGAGCGGGTGTCGGAAGCGGTGGAGAAGCAGGATGTCGAGGAGTTCCACAAGATGATCAACTCGATTGCCGCCGAACATCTCGGCGCGATCCAGGTGCTCGGCTACCTGCTCGGCGCGATCGTCGGCCTGGCGCAGCTGGCGCTGTGATGCAAGAAAACTTATCCGGCACCGGCAAACGTGCCGGTGCCGGGCAGGGCGTTGCCGAACTTTACGGAGCCCGGAGAAATCCGCTTTTTTTTCGTACTTCCGTTGCAAACGGGAGGTACGCACGGTAAATTATACACGATGTGTTTTCCGGCAATCCAGTGAAACAGGGAGCGAGTCATGGGTCTCGAATTTTTCAATACCATGGAACGGCAGGTCATGCCGTTCGAATCGATCCGGCCCGGCGAGGTCGGCATGTACACCTGCGGTCCGACCGTTTACAACTATGCGCACATCGGCAACTTCCGCGCTTATATGTTTGAAGACCTGCTGCGGCGGACGCTCGAATTCTTCGGCTACCGCGTCAGGCAGGTCATGAACCTGACCGATGTGGACGACAAAACCATCCGCGATTCCCGCGCCGCCGGGATTCCGCTGCAGGAGTTCACCGCGAAATTCAAGAAGGCCTTTTTTGAAGACCTGAAGACGCTCAATATCGAGTCGGCCGAAGTCTATCCGGCCGCGACCGACCATGTTCCGCAGATGATCCGGCTGATCGAGATTCTGATGGAGAAGGGCTTCGCCTACCAGGCCGAGGACAAATCGGTCTATTTCTCCATCGACAAGTTCGCCGATTACGGCAAGCTGGCCAAAATCGACCGCGAAAACCAGCGTTCCGGCGTGCGGATCAGCACCGATGAGTATGCCAAGGACTCCGTCGCCGACTTCGCGCTGTGGAAGGCGTGGGATGAGCTCGACGGCGATGTCGTCTGGGATTCGCCGTGGGGCAAGGGCCGCCCCGGCTGGCACATCGAGTGCAGCGCCATGTCCACCGAATATCTCGGCGAATCGTTCGACATCCACACCGGCGGCATCGACAACATGTTCCCGCACCACGAGGACGAAATCGCCCAGAGCGAGGCCGCCACCGGCAAAAAGTGGGTCAACTACTGGCTCCACTGCGCCCACCTCATGGTGGACGGCGAAAAGATGTCCAAGTCGCTCGGCAACTTCTACACGCTGCGCGATCTCACCACGAAGGGCTGGAGGGGCCGCGAAATCCGCTGGGTGCTGATCGGCGCCCACTATCGCAAGAAGCTCAACTTCACGCTGGATTCGCTCGGACAGGCGCGCGAGACGCTGACTAAATTCGACGAATTCTTCGACCGCATGCGGGCGGTCGCCAAAGTCGGCGACGGCACCGAGGCGCTGGAGGCGGTTTCCGCCGCGTCCGCCGCGTTTGCCGGAGCGATGGCCGACGATCTCAATATTTCGGAAGCGCTGGCCGCCATGTTCGAGCTGCTGCGCGCCGGGAACCGGCTCGCCGACGAAGAGGCGCTTTCGAAAGCTGGCGCGGAACGGATTCTGGAAGCGTTCCGCAAATTCGACACGGTGATCGGCGCGCTCGAAGTCGACGTGATCCGCAGCAGCGAATTCCCGCCCGAAGTGGTCAAACTCGCCGAAGAACGCAAAGCGGCGCGGCTGGCGAAAAACTTCGCCGCCAGCGACCGGTTGCGCGACGAAATCGCCCGGCTTGGCTATGTGGTTGAGGACCAGCCGAAGCAGGAATACCGGCTCAAAAAAGCGTAATCTGCTTTTTTTTCGTCGAAAGTCCGGCTCTTTAACGCAAATCTAGCATTTCGCGTACGGGACCTGAACAGTTTCAAAATATATTATGTTCATCCGAATGTAACAAATGAGGAGGACAATATGGGCAAAGAAAAAATACTGGTAGTCGAGGACGAAGAGGCGATTCAGGAGCTGATCCGCTACAATCTCAACAAAGAGGGATTCGACCGGGTCAGGCTCTGCGATTCGGGAGAAGCGGCGCTGGAAGTCGCGGCCGAATTCAAGCCGGATCTGATTCTTCTCGACCTGATGCTCCCCGGAATGGACGGCTTCTCGGTCTGCCGCCGGCTGCGCCGCGACAGCCGCACTTCTTCGACTCCGATCATCATGCTGACTGCGAAATCCGAAGAGAGCGACGTGGTTTCCGGGCTGGAAGTGGGCGCCGACGATTATCTGGCGAAGCCGTTCAGCCCCAAAATTCTGATTGCACGGATCAAGTCGGTGCTGCGCCGGGCCAATCCGGCCGAGCTCGACGAATCCTCGCTTTCGCTGAAGCGTGGACCGCTGGAGATGAACCGCGGCACCCGGCTGGTGACGCTGGACGGAACCGCGCTTTCGCTGACCTTCTCGGAATTCGAGATTCTCTATCTTCTGGCGCGGCGTCCGGGCTGGGTGTTTTCCCGCAACCAGATCGTCAATGAGGTCAAGGGCGACGATTACCCGGTGACCGAGCGCGCGGTCGACGTCCAGATGGTCAGTCTGCGGCGCAAGCTCGGCGACCACGGCGACCTCATCGAGACGGTGCGCGGCGTCGGCTACCGTTTCGCGCAGGACTAGGCGCGGAAGAAGGGGGGGACGCATGAAGAACAATCTGTTTTTCTCATGGCCGGGAGTCCTGCTGGCAGTGGCTCTCGTTTTTTCGATTTTCGCCTGGCGGCAGTCATCTTCGCTCGGCGATTTTTTTGTGGACCGTTCCGGGCGGGAGCTGGAGAGCCGCGCCCGGCTGTTCTCCGGCGAAGTGACCCGGCAGCTTGAAAAGAAGACGCCTTCCGCCGACCTTCAGGCGCTTTTCGTCGCCGAAGGGAAGGCGACCGGGACGCGCTTCACGCTCATTGCCGCCGACGGCAAAGTGCTCGCCGATTCCGACGAAGACCCGACGAAGATGGACAACCATCTGCAGCGTCTCGAAATCTCCGAAGCATTGAAAGCGTTCGGCGACGGGGCCAGCTATCACCTGTCGGTCCGTTACAGCACCACCCGCAACCGGCGGATGATCTATTGCGCCATGCCGCTTGAAATCAACGGCGTCCGTTATGTGCTGCGTTCCGCCTTTTCGATTCACGAAATCGACGAAATCATCAACCGGGTGCGCCGGGATGTGCTCTGGGCGGTGCTGATCACCGCGCTGGTCGCGGCCGGATTCTACTATTTGCTTTACCGCACGGTCACCCGTCCGGTGCAGGAGCTCTGCCGGGCTTCGACGCATATTGCGGCGGGGTGGCTCGACACCAAACTGCCGGTCCCCGCGCACGGCGCGATCCGGCAGCTGGGCAACAGCATGAGCCGCATGGCCGAGGAACTCAAGGCGCGGATCGACGAGGTTTCGCGGGAGAAGAGCGAGCGCGACGCCATCTTCGCCGCTCTCTCCGAAGGCGTTATCGTGCTGGATACCGAGGAGAACATCATCGACACCAACCGCGCGGCGCGGCGGATGCTCCAGATCAAGGGCGACCCGCGGACCCGCCAGCTCGATGCGTTTCTGCGCAACGAGGCGCTGTCCGATTTCATCCGGCACCTGAATGAGCAGGGCGAATCCTCCGAAGCGGAGTTCACCTTCTCCTTCCCGGACGGCGACAAACAGCTTCAGGTGCGCGGCTGCCGCCTGCGCTGGAACGGCGGCAGCGAGTGGCAGGGCATTCTGCTGGTGTTCTACGATATGACCCGGGTGCGCAAGCTGGAGAATTTCCGGCGCGATTTCGTCGCCAACGTTTCGCACGAAATCAAGACGCCGCTCACGGTGATCCGCGGCGCGGTCGAAACGCTGCTCGACGGCGCGATCGACGAGCCGGAGAGCGCCAAGCGGTTCATGGAGATCATCGCCCAGCACTCCGAGCGGCTGAACAATCTGGTGCAGGACATCCTGAGCTTATCCCAGCTCGAATGCCGCGCCCTCGGCGAAGGGTACGAGCCGGTCAACTGCGGACTCTCGCTGCCGCTGCACTCGGCGGTCAAATACGAGGAACCGCGCGCCGAAGTGGCCGGAGTCCGGCTGGTGACGGAAATTCAGGAGGATTCCGAAGTACGCATCGATCCGCAATTGGTCGAGCAGGCGATCATCAACCTGATCGACAACGCGATCAAGCACAGCGGCGAGAAGAACGAAATCCGCATCAAACTGTTCCGCGAGGGCGACGAAGCGGTGTTGGCGGTCATCGACCACGGCTGCGGCATTCCGCCCGGGCATGTCGAGCGGATTTTCGAACGCTTCTACCGGGTGGACAAAGCGCGCAGCCGCAAGGCCGGCGGCACCGGGCTCGGCCTCGCCATCGTCAAGCACGTCATGCAGTTGCATCACGGCACCGCCGGAGTGATCAGCATTCCGGGGAAGGGGAGCACCTTCCTGTTGCGGATGCCGATCGTAAAAAGTTGAGAAACAAGGAGTCCGTCATGCCGATCGACTGGAATTCGTTCCGTTCGCCCATCCTGCTTCGCGGAGACGCGCGCATCGCGTACCGCGACCCGGCCGTGTATTATCACGAGGGGTGCTTTTACCTCTACTTCACTTTAGTGGAGACGGAAGCGGACGGCGGCGTTTTCCTCTATCTGGCCATGACGACCAGCCGGGATTTGAAGGAGTTCACGCCGGTCCGGAAGCTGTCGGAGCGGGACCGGGCGCTGAATTTCTCCAGCCCCGGAAATGTGATCCGCTTCGGCGGCCGTTATTGCCTCTGCTGCCAGACCTACTGCCGCGAGAACGGCGAAAAATACGGCAACGCGAACAGCCGGGTCTGGCTGCGGCGTTCCGACGACCTGCTCAACTGGGATGCGCCTGAGCTGCTGCGGGTCAAGGGCGACGCGGTCTCCGATTCCGGAATGGGCCGCATGATCGACCCCTATCTGCTTGAAGACAAAGATGTCCCGGGGAAATACTGGTGTTTCTTCAAACAAAACGGGGTTTCGCTTTCGCATTCGCGCGATCTGGAGCACTGGACCTATGCCGGGCACACCGACAGCGGCGAAAACGTCTGCGTTGAAGTGGTCGGCGACGAATACTGGCTCTGGCACTCTCCCCACAACGGCGTCGGGCTGATGAAAAGCCGCAACCTCTCCGACTGGGAACGCTCGCCGGAACTCATTACGCTCGGGCAGGAGAAATGGCCCTGGGCGCAGGGGCGGCTGACCGCCGGAGCGGTCGTCGACCTGCGTGACGTTCCCGAAGTCGGCATGGCGCTGCTCTTTTTCCACGGAACCGGCCCCGAAGACGAGAGCGTTGTTTTCGACAATTTCGCCTGCATCGGCCTCGCCTGGAGCGACGACCTGCTGCATTGGCAATACGCGGAATAACCGCGTTTTCCCCTCCCGAACCACATGCTCGCGGGAAATCCATCGATCGATGAATTTTCTGCGAGTTTTTCATTTCAATTTATTTGAAATCCCGAAAATGCGGATGTACTATAATACTCGGGGAAGCTGTGGGTGTATCCAGGCTGAACAGGGCGTCTTCGACCGGGGACTCTTCCGGCTGTCAGGCGCTTGCAGTCAGAAGAGAGCCGACGGGCGGCAAGGGGGAACTTGGCCCGGCTTTTTTCCGGAACGATTGTCCGGCTGGTGACCGCCATGCGGCGAAAATCTTTGCGGAGCTCTCCGGGCCGATATCCGGCCGGATGCGGAGCGGACGCGGGAACAGTCAATTCAGAGGGACGGATATGGCGGAAGTCGAGATTCGTCCGCCTCATGACGAGGCGGAAATGCGGCAGTTGTGGCATCTGAACCACGCGGTTTTTTCCGAAGAACTCCGGCAGCACGAAATACACGACGACGGTCTGCTTGTGGACAAGTTTCACGCCAAGAATCTCTACTTCGCCGGATGGGACAAAGGCGAAGCGGTCGGCATGATCTGCGCCCACTGGAAGGAGCCGTTTTCCGCGGTCGACCGCTTCGGTGAAGTGATGAGCCGCGCGGTCACTCCCGGCAAGACCGCCGAACTCCGGCTCTTCGCGCTCCGCCCCGAATACCGCAAAACCTCGCTTGCGCCGCGACTCGGCGCGACGATATTCAAGAAACTGGACGAGATGGGGTTCAATCTGCTCATCATCTCCGGAATTTCCGAGCAGAAGGATTTTTACGAGCATATCGGTTTCCGTTCGGTCGGCGCGCCGATCCAGGACGGGGATGCGCTTTTCTACCCGATGGTTGCGGATCTTCCGCCGATTCTGCGGCGCTGCTCCCTGGCGGTTGCGAGGTGCACAAAATGAGCAGGATCGAACTGGTTCCGACGGTTCCGCATCTGTTCCCGGCCACCCGGGAGGCGATTCGCGAGCCGCTGTTCTCCCACCGCAGCGAACGGTTCAGCGATCTTTTCCGCAAGACCTCCGGGCATCTGCGCCGGATCAGCCGGAACCGGTTTCACCCGGTCATCGCGGCGGGAACCGGCACCTGGGCCAACGAGCTGATGGTCTGGAACACCGCGCCCGGAGCAAAGCGGGTGCTGTCGATTTCAAACGGGGAATTCGGCGACCGGCTGGCGAAACAGTGCCGGATCTGCCGCCCCGATACGGTTTTGCTGAAGTTCGACTGGGGCGAAGCCTATGACGAACAAAAGATCGCTTCGTGCCTCGACGCCCACCCGGATATCGATTGGATTTTCGGCGTGGCGACGGAGACCAGTTGCGGCAGGTCCAACGACATCGCGCTGCTGAACCGGGTCGCCGGGCCGCGCGGCATCCGCATCGCCCTCGACGGGGTGAGCGCGGTCGGGCTTGCGCCGGAGCTCTTCGAACACGACTGCATTGGTGTGGTGAGTGCATCGAGCGGCAAGGCGCTCGCCGGATTGCCCGGGATTTCGATCGTTCTCCTGGCCGACGGCGTGGAGCCGGCTCCCAGCGAAACCCGGCCGGAATCCCTCGACCTCGCCAAGATCATCGCGGCGGAGAGCAGTTCCGGCATGGTGCGCAACACCCTTTCCTCGATGCATCTTCTGGCGCTCGAAGCGAGTTTGCGTTCGCTCGGCGACTGCTCCGGGTACCTGGAACGGGTCCGTGGACTCAAGGACCACACTGTGAACGGGTTGCGCCGGATAGGGATCGAACCGCTGCCGGGCAGTTCCAGCCCGATGGTCACCGCGTTCCACCGCCCGCCGGAGCCGCGCTGGAGCCGGATGCTCGAAGCGTGGGAGTCCGCCGGAATCGATGTGTATTTCCGCCCCGCCTACCTTCAGGAGCGGCAGTTGTTCGAAATCGCGTCGATGGGCGACCTTCATACGGAAGACATCGACCGGATGCTTGATGCGGTGAAAGATTTGTAGCCCCGGCATTTTCTGCCGGTGGAGTAGGCAAGACAAAATAAAACGGGAGTAGCGATTATGTCGGAAGAAAATGTTGTGGTGGAGTCGGAGGTCGTTCCCTCCAAAGAGGAAAAGACTCTCGGTCTGGTCTGTGTCCTTCTTCAGTTCCTCGGTGTTGTCGTTCCGTTCGGCAGCCTCATCGGGCCGCTGGTGCTCTGGCTGGTCAAGAAAGACAGCTCCCATTTCCTGGATGAAATCGGCAAGGAGACCGTCAATTTTCAGATTGCACTGATTATTGCCGGGTTTATCTGTTTTATTCTATGCTTCATTTTTATCGGCTTCCTGCTTTTGCCGATCGTCGGAATTTACGCGCTGGTCACCATTATCATCGCGGCGATCAAGGCCAATGAGGGCATCGTGTACCGCTACCCCGTCAGCATTCGCTTCATCAAATAGGCGAAGACCCGAAGAGAGCCCCGGGAGCCGTTTTCCGCTCCCGGGGCTTTTTTTGTGTCGAACCTGAAGGGCCGGTTTTTTGTTTCGATTTTTACAGGCGGTTTGGATTAATACAGCGGACTCTGGTTGCGCTTTTCTGCTCAGCGGTGTATAATTGATTCCATGCAGACAAGGAGGAAGTTGCATGGATATCGAACTGTTCCGGCCGCATCTCGAAGCTTTGATCCGGGAGCTCCCGGCATTTGCGGTAGTGACGAATTCCGGGCGGACCGCGCTTCGCGGGGAATATAATCCTCATGTCCACCCCGGGTGGGAGCTCAAGGAGCTGGCTTGCGGCGAATTGCAGCTGGTTCCTCCGGGGACGCCGCACGAAACCACCGGAATCTGTCCGTGGAGCCTGGAGGTCGGGGCGGAATTCGTCACCCTCGGTTTCAGGGGGCGTTTCCATTTTCTGAACCGCCCGGTGGAACGCGGAGTCAATCTGCTGCCCGAACTGTTTGCGCTGCTCGTCCGGGTTCCGGAGGACGCCGCGCCGTTGCGGGAACAGCTGCTGCGGTCCGCTCTGGTCGCGGTGGAGACGCTGGTCGCGGCGCTTGAGTGTTCGCCGAAAGAACCGGAAGACCTTTATACGCTGGCGGTCGATTGTCTCAGGCGCAATTATTACAAGCGGGAGTTCAGCGTCGACGACCTCGCCGCCATTTCGGGGGTCTCGCCGCAATATCTGAACCGGTTGTTTCATCGCAACGGCAATGTCGGAGTCCGGCGGAAGCTGATCGAAATCCGGCTCGAAAAGGCGCGGGAACTGCTCGAATCGGGCAATTATCTCGTCTCCGACGCCGCCCGGCTGACTGGCTGGAGCTGTCCGTTTTACTTCTGCAACTCCTTCAAACGGCGCTATGGCGTACCGCCGGTGGCGGTGCGAAAATGAAGATACGGAGGCACTCGGAGAACTTCCGGCGGCTGGCTGTCTATCAGGTCTTCAACGCGGCGGCCATTGCGATCGGCGCCAACTGGGTGGTCACCGATATGATATTGCTGCGCATGGATTTCGACCTGTCGCTCTTCGGCCTCATCAAAAGCAGCATGTTTCTGCTGCCGGCGCTCTCCTACTGGGCGGCGGCGGGATGGCTGCGGCGGTGGAACCGCGATCGCCGGGTCTGCCTTCTGAGTTATCTCGCCCGGGCGGTTTTGCCGTTGGCGCTCCCTGCCGCCGCGCTGCTGACGCGCGACCGCGGCGTGCTGCTGATCGTTGCATTGATCGTTTTTTCCGGCGGCTACACCTTTGCCATGTTTGCGAACAACAGCCTTCTCACGCTCTACCGGCAGGCGCTGCCGCGCGAAACATTCCATCGCGGCGGTTCGCTGCTGACCGCGCTGCCCGGGCCGGCGGCGGCGCTGGTGGCGGTCCCGACGGTGTGGCTGCTGGGGCGGGCCGGGGAGGGCGCATTCTTCCCGTTGCTTTTCCTGCTTCAGGCACTTACGCTGCTTGCCGAAATTCCGGCGGCGGCGGCGATTCTCGGGGTGAAGGTTCATGAGACGCCGCGCCCGGAGCCGTTCTCTCTGCGGGAATGGACGCTTCCGTTCCGCGACCCGGAATTCCGGCCGCTCTTCGGTTTCGTGCTGCTGCATATGCTCTGGATCGGCCTGGTATCGACGTATCTGGTGGTCTATCTGCTCAAGATCCGCCAATATCCGGCGGAGCTGATCGTGCTGCTTGAGTGCGGGCTCTCCGTCGCGGTCGCGACCGGCGCCCGGTCCGCGGGGCGGTTGGCCGACCGGTTCGGTTCCCTGCCCGTCCTGGCGGCGGGATCGGCGGCGACCCTGCTTGTCTGCGGCGGCTGGACGCTGTTCCCCGCTTGTGTTCCGCTCTTTCTCGTCTACCTCTTTTTCGTCTACAACGGCAACGGCGGGTTTCTGCCGTCTACGATGCGGAATCTGGAGAGCTGTGCGTCGGCTTCTCTCGCTACTCCCGGCAGCGCCAATCATTATGTGGCGGCTCTGGCGCTCGGCCAGTCGCTCGGCTGTTTCGCCGGGTGCCTGCTGGCCGGGCCGCTTTTCGCCGCGCTGCCGGGGGAGGGGGCCGACCGGTTCCGAATGTACTTTGCGGCGGCGGCGCTTCCGGCCATCGCCATGACGTTGTTCGCGTTCCAGCAATGCACCATAAAAAGGAGAAAAACTTATGTGCAGCAAGCGAATCGATGCCGCCCATGAAACCGTCTTTCGATGCGGCCGCCCATTCGGCTACTTCGGCTGGCCGACCGTGGCCAAACTGCCGGACGGTACGCTGGCGGTCGCCGCGTCCGGATTCCGCAGCAGCCATGTCTGCCCGTTCGGGAAGACCGTGCTGTGGACCAGCGGCGATGAGGGGAAGAGCTGGAGCGATCCGATCATCGCCAACGATTCCCCGGTGGACGACCGTGACGCCGGGCTGTGCGCGCTGCCGGACGGCAGTCTGCTCCTGACGCATTTTTCTTCGGATACCCGTGTCTACTATCCGGCAGGCGCTGCGATGCCGGACCGCGTCGATTTCCGCCCCGTCCTCGACGGCTGGCGCGACGAGGAGGTCGGGTGCAGCATCGGCAGTTATCTGCAGCGGCGCTCTCCCGACGGCCGGTTGGGAAGACGGTTCCCGGTGGCGGTCACCTCGCCGCACGGCCCCGCGCTGTTGAGTGACGGAACGCTGCTTTATGTCGGCAACCGCTTCGGCGTCGTCGCGTCGGACGGCTCCATCCGGTTCGACATGAAGAACCTCGGCGGCGAAATCGTTGTTCTGGCCGGATCGGAAGATGGGGAACGCTGGCGCGAGCTGGCGACGATTCCGAATCTGCTGCCCGGCACCCGTTTCTGCGAACCGCATGCGCTGGGGCTGCCCGACGGCCGGATTCTCTGTCAGCTGCGGCTGGAGGGCGAGCCCTACTTCTCGATCTGGCAGTGCGAATCGTCCGACGGCGGTGCGAGCTGGAGCGTTCCGGTGCGGATCGCCGCCGGGAGTCCGCCGCATCTGCTGCGGCACAGTACCGGGACGCTCATCTCCTCTTACGGCTGCCGCCGGGACGGGTTCGGGCAGCGGGTGATGCTCAGTCGCGACGGCGGCCGGAGTTGGGACGTCGACTGGATTGTGCGCGACGACGGCCCCTCCTCCGATCTCGGATACCCTTCCACGGTCGAATTGTCGGACGGTTCGCTCTTCACGGTCTACTACCAGCAGCCTGCTTCGGGCGAACCGTGCGCCGTTCTCGCCTCACGCTGGCGGCTGCCTGAGGGATATTGAGGGAATTCTTCCTTTCCCTGTTGATTTCACGATTCCTCATGGGTATATTACGCCCGGACCGGCAATCGTGAAATCAAGGAAGTTATGGAGAATTTGTTCGATTTGAGTTGGCGTCAGGCGTTGGCGCTCACCGTGCTGTTCGGCCTGTTGATCACCTGCACCGGGCTCAATATCCGCGAACTGGAGAGCGGCGATGAAACCCGCGTCGCCGGGATTTCCGCCGAAATGTTCGTGGAGGGCGATTACCTGATTCCGCGGCTCAATGCGGAGCCGTTCCTCGAATATCCCCCGCTCTACTACTGGTGTGCGGCGGGGGCTTATGCGGTGTTCGGCGTCAACGATTTCGCGGCGAAACTGCCCTCTGCGTTCGCCGCGCTCGGCTGCGGGCTGGCCGTTTTCTGGTTCGCCCGGAATCTGCGTTATCCGCCCTGGTGCGCGCTCGGCTGCTGCGTCATGCTGATGACCGGCGCCCAGTTTTTCGGAAACAGCCGCAAGTGCATGGTGGATATGCTGCTGGCGTTTTTCATCCTGCTCGCGGTCGCCGCGTTTTACGCTCTTTCCCGGGCACGGACGTGGCGCGGGAAGATTCCCTTTCAGCTGTTGTTTTCCGCTGCGGCGACGGGCGGCGTGATGACCAAGGGGCTGATCGGTCTTGTCCTGCCCGGTGCGGTGCTGGGCAGCTGGCTGCTGATCCGTGACTGTATGGAGAAAAAATTCTCTGTCTTCTCCTATCTCCAACTTGGGATCGGGGTGTTCCTTGCGCTCTTCTTCGTCTCCTTCTGGTATCTGGGGCTTTATCTGCGGGGAGGCGGGGAGATGCTTCATTCCGTATTGATCGTCAATAATTTCGGCCGGTTTTCCGGCAGTCAGGGCGACCACGCGAAGCCGTTCTGGTTTTATCTGGAAATGCTGCCGAGCCTATTCTGGCCGTGGCTGCCGCTGTTGCCCTTTGCCTTCTGGTACGCTGGCCAGCGGGTCTGGCGGGAGCGGAATTCCGACCTTCTGTTGCTGCTTGTCTTTCTCGCGGTTCCGTTCGTTCTGCTCAGCCTCGCTTCCGGGAAGCGGGTCGTCTATCTCCTGCCGCTGTATGCCCCGGCGGCGCTGCTTTGCGGCGCTTGGCTCACCCGGCTTCCCGCTAGGGTCCGGCTGCTGCTGGCAAAATATGGCCGCAATCCGCTGTTTCTGAAATTGTCGATCGGGCTGATCTGCCTGGCGCTGGCGGCGTTTGCGGTTCTGTCGCAGGGGTGGACGATGGTCTATCCGCTGCTTGCCGTGACGCTCCTGCTGGCCTACTGCCGGGTGCCGGCGGTGCAGTGGCGGGTGCTTCTCGGGATCAGCGTCATTGCGCTCTTTTTCGCGGCGATCGACACCTCGACCGCGGCGTTGCTCAACCGGGAGAATTCCCTGCGGCCGTTGTTCGAAGCCTGCCGGGAGCTGGAAGAGACAGGCAGCGAGATCATCCTGGTCAATCCGCCGGAACGGACCAGCGGCGCAGCCTACTTCTATCTCGGCAGGAATCTGCGCGAATTTGACAAAGACGAGCCGATGCCGGAGAACGGAATGCTGATTATGCGCACCAAGACCGAAAACGCTCCGGGGCGTCTGTTCGCCGATTACCATCGTCTGCTCTCTGACGAAGAGTACGCGGAATTCTTTTCCAAAACGCAGAAAAAATAATCCGCGCCGTTTTTGCTTCGGCGCGGATGATTTCGTGAACTCTTCTTTTCAGCGGCGACGGGGGCGGTTCCCGTCGCTGCGTCCGCCGCTCCTGCGGTCTCCTCCCGACGACGACCGGCGGGCCGGACGGGCCGGACCCGCGCCCGGAATCGGTTCGGGCATCTGGAGCATCTCTTCGGTCGGCTGCGTGCTCGGGAACTGCACGCCAAGCAGCTTCTCGATATCGGGCAGGAAGTAGGCGCCGTATTCGCAGAGGAAGCTGACCGATTTGCCGGTGTGTCCGGCGCGGCCGGTACGGCCGATGCGGTGGACGTAGTCTTCGGCCCGCTCCGGCAGGTCGTAGTTGATCACCAGCGAAACGTTGTCCACGTGGATGCCGCGGGCGGCCACGTCGGTGGCGATGACGATCTTCTCGGTTCCGGCCCGGAATTTCTCCAGCACCTTGATCCGCTTGTCCTGCGGGATGTCGCCGGAGAGCACCGGCACGTCGTAGCCGAACCGCGCGAGATCGTACTGCAATCGCAGGTTCACATCCTTGCGGTTGCCGAAGATGATAATCCGCTCATACGGTTCGTTGTGGAGCAGATAGAGCAGCAGTGCGAGCTTCTCGTCGCGCAGCACCGAGAAGAAGGTCTGCTCGATGTTTTCGCTGACCATGTTTTCGGGTTCGCTTTCGAGCACCACCGGGTCGGCCAGCCAGTCGGAGGTGAGGCGGAGGATGTGGTCTTCCAGTGTCGCCGAAAAGAACAGCGTCTGGCGGTGCCCTTTCTTGGGAAGCTGGGCGACGATCCGTTTCACGTCGGGGATGAACCCCATGTCGAGCATCCGGTCCGCCTCGTCGATGACCAGCACTTCCACCTTGGAGAGGTCGAGGTCGCCGCCGCGCGAGTAGTCGATGATTCGTCCCGGCGTGCCGATCACCAGATCGACCGGGCGGGTCAGCGACCGGCGCTGCTTCTCATGGTCCATGCCGCCGAAGACGACGACGCAGTTGAGGCCGGTGAAGACGCCGAGCGCTTCGGCGTCCTTGTGAATCTGCATCGCCAGCTCGCGGGTCGGGGCCAGCACCAGGCAGCGCGGCTGGCCGGGCTTGCGTTCGCCTTCGAGCGGGTTGTTGAGAAAACGGGTGAAGGTGGCGAGCAGGAACGCGGCGGTCTTGCCGGTTCCGGTCTGCGCCTTTCCGGCGAGGTCGCGGTTCTCCAGCAGCGCCGGGAGCGCCATCGCCTGGATCGGCGTGCAATATTCGAATCCGGCGTTCTGGACGCCGTACTGAACCTCCTCGTGCAGCGGCAGGTCGAGGAAGCGCACCTTCCCCTCTTCCGGCGGGACTTCCTTCAGCGCCGCCGGATGCTCCGGCTTCGGAGCCTTCGGCTGGTCCGGCGTTTCGACCTGGACCGGGCGTTCGCTTTTCCGGCGTTCGGAGAAGCGCTCGCGCTGCGGCCGGTCGGAGCGTTCGGAACGCTCGGGCCGATCGGAACGTTCGCGCCGGGGGCGGTCGGAGGGGCGGTCTGAGGAACGTTCACGCCGGGGGCGCTCGCCGTGTTCTTCTTTGCTTTTGGGCACGTCCCGGTTTTTGTCGCCCTCTTTCCGGTGGCGCGGCTGTTCCTTCGGGGAACGGCTCTTCTTTTTCTCTTCCGACTTTTCCGTCGGTTCGATTTTCACGATCACTTTATGGTGCTCGTCGGTTCCGAGCAGTGATTTCAATACTTTCTTCAGTTTTTTCAGCATGCTTTCACTTCTTTTCCTGTCGGCGCCGCGCTCCGCGGCACCATTGCTTACAGACGGTTCGCGGTTTCCTTCAGGTAGGCGGCGAACGCTTCACGGAATTCGGGACGCCGCAGGCCGAATTCGACGGTTCCGGTCAGGAACCCCAGTTTGCTGCCGAGATCGTAACGTTTCCCGGCAATGACCCGCCCGTACATCGGGCGGCGGTCGAGGAGCAGGCGCATCGCGTCGGTGAGCTGGATCTCGTTTCCCTTGCCGCGCGGCGTCCTTGCCAGCGCCTCGAAGATGTCCGGCGTGAAGACGTAGCGGGAGGCGATGACCAGATTGCTCGGCGCTTCCTCGGGGGCGGGCTTTTCCACCCACCCGTTGACTTTGCAGAGGCCGTCCTCGATGAACTCTCCGTCCACCACGCCGTAACGGCTGACCCGCTCCATGGGAACGGTTTCCAGCGCGGTGACCGGGGCGTCGAACCGCTCCCAGGCCTCGACGAGCTGGCCGATGACCGGCGTCTCGGTCGCCGAATCGAGCACGGTGTCGCCGAGCAGCACCGCGAACGGCTCGTCGCCGACGAACGCTTTCGCACAGCGCACCGCGTCGCCCAGCCCGTTCAGCTCCTGCTGATAGACGTAGTGGATGTCGGCGATGCGGCTGATGGAACGCACCTCTTCGAGCAGCTCGTGTTTCCCCGTCGCTTCCAGCCGCTGCTCGAGCTCGAAGGTCCGGTTGAAATGATCCTGAATCGCCCCTTTGCCGTTGCTGGTGACGATGAGGATCTGGTCGATTCCGGCGGCGGCCGCCTCTTCGACGACGTATTGAATCACCGGCTTGTCCACCAGCGGAACCAATTCTTTCGGGACCGATTTGGTGAACGGCAGGAAACGGGTTCCGAATCCCGCCGCCGGGATGACCGCCTTGCGGATTTTCTTCATCGTGCGCACCCCGTTCCGACGATTTCCGGCTTGATGACGTTGATCCCGTCCTGCTTGAGGACCCGGATCAGTTCGCCGTACATCCGTTCGTTTTCGTAGGTTCCGATGATTGCGCCGCCGGAGCCGGTGAATTTGGCCGAGGCTCCCGCCGAACGTGCCAGCTCGACCATCCGCCGGTTCTTTTCGCTGACTGCGTTGGGGCAGACCTCGCAGCGCAGGTCGAAGTTGCGGTTGAGCAGCTTCGGAATTCCGGCGAGGTCGCGCCGTTCGATGGCGCTCCTGACCTCGCAGGTCAGGTTGGCCCACTCCTGCATTGCCGCCACGACTTCGGGAACCCCCGCTTCGTAGTCTTCGCGCAGGCGGCTGTGAAGCACTTCGGAGCCTTCCGCCAGGTCGGTCCGGTAGGCGACATAGAGATTGAGTTCGGAGGGGATTTCGATCGGTTCGTAACGCCCGATTCCGTTCTCCTTCATGTAGTCGCGGTCGAAGTCCATGTAGACCGGCATATTGTAGGCCTGGGCGACGCGGTCCTGGAGTCCGGCCGGAATGCCGAGCTCGTCCCGCTCGGTGGAGAGCACCACGTTGGCGAGGATCGCCGGAGTGAGCTTCACCTGGTAGAACTCCATCATCGCCCGCATCGCCGCGGTGATGATCGCCGACGAACCGGCCAGCCCGAGCCGGTTCGGAATCGTGCTCGAGTAGCGAATCGTGAAGTTCTTCGGCTCCAGCCGAATCCCTTCTTTGTGGCAGAAATCGTTGAATTTCTTCACCGCCGCCTTGAGCAGCCGGATGCCGCCGTAGTAGCCGTACTGCTCGACATCGGCCGAGAGGGCGTCGATGCAGGCGAACACGTTGTTGTCGCGTTTCGACGGGAGCAGTTCCAGTTCGGGAGTTTCGTAGAGTTCGACCTCGGCCTGATAGTTGCGGAACACGAAAGCGATGGTCTTGCCGTGATAGCCGTCGGAGGGATTTCCGATCAGCGCCGCGCGGGGATAGGCGATGGTTTTTATGATCATGTAAACGTTTTCCGCAAAAAATAACCGTGTGGGCTTTACAGTAATTACATCAATATACCGTGGCTTCCCCGCTTTTTCAACCTTTTGCCGGAATGAATCTTGAATTTCACGCTATTTCGGGATATATTATCCGAATACATCAGGCGAATGATCGGCAGCGAGGCCATTTCCCATACCGCAACCATTTGCTCTCCTTTTCGACAGGTGTTCCCATGATATGCAATATGACGACCGGCAGCCCGACGGGGCGCATCGTCCGTTTTTCCATTCCGCTTCTGATCGGCAACCTTCTCCAGCAGGTCTATTTCATGGCCGACATGGCGATCGTCAGCCGGACGCTGGGCATGTCTGCCATGGCGGCGGTCGGTGCGACCGGCGCGCTCTGTTTCCTCATCTTCGGCTTCTACTTCGGGCTGACCAACGGTTTCACGGTGATCACCGCGCAGCGGTTCGGGGCGGGGGATTTCCGGGGCGTCCGGCGTTCTGCGGCGGTCTCGGTGCTGCTCTGCACGGTCGCGACAGGCGTCGGCATGCTGCTTTCGCTGCCTTTCGTCGAGTGGCTGCTGGTCCGGATGCAGACTCCGGAGGACATTCACCGCCAGGCGGTGGTTTACCTGCTGGCGCTCTGCTGGGGAATGGGTGCGACGGTCTTCTACAATCTCCTGTCCTGCCTGATCCGGGCGCTCGGCGACAGCTGGACGCCGCTCTGGTTCCTGATGGCGGCGACGGTGCTCAACATCGGGCTCGATTATCTCTTCATCGTCTCCTTCGGCTGGGGAATCGCCGGGGCCGCCGTGGCCACGGTGATGTCGCAGACGCTTTCGGCCCTGCTTTGCGCCGGGTATATCCTGAACCATTTTCCGATGCTGCGGCCGCGGCGGGAAGACTGGAAATTCGATTCCGCCTTCGCCTGGGAACACCTGCGCATCGCGCTGCCGATGGCCTGCCAGTTTTCGATCACCGCGATCGGCGTGGTGGTGATGCAGCAGCAGATCAACGTGTTCGGCACGGTGACCGTGGCGGCGTTTACCGCCGGGACGCGGATCGAGCAGCTCGCGGTGCAGCCGATGTTCACGCTCGGCATCGCGGTGGCCACCTTTTCCGCCCAGAACTTCGGCGCGGGGAAGCTGGACCGCGTACGCTCCGGCGTCACCCAGAGCACGCTGATTTCGATCGCCTGGTGTATCGCCAGCGGAATCCTGCTGGCGGTGTTCAGCCGGCAACTGGTGGGGATTTTCATCGATACCGCGGCCGAGCCGGCGGCGACTGCGCAGGCGCGCAGTTACATCTACATGAGCACGTCGCTTTTCATCATTCTCGGGCAGTTGTTCATCTACCGCAACGCATTGCAGGGAATCGGCCGCTCGTTCGTGCCGATGATGGCGGGCGTGGTGGAACTGGTGATACGGATCGTCGCCTCGCTCTCGCTGGCGCAGTTCTTCGGATATCTCGGCGTCTTCTGGGCGACGCCGCTGGCCTGGGTGGGGGCGACGCTGCTGCTCGCCGCTTCCTATTTTACGGTCATCCCCCGGTTGGGGGAGGCCGTCGCGCCGCGGCGTTCGTTCCGCCGGATCTATCAGTCGCTTCAGTTCCGGTTGCGGTACCGGCTCGGGCTGCTTCCGGTCCGCGCCTTGAAACAGCCCGAGAAGTAATACTGGTCCGAGAAGCCGAGCATCGCGGCGATCTCCTTGATCGATTTGCGGGAACCGCAGAGCAGCCGTTGCGCGGTTTCGATGCGCAGCCGCATCAGGTATTCGTACGGGGTGCAGCCGAACTCCTCCCGAAAGCGGCGGATCATGTGCGTCTCGGAAAACCCGATGTCACGGCAGAATGCTTCCAACCGGAATTTTCCGTCCACGCTGCGGTCGAGAACCGTCTTGAGTTCAGCCACTTCAGGACGGGCCGACATGGAGCGTTCCAGCAGCGTCTCGGCGCACGCTTCGGCGAATTGATGGAAAATCATCGCCGCCCGCCAGTCCGAACGCGGCCCGCCGCCGTAGCCGATCTCCATCATCGCCTCGAAGTTGCGCCGCAGCTGCGGAACTCCTTCCAGCACATATTCCCGGGTCAGGTTGTAGCTTTCCAGCAGAGTGTCGGCCAGCGGGCCGTCCACGATGAAGAACAGTTTCCGCCAGGGCGCTTCGGGCACCGTCCAGTAGCGGTGGCGGCTGTGGCGGTGCAGGAAATAGACGCTGTCCGGGCCGCATTCGAAGCGAAACCCGTCGCTCTCCAGCACGCCCCGGCCGTCGACCACGTATTCGACCGTGATGAACTCGTAATCCTCATGCCGGAAGAGGCAGGGGGCCGAGTCGGCGATTCCCCATTCGGCGTGCAGCAGCCGGAACGGGAAGGGGGGATCGACATGCGAAGCGGCCGGTTCGTTTTTCAAGATTCCACATCCCTGTTGTGTTTTCCATAACTGTTTTCATCAAAAAACCAGCGGGTCTTATTGTATTTTTGTTTAACTTACCATATAATACCGATAGATGCAAATCCATTGGAATCAAAATGCGGGGGATATGGAATCATGAAAACGGTACAGATCGGAATCATCGGAACCGGCGGTCGCGGCAATCACGCACGGCACGCCCACCAGCCGGAAAACGGCTGGAACATTGCCATGGGGGCGGACCCGTCGCCGAAGGCGCGGGAGGAGTTCCAAACCGCGTTTCCGGGCGCGGCGGTCACCGCGGATTGGCGGGACATCCTGAAGCGTTCCGACATCGGCGTGGTTTTCGTCATGACTCCGGATTTTCTTCACGAGGAGATGGCCGTCGCCGCGCTTGAAGCAGGCAAGGCCGTCTATCTTGAAAAACCGCTGGCGATCACTGTTGAAGGGTGCGACCGCATCCTCGAAACCGCGATGCGGACCGGGTCGAAGCTCTTCGTCGGGCACAATATGCGTTATTTCCCGGTGATTCTCAAGATGAAGGAGGTGATCGACTCCGGGCTGATCGGCGAAGTCCAGTGCGGCTGGTGCCGCCACTTCATCAATTACGGTGGCGACGCCTACTTCCGCGACTGGCATTCCGAGCAGAAGAACACCACCGGGCTCCTGCTTCAGAAGGGGGCGCACGACATCGACGTCATGCATTGGCTGATGGGGTCGCGCACCCGCCGCGTCACCGGCATGGGGATGCTCTCGGTCTACAACCGCTGCGCCCGCCGTCCGGAGGACGATCCGGGCTGCGCCGGCTGGTCCGAGGAGCACTATCCGCCGCTGGAACAGAGCGGATTCTCCCCGGAGATCGATGTCGAGGATCACAACATGGTTCTGCTTCAGCTCGAGAACGGCGCCCAGGCCTCTTACATGCAGTGTCACTACACCCCGGACGCCGAGCGCAACTACACCTTCATCGGCACCCGCGGCCGGGTTGAAAACATCGGCGACAGCGACCGGTGCGAAGTCCACGTCTGGACCCGTCGCGGACCGCGCGCGACTCCGGACATCGTCTACCACCTGAAACCGGCGTCCGGCTCCCACGGCGGCTCCGACCCGCTGATTATCGACAACTTCCTCGCCTTCATCCGTCACGGGGCCGCGACCAACGCCTCGCCCACCGCCGCCCGCGACGCGGTCGCCGCCGGAGTGCTCGGCCACAAGTCGATGCGGAACGGCAGCGTGCCTTACGACATTCCGCCGCTCGATCCTGAACTCGTCCGCTACTTCGCCGACGGCCAGCGGCGCTGAGCGCGGGAATCGGAACTCAGGCGGTTTCCTGTTCTGCGAGGATTTCATTGACCCGGACCAGCGCCCGGTCGATGTTCTCGCAGACGTTCTCCGGCCCGGCCTCTTCGCTGATTCCGTATTTGTTGAATTGGCGGAACGGCTGCGGCCGGACGCCGGAGAGCACCAGCGGAATCTTCTCATGCCGGCAGCGCCGCGCGAAGTCCGACATCACGTTGAGTCCGGTCGCGTCGATGATCGGCACGTGGCGCAACCGCAGCACGATCAGCTTCGGCCTGCCGCTGCGCAGTACGTTGAGCGTGATTTCCTGGAACTGATTGACCGCTCCGAAGAAGAACGGACCCTGCACCTCGAAGACGACGACGCCGGCCGGAATGTGCTTCTCGCGGATGGCGTCCGGGTCCGGGGGTTCGCCGCTGCCGTCGTAGCCGAGCTCGCCGGTGATCAGCCGGATGTCCGCCGCCAGCGCCATGCGCCGGATAAAGAGGAACGCCGCGAGCAGCACGCCGACTTCAACTGCCGCCACCAGATCGATCAGCACGGTGACCAGGAAGGTGATGACCATCACCGTCCAATCGCTTTTCGGCCCCCGGAACATCCGCAGGAAAACGTGGGCTTCGCTCATGTTGATGCAGACGACGATCATGATTCCGGCCAGCGCAGCGAGCGGAATCAGCTTCGCCTGCGAACCGAAAAGCAGCAGAATGGCGGTCAGCGTGACGGCGTGGATCATTCCGGCGACCGGAGTCTTTGCGCCGCTGCGGATGTTGGTCGCGGTCCGGGCGATCGCCCCGGTGGCCGGGATGCCGCCGCAGAGCACCGCGCCGATGTTGCCGATGCCCTGGGCGATAAGTTCGGTGTCGGGACGGTGGCGGTCGCCGGTCATGCCGTCGGCCACGGTCGCGCTGAGCAGCGACTCGATCGCCGCCAGCAGCGCGATGGTCATCGCCGGGACGAAGAGCTGCGGCAGCTCGGCCCACTGGAACGCCGGAAGGGCAGGGGCCGGGAGTCCGCCGGGGAGATCTCCGAAGCGCATTCCGATCGTCTCCACGTCGAGATGGAAGAGCACGGCGGCCGCGGTCGCCGCGATCATGCCGATCAGCATGGCGGGCAGGCGCGGGAAGAATTTCCGGCAGAGGATGATGAGCGCCGTGGTTCCGGCGCAGAGCGCCAGCGCCTGCAGATTGGTTTCGGACAAATGCCGGGCGCAGATTTCAACTTTCTCCACGAATTCCGACGGCAGGTCGATCTTGAGTCCGAGAATGTCCTTGAGCTGGGTGGAGAAGATCACCACCGCGATGCCCGAAGTGAAGCCGGTCACCACCGGGAACGGCACGAATTTGATCAGCCCGCCCATCCGGAACAGCCCGAGCAGAATCAGAAACACGCCGGCCATCAAGGTACTGATGGCGAGGCCGGTCAGCCCGTATTGAGTGGTGATCGCCGAGATGATGATGATGAATGCTCCGGTCGGGCCGCCGATCTGGACGCGGCTTCCGCCGAACAGGGAAATCAGAAAGCCGGCCGCGATCGCCGTGTAGAGTCCGCGTTCCGGCGGCAGCCCGCAGGCGATGGCGAACGCCATGGCCAGCGGAAGCGCCACCACGCCGACGGTCAACCCCGCGAACAGGTCCGCGCGAAAGGTCTGGAGATTATAATGCTTAAGGTCGGAAAAAAGAACTGGTCTGAACATCTTTTGCTCCTGAAACGGAAAACGGACGGCCGGAATTGAATCCGCCGCCCGAACTGTGCAAGTCCGGAGAGTAACCCCCGTCTGCATGGTTTTGGTTGAAAAGAGTAAACGGTTGTATGTCGATTCATAAGAGGATGGTATTCCTCCAACGTCACTTCCCTTCCGAATCCTCCTCTTTCTTCTTGCGCAGGCGTTCGACGTCCTGCTTTGCGAACGAGATGACCTGGTCGAACTTTTCCGCGTTGGATTCGTTGGCTTCCACCAGCGTCTCGTGTGCCTCGGTCACGGTTTCCGCCGTGGTGAGGAGGTCGGATTTCTTCGCCGCGCTGTCGTAGCACGCTTCATCGGTTTCGCCGACCACGAATTCGAACAGCTTCGCCACGCCGAGGTCGCGGAGCAGTTTCTTCAGGAAATCGGAGGCGTTCGCCAATTCGACTTTTGCTTCGGCTTTTTTCGCTTTGAGTCCGATCATGGAGAGCACCCCCATGAAGGTGCTGTCCATGGCTAGGCATTCCGTCATATCCAGCCGGACGCACTTGAATTGATCGAGCGCCATGGCCAGTTCACGCAACGGAACCGCGTATTCGAAATTCGCCCGGCCGGAAACCTTGACGAAATACACGCCGTCCCGGTGCGAAATCAGAAGATCGGATTCTTTCATTTTTCCGTGGTCCTTCCGGTTGCTGTTGGTCTATCGTTCGAGCACCGCTTTGATCCGGCGCACGCCGCGGCTGGAACTTTCTTCCTTTTTGATCTTGAAGCGGCCGAGTTCGCCGGTACGGCCCGCATGCGGCCCGCCGCAGATCTCCTTGCTCACGTCGCCCATGGTGTAAACCTTGACATTGGCGGCGTATTTGTCTTCGAAGAGACCCATTGCACCGGTCAGCTTCGCCGCTTCGACATTCATCTCTTCACAGATGATCGGCAGGTCGCGGCGGATCGCCTCGTTGACCAGGTCCTCGACCTCCTGGAGCTGCTCGGGGGTCATCTTGTCCTCGTGCGAGAAGTCGAAGCGGAGCCGCTCGGCGGTGATGTTCGACCCGCGCTGCTCGACATGGTTGCCGAGCACCTTGCGCAGCGCCGCCTGGAGCAGGTGGGTGGCGCTGTGCAGCGCCGCCGTCGCTTCGGAGCTGTCGGCGAGACCGCCCTTGAATTTCTGCTCGGCTCCGGCGCGGCTCAGCTCCTGGTGCTTGGCGAACGCCGCGTCGTATCCGGCGCGATCGACCTCGAAGCCGTTCTCGTGGGCCATTTCGACGGTCAGTTCGATCGGGAAGCCGTAGGTTTCATAGAGATTGAACGCGTTTTTGCCGGAGATCACCTTCTTCTCGATGTGGGCCGGGACGCGGTCGATCAGTTTCTGGAACTCGTGGGTTCCCTTTTCGAGCGTGATGGCGAACTGCTGTTCTTCGCGGTCGAGCTCTTCGCGGATGAGTTCCGCCTTGTCCCTGAGCTCGGGGTAGACGTCGCCGAACTCGGCGATGACCGTTTCGGCGAGTTTCGAGGTGAAGGCCTCGGTGATTCCGAGCTTGCGTCCTTCGCGGATGGCGCGGCGGATCAGGCGGCGCAGCACATACGGCTGGTCCACCTTGCCCGGCGTGATGCCGTCTGCGAGGATGAACGTCGCGGCGCGCAGGTGGTCGGCGATGATCCGTTCCGAGCCGGAGCGGATTGCCGCCGGTTCGCTGATTCCGCGGATTTCGTCGAGCTTGGCGAAGAGCGGCGCAAAAAGTTCGGTCTCATAGCAGCTCGCCTTCCCCTGGAGGATGGCGGTGACGCGCTCAAGACCCATGCCGGTGTCGACGTTCTTCTGCGAGAGCGGCTCAAACGTTCCGTCCGCGTTTTTGTTGTACTGCATGAAGACGTCGTTCCAGATTTCGACCCAGCGTTTGTCGGCGGGGTCGAAGGCTTCCGGCGCGGGGAGGGGGCCGGTCCAGTAGAACATTTCGGTGTCGGGGCCGCACGGGCCGGTCGTTCCGGCCGGACCCCACCAGTTGTCCTTCTTCCCCAGCTTGGCGATGCGCGCGGCTGGAATGCCGAGCGAACGCCACTGGTTGTAAGCCTCTTCGTCGAAGGGGCAGTCTGAGTCGCCCGCGAAAACGGTCACCGCGAGCCGGTCCGTCGGAATATTGAGATTTTCCTTCCCTGTCAGGAATTCGAAGCTGAACCCGATCATCTCTTTCTTGAAATAGTCGCCGAGCGACCAGTTGCCGAGCATTTCGAAGAAGGTGAGGTGGACGGGATCGCCGACTTCATCGATGTCGCCGGTCCGGATGCACTTCTGATAATCGGTCAGCCGCTTGCCCGCCGGATGTTTGGTCCCGAGCAGATAGGGAACCAGGGGGTGCATTCCGGCCGTCGTAAAGAGACAGGTCGGGTCGTTTTCGGGAATCAGCGGCGCGCTTTTGATTTCCGCATGGCCCCGGCTCTTGAAAAATTCGATGTATCTGCGACGGATTTCCGATGCTTTCATGATCTTCCGGTATGCTTTCCTGAATGAATTAATAATTGTTGCATATGAACATCCCTATAATTTACCGGTTATCCCGTTTTTTTCAAGTCCGGTTTGACATTTTCTGGATTGTGTGTATAGTATTTCCAAGGAGCCGGAAGGTTCCGGCCCCAAAAAGAGAAGGAGAAATCGAAATGATGAAGAAACTGATGTTGACCGCCGCTTTCGCGGGTGTGGTGATGTTCCTCGCCGCCGGATGCAGCAGCTTCTGCAAGATGGACGATTCCTGCAAGAAATGCGACGACAAAGGCGCCAGCGTCGAGAAGCCCGCCTGCCCGATGAAAACGAACTGCGACGTGAAAGTGGAAGCCCCGGCGAAGTAACCACGGGATACTTTCAATTTTGACATCCGGTGAAGATGATATCATCTTCACCGGTTTTTTTGCGTGACTGGATTTTTTAGTTAGTGATTAATTATTATTGCGCGAATATAATTGGAAAAAATGCATTATTTTCTGAAATTGTATTGATTTTTTATAAAAAATAATCTATTATATACAAAATAATAAGCAACAAGAGGTCAGTAAAAGGAATCGACAGGCGAAACATGATTATGGAATTTGCTTTTGCAGACAGCTTTACATGCAATCCGGCTTACATGGTATGCGTGGATTTCAACGGAAGAACTGCCTATGCCTATCTCTGCAAGGATCGCCTGGTGCTTTCGGAGGTCTGGCTCTACAACGCGGTTCCCGCTCCCGAAATTCCGGAATGGGGAGGCGGGCCGTCGCCCCTTCCGCCTTACCTGAACGCTCGGGAATTTGTCAGCGAAGAGGAGTTCTCCGTCCCGGAATCGAAGGAGAAGATCGAAGTGTGCTGGTTCCGCCTCAACGGAGAGATTCAGGCGCTGATCTATATCCACGATGAACTTCATGCCACCATGCTGACCGGGGAGCGCGTCGGCTGCTGCCGCCTGGCGAAGAAGAGCGGGCCGCTGGCCCGGAAACTGGTCGACCGGATATGAGCGGAGGTGGCGAAGCGCCTCCTCCGGTTCCCGTGATCCTTTATTTACGCATCTTCATGATTTCCTCTTCGCGCTTGCGTTTTGCCCGCGCTTTGAGAAAACTGCGCCGCTGACGGTGGTCGGCGATCAGGATAATCAGGCTGAGGAACCCCGAGATCAGAAAGCCGAGCATCCCGATTGCGGAAGTCCCTTCGCCCCAGTAGGGCGGGATGCGCGCCACCACGATCAGCGCGGAGCCGACCAGCAGCGCCGCCACGAGCAGCGAACGCGACATCCGTTCGCCGGTGACATAGAGCGTCTCTTCGATGTCGTTCAGCCGGTGGTGTTCCACCCGGAGCGTAAGATCGCCCTCTTCGAACTTCGCCGCGACGTTGCGGAGCGTGGCGGGCAGCGCCTCGATTGCCGAAAGGTTGTCGCCGAGGTTGTCGAAAAAGCGCCGGATGTGTCCGCGCGGGTCCAGCCCGCGCAGTTTCATCCGCGTAATGAACGGGCGCACCATTTCGATGATCTGGAGTTTCGGGTCGAAACTGCGGCCGATGTGTTCGATGGTGATCAGCGCTTTGAACATCATGTACAGATTGGGCTTGAGCGCCATGTGGTACTTGTCGAACAGCAGCAGCAGCTGTTCGAGGATGCGGGCGACGCTGATTTTTTCGAGCGGCAAATTGATGTTTTCGTCGATCAGGTCGGCGGCGTCGCGCTCGAGGTCCTCGCGGCTGCCGGCGAATTTCCCGGAGATCGTCATGTGAAGCGCCCGATCGATCAGGAGTGAAGTCTCCCCCGCCAGCATGTTGTCGATCACCCGCACGAAATCGCGGCGCTCGGAGAGGCTGACCCGGCCCATCATGCCGAAGTCGATGAATACCAGGATGTTTCCTTCCATGATGAAAATATTGCCCGGGTGCGGGTCGGCATGGAAGAAACCGAATTCGAAAATCTGCTTGAGCAGCGAGTTGACTCCGACTTCGGCCAGGAATTTGAGGTCGAAGCGGGCCGCCTTTTCCGGATCGGCGAGAATTTTGGTCACCGATTCGCCGCGAATCCGCTCCATGGTGAGCACTTTTTCCCCGGAGAGGTCCTGGATCAGCTCCGGAACCTTCATATTGGGCGTGTCGGCCATGTTCTTGTAGAAGAGCAGCATGTTGGCCGCTTCGGCGCGGTAATTGAGCTCCCGGTTGATGGAGTAGGCGAATTCGGCGACGATCCGGGTGGGCTCCATCCGGGCGAAGGATTCGGAATAGGTCTCCATCTTCGAGGCGATGTAGCGCATGATCTCAAGGTCGGTGCGGATCGTCTCGACGATGCCGGGCCGCCGCACCTTGACCACGACCTCCATGCCGGTTTTCAGCTTGGCGGCATGAACCTGCCCGATGCTGGCGGCGGCCATCGGTTCGTAATTGAATTCGGCGAACAGCTCCTCGGGGGGCTTGCCGAATTCGGCGCGGATCGTCTCTTTGACCACCTCCGTTGGAAACGGCGGGACGTTTTCGGTCAGCTTGGTCAGCTCGTCGGCATAGGGTTTGGTGATGAGGTCGGCGCGGGTTGACAGAATCTGGCCGAGTTTGACGAACGTCGGGCCGAGCTCCTCGAACAGCATCCGGAGTTTTTCCGGACGGGAGTACTTTTTCTGCGCTCCCCGCCTTTTTTTGAGCCAGGAGAACCGGTGATTCGGGTAGATGTTTTCGACCAGATCGTGGAACCCGTAGGCGACCATGGTCTCCATGATCTTGATGAACCGCCTGACGGTCCGGTAATCCCGGTTCAACCCGGTTGGCATAATGAGTTTCAGCATCGTCCAGTCACTCCTCTCCCCGGCGTCGCGGGCCGGTTGACCGATCGTTTTTCGATTACTGATGCGTCGCCGTCGTCGTTGTTGTCTTCTTCTGCCGGGCTTTCTCCAGTTTCGCCTCGTCCTCCTTCGAGTGCACCGAAATCGCAAATACCGGACTTTCCACGTTGACCGAATGCAAATTCAGCTTCGCCTTGACGAAGAAACGGCGTTCATTCCCCGGCGAAACCTTCAACACCCGGACGATCCGCAGGTCGCGGTCAATGTACACCCGGTTTTCGGGCGCCAGTTCGAGCGGGAAACGGAAATCCGGCTGCTTGAGCTGTTCGGGAGTCTTCTCGTATTCGATCGGAACCCAGGCGTTTTCGTCCGGCTTCTCCATTTCCGGGAACCAGGATTGGCAGAACAACTGAATGTTCTCCGGCTCGTTGACGTACCACTCCGGAATTTTCACCGGCACCGAGTCCGTGTTGCAGATCGAGAACCGCAAGGTTCCGTTGCTCCCCGCCACCAGCTCGCGGCTGCCTTCGAGATTGATCGCCAGCTTGTAGCGTTCCAGCGGCGCGTATTCGGGCAGCGGCAGCGAGCCGGCGACGAACTTCTGCTCCTTTTTCTCCACTTTCTCCTGAACGCATCCGCAGAACAGGGCCGCGACGCACGCGGCGGCAATCGGAATCGAACCTTTCATGAGGCACCTCATTATTGTT
This sequence comes from uncultured Victivallis sp., assembly GCA_964435365.1. Classification (GTDB taxonomy): domain Bacteria; phylum Verrucomicrobiota; class Lentisphaeria; order Victivallales; family Victivallaceae; genus Victivallis. The sequence goes on along the minus strand of CAYSZM010000008.1, from coordinate 19,178 downwards.
AACGCAGTTCGGCTATCTGTTTCAGCAATTTCATTTTCTCGGCCGGGTCCTCGGTCACCCGGAGACGGGCCATCAGCTCTTCCCGGATCTCCCGGCTGCGCAACCGCCGCAGCTGGGCGACCGAATCGTCGAGCGCCTTGGCGGGGTCGCTGAATTCACGGCGTTCGAACAGCGCCCGGCTCACTTGCGGGTCGGGCGATTCGATCAGCATCTCATTGAGGATCGCCGCGGAATGCTCGTATTCCCCGTTCAGCGCGGCGCCGATCACGGCGTTGAGCGCCCGGCCGACCGGCTCTTCGCCGCCCAGCTCTTCCGGTCCGCAGAGTTCGGCCAACCGTTTGGCCGATTCTTCGGTTCCCAGCGCCAGCTCCAGCAGCGTGGTCAGCGCGGCGGCGATTCCCTGTCCGGCCGGAGACTCTTCGCGACGCTGCCGCCCGTCCGCCGGGTTCGGCCGCGGTTCCGCCGCGTAATCGACCCGGCGCATTCCGGACTGCACCCGGCGGAGTTCGGAGTTGAACGCCTCCTCGCTGATCCGCAGCGCTTTGGCCGCTTTCTGGATATAGAGCTCCAGCTCGACCTGGCTGGTGATCCGCAGCAGGTAGCCGGCCACTTCGGCGGCGGCGTGGCCGCGCCCGGCCGGGGAATCCATGTCATGCCGCTCCGGCAGCGAGGCGACCAGCACGTCGAGCCAGGAAACCGCAGATTCGACCGCCTCGGCGACCGCGCCCGGTCCGCCGTTGCGGAAGAGTTCATCGGGGTCCTTGCCGCCGGGAATCCGGATCACCCGGATTTCCAGCGACAGCGGCAGCAGAATTTCCGCCGCCCGCAGGATCGCCTTCTGTCCGGCCGAGTCCGCGTCGAACGCGAGAAAAATCCGGTTCGAGTAACGCTTGAGAATCCGGGCCTGCTCCTCGGTGAACGCGGTTCCCTGCGGCGCCACCGCGCATTCGAATCCGGCGCGGTGAAAGGCGATGGCGTCGAGCTGCCCTTCGCAGAGGATCGCCATATTGCGGTCGCCCATCATCTTGCGCGCCAGCGGCAGCGCATAGAGCAGATTCCCCTTGCGGAACACCGGAGTTTCCGGCGTATTGATGTATTTCCCGGCCATCGGTTTCGCTTCGAGCGAGCGGGCGGAAAATCCGACCACCCGCCCCTGTTCGTTGGTGATGGCGAAGGTGAGCCGTCCCTTGAAGTGGTCGAAGAGCCGCCCGGTCTCCTCTTTGCAGCGGACAATTCCCGAAGCGATCAGGTCGTCCTCCGAAAACCCGAGTGAACGCCCGTATTCGAGGCAGGCGGTCCAGTCGTCGGGGGCCGCCCCGATGCGGAAGCGTTCGGCGATGTCGCGCGGAATGCCGCGCCCGGCCAGGTACCGCGTCGGCGGCGAATCCGGATTCATCAGCAGCGTCCGCTCGAAGAAGCAGCAGAAATCCTCGTTGATCCGGTAGAGCCGTTCGCGCAGGTCCGCCTTGCGGCGGCTTTCGGCGGGGTCCTCTCCCGGCGAGTGCTCGGGAATCACCACGCCCACCCGCGACGCGAGCATGTGCAGCGCATCGACGAATCCGACATTTTCGCGGTCCATGCAGAAGCGGAAAACATCGCCGCCCTTGCCGCAGCCGAAACAGTGGTACATCTGCCGCGCCGCGTCGACGTGGAACGACGGCGTCTTCTCCTGATGGAACGGGCAGAGCCCCTTGTAGGTGTTGGTTCCGGCGCGCTTGAGCGGGACAAAGCTCCCGATCAGGTCGACAATGTCGCAGCGGGAGCGGATCTCCTCGATCACATCTTTGGATATGCCGAAAGCCATTGCGCGGTCACGCTCCCTCCCGTTCCGTCAACGCCGCATCCGGGCAAGACGGCCGTTCACATCGCTCTTGAGCGCGGCGAGTTCCGGCGACTCTCCGGCAAGCCCGAGAAACGCCTGGTAAAACTGCGCCGCGGCACGCGGGTTCGCCGCATAGCGGTCGAAAAACGTTGCGATGTTGTAGACGATCATCGCGTTGCCCCGGTCGAGCCGGTAGGCTTTGGTGAAGGCGTCCTTCGCCTCGTCGGGATGCTTGGCGCGGGCCTGGGCGATGCCGAGCAGATTGCAGTACGCCGGGTTCGATTCCATCGAGGGGTCGGCGCGGCGGAGGACTTCAAGCCAGCTCACCGCCGACGGCGAACGCTGGGCCACCAGCGTGTCGGCCAGGAGAATCAGCGTGTTCCGGTCATTGAATTTGCTGAGCGACGCGGCGCGGGTCAGCGCCTGAAGCGCGTCGGCGTAACGGGCCGGTTCCTGCGCATAAAGTCGGCCGAGGGTGTACTGCGCCGCGAAATTCTCCGGATTGCGCGCCGCCGCCTGCCGCGCCGCGTCGAGCGCCGGGTCGCGCTCGCCGAGCGCATCGTAGGCGACCGCCCGCAGGACCAGCGCCGAAACATTGTCCGGGTCCAGTGACTCGGCGCGGTTGGCCAGCTTGAGCGTCTGCTTCCAGTCGCCGTTGGCTCCGCACTCCGCTCCGGCCTTGAGGCAGCCTTCCGCCGTGGAAGGTCCGCACCCGGTTACGGTCAACATCATCGCCGCCGCCCCGGCGGCAACGCTCAATAAATACGCAAGTCGTTTTTTCATAGTACCTATCCCGATTGAATACCCGTTGGGTTACGCCCGTTTTCGCCATGCCGCCACTGCCAGTGCGAGCAGATAGACCGCCGCCGCCAAAACCACGATCGCCGGTCCCGACGGCAGGTTGAACCGGAAACTCGCCAGAAGCCCGGCGACGACAAAAAAACAGCTCAGCAGCGCCGACAGCAGCATCATCGACCAGAGGTGCCGGGTGAAACAGCCCGCCGTGGCCGCCGGCAGCGTCAGGAGCGCGATCACCAGGATGATGCCGACCACGTTGATTAAAAGCACGATCGCCAGCGCCGTCAGCACCAGCAGTGCGAAATAGATCAGCCGGACCCGGACGCCCCGCAACTCCGCGAACATCCCGTCGAACGACATCGCCAGGATGTTGTTGTAAAACAGCAGCGTCGGGACCAGAATCAGCAGATCGAGCCAGGCGGTCATCCACACCTCTTTCGAGGTCAGCAGCAGGATGTTGCCGAAGAGATACCCCTGCCAGTCGACATAGCCGCGCGTCCAGTTGAGGAAGAGCAGCCCGATCGACATCCACAGCGCCCAGACCACGTTGATGATGGTGTCTTCGCGTTCCTTCGCGCATAAATTCACCGTGCCGACCACCAGCGCGGCGGAAACCGCGCCGATCACCGCGCCGAGCATCGGCGAAACCCACGGCAGCAGCGACTGCTGCAGGAAAAGCGCCGCGCCGATGCCGCCGAGCGCCGCATGGGCGGTCGCCCCCGCCAGCGAGCTGATGCGCCGGGTGACCACCATCGTGCCGATGATTCCCATCGCCACGCTGGCCAGCGCGCCGACCAGCAGCGCGTAACGCAGAAAGGCCATTTCGTGACCGGTGAGTTCCTGCCAGAGCGTCATTTGCAGCACTCCTCCCCGGGTTCCGACTGCCGGTGTTCGCAATTGCAGAAACAGGCGTGGTCATGCTTGATCAGGTTGACTTCGTGATGGTAGACCTCGTTGGCCGTCTCCGCCGAAAATTGGGCCGCCTCATGGACGGTCACCCGGCGGTTGACGCAGATGACGTGGTCGATTTCGCGGTTGACGAATCCGAGGTCGTGCGAAACGGTCAGCACGGTCATGCGGCGGCGCAGCACGTCGAGCGTCCCGTAGAATTGCTCTTCGGCGCCGGGGTCGATATTGGCGGTCGGTTCGTCCAGGAGCAGCAGCTCCGGCTCGCTGGCCAGTGCGCGGGCGATCAGCACCCGCTGGCGCTGACCGCCGGAAAGCGCGGAAAACGACCGCGACGCGAGTTCGGAAATTCCCATTTCGGCGAGGGCGCACCGGGCCGCTTCATGATCGGCGGCGGCGTAAAGCCCCCAGAATCCCTTGCGCATCCGCCCCATCAGGACCACTTCAAAAACCGTGACCGGGAACGCTGCGTCGAGCTGGTGATACTGCGGCATGTAGCCGACTTTGGGGCGTGCCGCGACCGGCGTCGTGCCGAATACCCGGACGGCGCCTTTCTGCGGAGTGAGCAGCCCGAGAATCAGCCGCATCAGCGTGCTTTTTCCGCCGCCGTTGGGGCCGACGATGCAGCCCGAGCGACCGCGTTCGATCTTGAGATTCACATCCTCAAGCGTCCAGACGCCGGGATCGTACCCGAAAGTGACATCGGTGAATTCGACGATGGTCGAAGGGGCGGAGTCCATCAAAGTCATTCCTTCCCGTTGGCGGAAAAGCCTTCTTTGAGCGCATCGGTCATCGCCCGGACGTTGGCAGGAATATCCGCCGCAAGAGGATCGAGGCCGGCCACCCTGCCGCCGATCGCGTCGCCGAGCGCCCGTGCGCTGGAGGGATTGAACTGCGGCTGGACGAATACCACTTTGACCTTGTCCGCCTTGGCCTTCTTGATCACCTCGGCCAGATGGGCCGGAGTCACTTCGCGGCCGCCGAGTTCGATCCCCACCTGTTTGAGTCCGACCGACTTGGCGAAGTAGCCGAACGCGGGGTGATAGACGTAAAATTCGCGCCCGGCATAGGGCGCCAGCGCCTTGACCGAATAGCTTTTGGCGTCGGCCAGCTTCTGCTTCAGCGCGGCGAGATTGGCGGCGTAGACTTCGGCTCCTTTGGGGTCCGCTTCGGTCAGCGCCGCGGCGATCCGGTCGGCGATGACCGCCGCGTTGTCCATGGAGAGCCAGACATGGGGGTCGAACGCGCCGTGATCGTGATGGTGATGGTCCGCTTCCTTTTCGTGACCGTGGTCGTGATCCGCATCGTGATCGTCGTCGTCGTCATCGCCCTCGAACGGAATTTTCTCAATGCCTGCGGTCACATCGACGATCCGGGTCTGTTTGGGGTCGATCGCGCGGCAGACGGCGTTTTCGAAGGGCATCCCGGCGGTGAAGAAGAGCTTGGCCGCGGTGACGCCGCGGATTTCCTGCGGCCCCGGCGAGTAGTCGTGCGGGCTGCGCCCCTCGGGCAGCACCGATTTCGAATCGACGCGGTCGCCGCCAACGGCGGAGGCCAGATAGGCCACCGGCGGAATGCCGCTGTAGACGGCCAGCCGCCCGTCGGCCGCAGCCGCTTTCTTGTCGTCGCCGCAGCCGGCTATGAGTAAAGCCGCCAGAACCGGCAGCGCCAGACAGAGATCCCGGAATCGCATTTCTACCCCTCCTTCTTATGAGTGAACGGTCCCCTCATGACAGGAAAATATCATCTTGCTTTAAGATAGGTTCACTCGGTTTCAATGTCAAGCCCGAAACCGTTTTTTGGGCCGATCTCCGGTTTTTTTTAAGGGGCTTCCTTGAATTCGGGAAAATCGGGGTGTATAGTCTAATCGTGTTTTTGCAATTTCGGAAATTGAGCATCAGTCAACCAATCAGGAACGTATGAAGAAAATCTTTTTGACCGGAATCACCGGTCTCGTCGGCAGCGCCTTCGTGGTGGCCCTGCTTCGGGAGCGGCAGGATTGCGAATTCGTCTGTCTTGCCCGCAAAAACGCCGTCAAAAGCGCGCGTCAGAGAACCGAAGAGATCATCCGCGACGAGTGCCGATTTGACGGTTGTCCCGAGCTTGCGGACCAGATTCTGTCGAAAGTCAGCGTGATTGAAGGTGATGTGGTTGATCTCAATCCGGTCGAAATGGCGAAAGATCCGCTGCTCAAAGGCGTGAACGTCGTCTTCCACTGCGCCGCCGACGTGAACCTCGGGAAAGATCCTTCCGGCAAGACCTACCGGATCAACTATCAGGGCACCAAGAACGTGGTCGAGCTCGCCCAGCTGCTCAAAGTCGATGAGCTCCACTATGTGGGAACCGCCTATATCGCCGGCAAACTGGTCGGCCGCGCCATTGAGGACAATCCGATCGACAGCGGGTTCAACAACCCCTATGAAGAGAGCAAGTACAAGGCGGAAATGCTGGTGCGCGCTTCGGGAATCCCGTTCTCCATCTACCGGCCGTCGATCATCACCGGCCGCCGTTCGGACGGACGGATTCGCAAGCCGCTGGCCTTCTACCGCATTCTCGAATTCCTCGGCAAGCTCAAGAGCCATCGCTGCTCGAAGCTCAAGTTGAGCCAGCTCAGCACGGTCAATCTCGGAATCAACTTTGCGACGATTCCCTCCGAGCACGTCTATTTCGTGCCGATCGACTATGTGCAGGAAGCGATCACCGCACTCTTCCAGAAGCCGGTCTCCAATACCGCCTACCATATCACCGGCGAAAGCCCCCTGACTACCAACCAGATCCAGGAAGCGATCTGCGGCGTGCTCCGGCTGGAAGGCGTTTCGGTCGATCCGAACGCGGATGAGCCGGATATGGACAACAAGCTGATGGGCCGTTTCCTCGGCGATCTGTTCCCCTACTTCTCGTCGGACATCGTGTTCGACCAGAGCAACGTCCGCAAGGCGATGGGCGACAAGATCCTCGACTGGCAGTACGGCACGAAGGGGCTGGAGATTCTGATCCGCTCCTATTACAAGGATTATTTCCCGAACGTCGAGTGGCTCCAGAAAGTGGCCGCCACTCCGATGGGCGAGCCGATCAAGTAAGCGACGCCGAATGCAAAGGCGGGGCGGGTTCGGGCTGTGACCGGAACCGCCCCTTTTCATTTCAATATGGTGATTGATTTTCACGCGCATTTTTACCCGGACAAAGTGGCGGCGAAGGCGGTCGACGCCTGCGCCGGGCGGCTGCCCGCCTACGCGGACGGAACCCGCGCCGGGTTGGAAGCGTCGATGCGCGAGGCCGGGATCGACCTCGCCGTCTGCCTGACCGTCGTCAACGCCCCGGCCAACAGCGCGAACATCAACGCCTGGGCGCTGCGCGAAAACCGCGTCCCCTTCGTGATGACCGGCGGATTTCACCCGGACGAGGCGGACCCGCTGGCCACGGTCGAAGCCGTCGCCGCCGCCGGGCTGCCCGGCATCAAAGTCCACCCCGAATTCCAGCAGTTCCGGTTCGACGAGGAGCGGCTTTTTCCGGTCTGGGAGCGCTGCGAGGAGCTGGGGTTGTTCCTGATCGCCCATGCCGGATGGGACGCGCTGTTCGATCCGCCCTATCACAGCGACCCCGAAGCGCTGGCGGCCTTTCGCCGCCGCTTCCCCGGCCTGAAGCTGATCCTCGCCCATCTCGGCGGAATGGCGATGTGGGACGAGGTGGAGAAACACATCGCCGGGCTGCCGGTCTACCTCGACCTCGCCATGGCGACCCCCGAGTATATCCGGGCGGAGCAGCTCTTGCGGATCATTCGCGCCCACGGGACGGAGCGAATCCTGTTCGGCACCGATTCCCCCTGGTACGGCCAGAAAAAGCAGCTCGACTTCATCCGCTCGCTGCCCTTGTCTCCCGACGAGCAGGAGCGCATCTTCCATCTCAACGCCGCCGGGTTGCTGGGGCTTTAGCCGCTTCCCGAGCGAGACCTTCGAGACGCACCCGGCGTTCTCCGCCGAACTCTCCCGACTTGATTTTTTCTCAAAAAGTAGTATATTGTTGTATAATACCAATTCGTATTATATCAATCGGGACTTCATCGGGAGGTCCCTCGAAAAAACCTGCGGAGGTTCATCATGTTTGCGAAATTTTCGACACAGGCGGACGGAAAGCTGTTTTTCCGTTACGTGATTCCGTCGATGATCAGCATGCTGACCGCCGGAGTGTACACGTTGGTCGACGGCCTGTTCGTCGGCTGGGGGGCCGGAAACACCGGCCTGGCCGCTATTAACGTCGCATTCCCGCTGTCGCTTCTGATCGTCGCTTTCGGCGAAATGATCGGCGCCGGGGGCGCGGTCAATCTTGCGCTGGCCCGGGGCAGGGGGGAGCGTCGCGCCGCCGATCTCTTCTTCGGCAACTCGCTGATGCTGGTGATTCCGGCGACGGTGCTGACCTTGCTTTTGATTCCGGTGCTGGACCCGGTGCTGGGTGCGATCGGGGCGGCTCCCGAGCTGCTTCCGGCGGCGCGGGAGTACGGAGCCATCACGCTCGGCGGCGGTTTCTTCCTGATGGCGACGGTGGCGCTGGTTGCGGCGATGCGGAACGACCGCGCGCCGCGCCTGGCCATGCTGGTCATGGTCGTCGGGCTGGCAACGAATATCCTGCTCGACTGGCTGCTGGTGATCGTGCTGGCGGGCGGCGTGGCCGGTTCCGCCTGGGCGACGGTAGTGTCGCAGGCGCTCTGCTTCGCGCTGGCGGCCGGATATTATCTCGGCGGATATTCGAGCTTCCGGTTTGACCGGAGGAATTTCCGCTTCCGGATGCCGGCGGTCCGGCGGATCGTCGCGGCGGGTCTGCCGTCATTCGGCATGCAGCTTTCGGCGGCGGCGGTGATCCTGCTGCACAATCGCCAGGCGCTGCTTTACGGCGGCGTGGCGGCGGTGGCGGCCTATTCGATCATCAGTTACGTCGAAGCGGTGATCCTGCTGCTTCTGCAGGGCGTCGGGCTCGGCATTCAGCCGGTGGTCGGTTTCCTGCACGGCGCGGAGGAGACTGTCCGCCGCAACCGGATGATGCGGTTCGGCGTTGTCTCCGCATTGGGAATCGGCGTCGGCGGGCTGCTGCTCTCGGCCGGAGGACACCGGCTGATTCCGGGGCTCTTCAACGCCACCGGAGACGTCGCCGTTCTGGCCGGGGAGGGGCTGCTGCTTTCGGCGCTGGTCTACCCGCTCCTCGGGTTCCAGAAGGTTTCCGAGGCGTGCTTCCAGTCGATGGACCGGGCCGGGAAGGCTTCGCTGCTGGTCTACCTCGATTGCTGTGTGGTGCTGCCGCTTTCGCTGCTGCTGCTGCCGCTCTGGTTCGGGGTGGACGGCATCTGGGCGGCGATGCCGGCGTCGAAACTCGTCATGTTCGCCGTGGCGCTGGTTCTGTGGAACCTCGACGGCCGGAAAGCTCCGGAACCGGAGCCGGTGCTGATTTTTCCCGCCGAAAACCGCGGGCGCTTCTTTGCTTTCACTGAAGGATATGATATAGTAAATTATTCAACACAAACGGGGTGCGATGAAAGAAAATTCCAGCGATATCGTCGGTCGGATGCAGAGACTGTTCGACCTGTGGGGTAAATTCGACCGGGTCTACTTTAAAATCCTGCATCGGTGGAGCCTCTCCTACAACGCCTATCTGGTGCTGGAGGAGCTCTACCACCACCCGGAAGGGCTGGAGCCGGCCGCTGTCGCGGACCAGTTGAGCATTCCGCGCCAGACCATGACTTTCGTGCTCGATTCGCTCGAACGCGAAGGGCGACTCGAACGGCTGCCGCACCCCGGCGACCGCCGCCGCAAGCTGGTCGCGCTCACCCCGCTCGGACGCAAATTCGCGCATACCGTCGTCGACACGATCTTCGAGAAGGAGCGCGCCGCGATGGAGGTGCTCACTCCCGAAGAGCAGGAGCAATTGCTCGCCATGTACGAGCGGCTTCAGCGCGGATTCGAGCAGTCGTTTTCCAAGGAATAAAAAACGCCCGGCGGGAATCATCCCGGCCGGGCGTTTCGTTGTCGGTTCCCGGGTTACGGGATCAGCTTGAACGCCTTCACCAGATCGGCGATCTGCTCGTCGGTGATCGGCTTCAGGCCGCCGAGGTTGCGGGCGCTGATGGTCGCCTTGGCACTGTATTCGGCCACTTCCATGCGGTCGAACGCCTCGAGCAGCGTGCGTCCGCTGGAGATCATGCAGTCGTTCTGGAGCATGATGACCGGGTAGCGCGGCGAGATCGTTCCGGTGATCTTGCCGAGATCGCGGAACTGGGTGCCGAACGGGAAGGTCGGCATTTCGCGCAACAGGATGTAGCTTTCGGGAATCACCCGCGGATCGAACTCCTCGTGCGCCACCAGGTAGCCCATCAGGTGGGGCGGGTTGGCGATGATCAGCGATTTGATTTCCGGCTGGGCGTCGAAGATGGCGCGGAACAGCCAGGCGGCCCGGCTCAGTTCGCGGCCGGATTCGTACCGCATCCCCTTGATCAGCACCATGTCTTCCGGCTGGATGTTGCCGCGGTCGACGTAGCGCGGGGTGATGAGGATGCGCTCGTCGTCCACGCGGACGGCGAAGGTTCCCTCGGTGCTGGTGAACAGCATCTGCTTGTAGGCACGGCGGATGAGCAGCGCCATCTGGTAGCGCAGCTCCATCTCGTCGCTCGAACGCACCTGCGGGTCGAACGGGCGGAAGTCGACGTTGCGGTCGAGCTGGCTGAATTCGACTTCGGTATCGTTGAGATAATGCGGCGTGCCGAGCTGGGAGCCCCGGTTGATCAGCCGCGCGCAGAAGTCGAGCGTTTCGAAACGCTGGAACGCTTCCTGGAGCGTCGAACCCGCGGTGCAGGCGCCGTGGTTTTCCAGAAGGATGGTCGAGTGTCCGGCGGAGAAAGCCGCGGCGACGTTCTTGCCGAGCGCTTCACTCCCCGGAACTTCGTACGGTGCGTAGCCGACGGTTCCGCAGATCATTTTCGAGGCAGCATGAACATTGGTATCCGGAATTTTCCCGGCGACGCTGAACGAAACCAGCGCGGGCGGATGGGCGTGGAGAATCCCCTTGATGTCGGGGCGCATTTTGTAGATGGCGCGGTGGAACGGGAATTCGCTGGAGGGCTTGTGGCGGCCTTCGACCGAGCCGTCCGGCTTGACGCAGACGATGTCTTCGCGGCGCAGCGTTCCCTTGTCGATCCCGGCGGGACTGATCCACATATTCCCGTCGGAATCGAGGATCGAGAGGTTGCCGCCGCTGGTGGTCGTCATCCCGTAGCCGTAGATTCGCTGCATGATGTCAACGATCTGATCGCGCGGGTGAACGAAATTGGTCTTTTCCATAAGTCAGATACACTTTCCGGAATTTGGGGTTGGTATCATATAATATACACCATTTTTCCGTGGAGGCAAGTACTGTTCTCATTGAAAAAGGAATTGCGCGGTGCTATATTGTTAAGATGTACTTTTTTAACATCCGGATCGAATCTCCGGAGAACAGGACTTTTTATGCGCGAATTGAGAAATATTGCGATCATCGCCCACGTCGACCACGGCAAGACTACGCTGGTCGACCAGATCATGCGGCAGGTCAAACTGTTCCGGGATAATGAAGTCGTCGCCGAGTGTTTTCTCGACAGCAACGACTTGGAACGCGAACGCGGAATCACCATTCTCTCCAAAAACATCAGCATCGACTACCGCAATACCAAGATCAACGTCATCGACACTCCCGGACACAGCGACTTCGGCGGACAGGTCGAGCGCGTGCTCAAGCTGGCCGACGGCGTGATTCTGCTGGTGGACTCCGCCGAGGGTCCGATGCCGCAGACCCGCTTCGTGCTGGACAAGGCGCTGCGGCTCAATCTGCGCCCGGTGGTGGTCATCAACAAGATCGACAAGCCGGACGCCCGCCCCGACGCGGTTCACTCCAAAGTGTTCGACCTCTTCTGCGAACTCAACGCCAGCGACGAACAGCTCGACTTTCCGCTGCTTTACGCCTCCGGCCGCGACGGCTGGGCGGTGCGGAACCTCGACGATCCGCGCGACTCGATCACTCCGCTGCTCGATGCGATCATCGAATACGTTCCGGCCCCGCGGCAGCTCGAAGGACCGGTCCAGTGCCAGGTCGCCACGCTCGATTATTCGAACTTCGTCGGCCGGATCGGCATCGGGCGCGTCTACCGCGGCACGCTCGACGTCCGCAAGCCGCTGGTCATCGTCAAGCGCGACGGCAGCGTCAAAACCGCCCAGGTCAAGCAGCTCTTCACTTTCGAAGGCCTCGGGCGCAAAGAGACCGAAGTGGTCGAATGCGGCGACCTCTGCGCGATCGTCGGCATTTCCGACATCGACATCTCCGACACCATTTGCGATTTCGAGCATGCCGAGGCGATGCCGGCCATCGCCATCGACGAGCCGACCATTTCGATGATGTTCCGCATCAACGATTCGCCGTTCTTCGGCAAGGAAGGCAAGTACGTCGGCAGCCGTCAGCTGCGCGAACGGCTTTTCAAAGAGGTCGAGCGCGACGTGGCGCTCCGGGTCGAGGATGTCAACGGCGAGGCGTTCAAGGTCTCCGGCCGCGGCGTGCTTCACCTGGCGATCCTGATTGAAACGATGCGGCGCGAGGGTTACGAATTCGCCGTGGCCAAACCGCAGGTCATCTGCAAGATGATCGACGGCGTCAAGAACGAGCCGATCGAACGGCTCAGCGTCGACGTGCCCTCCGAATTCGCCGGTAGAATCATTGAAATCGTCGGCCTGCGGCGCGGCGAGCTGATCCAGATGGAGTCGCGCGGCGTGCGCCAGCTCCTCGAATTCCACATCCCCACCCGCGGACTCATCGGCCTGCGGAGCCGGGCGCTGACCGCCAGCCAGGGCGAAGCGATCGTTTCGCACCTGTTCGACCACTACGAGCCGTTCAAGGGGGCGATTCCGTCGCGGAGCAACGGCACCATGGTCAGCATGGCGCAGGGCAAGGCGATTCCGTTCGCCATCGACGGACTCCAGCTGCGCGGTGAATTCTTCATCGATCCGGGCATGGATTGCTACGAGGGCATGATCGTCGGCGAACACTGCAAGGAAGGCGACCTGGTCGTCAACGTTCAGCGCGCCAAGCAGCTGACCAATATGCGCGCGGCGGGGAGCGACCGCAACATGAAGATCGCCCCGGCCCGCAAAATGTCGCTCGAACAGGCGCTCGAATACATTGAAGACGACGAGCTGGTCGAAGTGACTCCGCTCAACATCCGTCTGCGCAAGCTCTTTTTGACCGAGCTTGACCGCCGCCGGAACCGGTTCAAGCCCACGGAGGACTGACATGCTGCGACGGGCGGCGGAATTCCTGCGAATTGCGGCGTTTGTCTTTTCTCTGCTGCTGCTGTGCCCCGCAACGCGGCTGGCGGCGGCTGAGAACGTGATCGTCTTTTTCGTGGACGGCGCGAACCAGGCCGGAGTGGAACTGGCGAAGACGGCCGGGGCCGGATTCGCCGGCCTCTCCAATCTGTCGTCGTTGCCGGTTCACGGCATGCTGCTGCCGCTGTCCCGCGAGTTCGACCGCCCCGCCCTGGCTGCCGCCAATGCGATTGCCGCAGGGAAAGCGGTGGACGATTCGGTCGGCACGCTCTCCTCCGGCGAGGAGCTCGATTCGCTGGCGATGCTGGCGAAACTTCAGGGGCGGCGGGTCGGCATTGTCACCGATTCCCTCTTGACGGGTCCGCTCCCCGGCGCATTTTATGCGCACGAGCCGAAGACCGATCAGCCGGAGGCGCTGGCCGGCTGGCTGCCGCTCTGCGATTTCAATGTGCTGGCCGGTGAAGTGGTCATCCCCGACGACGAGCGCCGCGACGGCGACCGTCTGGGCGACACCATGGCCCGGCTCGGATACCGGAACGTTCTGGAGGTGAAGAATCTGACGCCTCCTGTCAACCGCCTTTTCCTGCGCCACACCGACCCTGCCGGGAGACGTTACGCCATGGCCCGCAAGACCCGGGCGGAACGGGAACGGCTGATCGACAGCGTCGGGGCCGCACTGCTCTGCCTGGAAAATCCGGACGGCTTTTTCTTGGTCGCGGAATGCGGCAACATCGCTCCGGCCGGGCAGGAGAACGACAGTTCGATGCTGCTCGGTGAGCTCTGGATGTTCGACCGGGCGCTCGGCGAAGCGCTGCGCTTCTTCAAGGCGGACCCCGAGCATACGCTGATTGTCGTGGTTTCTCTCTACGACGCGGGGGAGCTCCAGCTGACCGGCGGGGCCGACACCGACTTCCCGGTCGGGCCCGGACGGCTCGAGCTGCTCGCCGAACTCAACGCCGCGCCCCGCACCTTCGATAAGGCGCTGGAACTGCTCGGCGCCAGTCACTTGTTTGCGCCCGGAGCGGACGAACTGCGGGCGCTCCGGCGTTTCTATCTCGATGCGCCGCGGCTCAACGACGCCGCGACGATTGCGGCGCTGCGCGATTACCGCAACTTCGAACCGGACGCGGTGTTGCGCGATTACCGGCCCTGGATCATCCGGATTCAGACGATCCGCGACCGTCATTACGGGGCGGAGTTCGCTTCACGCCGCATTGTTTCCGGACTCACTCCGGTCTGGGCGATCGGCGCGGGGGCGGGGGCCTTTGCGGGCGAATACACTCCGGAGGAGCTTCACCTGAAGCTCCGCAAGGCGCTCGGCCTCTCCGGTTCGGTGCGCTAGATTATTTCTTCTTGTCGGCCTTGGCCTTCGCCTTGCCCTTCTTGAGCTTGGCGATCATCTCTTCGACCTCTTCCTTGCCGTGATCGTAGAAGCCCTGCTCGGCGGGGTCGAGTTCGTGGAGCAGACGGAGGAACTCCCCGGCGTGCTCACGTTCTTCGTCGGCGACATCGATCAGCACGGCCTGGGCCAGCTCGTTGTCGGTGGATTCGGCCAGCTGCATATATAGCTGGATCGCCTCGTACTCGGCCGAAATCATCAGGCGGATCGAACGGATCAGTTCCGCCTCGGTCAGCTTGCGGTCGCACTTGTTCCCGTAGAATGAATTGCAAAATTCCGGCATGATGAACTCCTCCTGCTTGAAAAACGATAGGGTCTCTATGATACAATATCCGCAATTCCCGGGAATGTCAAGAAATTAATTCAGGAGTCCATCAGCTTCAGGGCAGGCGATAATCCTCGTCATGGCTCGGCCGCCAGGCCAATACGTCGTCGGGAGGGTGAAAATACTGAATTTTATAAATTCTTTTATTCCGGTCCGCATAAATGAAAACGCTGCCATCTTTGCCGTCGATGGAGACCAGTCCTTTGGGAATGACTTTGGGGGGGAGGTATTTCTTCTTTGGACAGTTGGATCGGATATTGGGTAAACAGCGCTTCCAGACGTCCCAGGAAAATCGAACGTTCTTCGCTGGAAAGATGCTTTATGTGCTGCATGTCATATGGTACATGACTGACGATGGTGCAATGCGGAGATTTCTTCATGTCATGAAGGATATGCAAAAAAGCATTTTCATTGCCGGCGCACCCCGACAGGAGCAGGAGAAGCGCGATCATGCCGAAATATTTCATCCTCATACCCTTGTCGTTCATTAATGGCGGATTTGCAGATTCAGGACAAATTTCTTACTGACCGGATCGATATGGATGCTGAAATAAGTTGATTCGACATCTCCTTCTATCTGTATGTGCCGGGATGTCGTTTCCCCTTTGTCATTGACAAACTCATAATTGTACCCGCTATTGCTTTGTGCCGTGATGATCTTCCTTACCGGCAACCTGTCTTCCGCAGGCAGCTTCTTATTTCCGTAATCATATGCATAAGCATAAACAAAAAAAGGGTTGGAGCCGTCGATGATGTTCACATTGCGACTTCTGGCGTCTTTTTGAAAGATACCGATATCATCCTGAAAAATTCCCCAGACAACGATAGTCCAGGTTGACCACTGGCGCTGTTCAATGAAAACCAGTGGCCCTGTCGATTTGAAATTTGTGATATGGCATAACGGATATTTCTTTTCCAGCTCTCCGATCTGATTGATATGGCCGATCTGATATCGGGGTATCAACAGAAAAAGAAAGGGCGACACTGCAAGCAGAAACAGCAGCAGGACCAATATTGTTTTCTTCATTTTCTCAATCCATGATGATGAAAGAAGGTCCGATGAAAACGAGGACAGCGGGTTCGCCGCTGATACTCAAATTCCGTCTGTCACGCATGATTTACCTTAAATTATTGTTTATCGATATGATGCACAGGCGGCTCTGCAGAAATACGTAAGCGGTGATCGTATAGGTTCTGCCCTTGCCGAACATGTAATAACGCAGATCATCCCGATGCAGTGTTCGATAGCTCCATTCCCCGTCCGGATGGAACTGGAATTCTTTCATCACGCTTTCCGGCAGATCGCCTGATTTGGAATATGGAAAATCTTTCGCTTTCAACCTGAATTCTTTAAGTTGGGGAGGAGCAAATCCAAGAGAGCCGGGATCGCTCTCTAAACGGGACATGGTGTCTGGCGTCAACCTCCCGTACAGATTCAATTGCTGGCCATAAGCATGACTCCACAATGTGTAGTAGATTTCTCCATCGAACTCAATTTTCTTGAAGTCCAGTAAGTTGTAAAGGTTAGCGGGTAAAAAGCTTAAATCATTCACATCGCCTGACTTCCTGGTTCCCTTGAGAAGCCAGTAGCCGCCGACTGGAATCAGCATGACACATATCAAAATAATAAAGGCTTGGGTTCTCTCCTTCAAAGGAGATAGAAATATTTTAGAAATAATCATTGGCGTTCGCACTCCCCGGATGTTATCACGTGTGAGGATTCAAAAACATAGAAAACCAATAGATCCCATAGTAAAAATGATTACGTAAAAAATTTTCTTCAGCCCGCAGATTAATTCTTCATTGCTTTCTTTATCATCTTTTTCATTATGCGGTTCGCATAAACGCAAATTAACCAGGGAACCGAGAGCACATACAAGATAGGCGATCGAATAATCCCTTGACTTTACGATCAGCGATATCAGGAAAACGAACAGCGAAAAAATCGTCACATAGATGACAATGCCTTTATTCTTAGCGAAAATGTGGACAAGATCGATCGCTTCCTCTTTGAGTATATTGCTCATGGTTTCTCCTGCAACATCTGATTCCTAATGTATGGAAAAGGAGGCTGTCAAGCATCAATGCATTCTCAGGTCAACATTGAGTTTTCCCCAGAAGTCCATTTCGTTTCTATATAATGTTTCATTGAATATTTGCAATTTCCCGGCTTGCTTGTAACTGATTACAAGGTTGGGACAGTCGGCGGAAGCTTTTGGCGGTGAAAATTGTACCGTGTCTTCGATGATGATGATCCCCATCAATGGAATCTTGTTTAATGGCGATAGATCATCAACAATTCCACTTCCGTTGATTTCGATGCCATATCCGGCGTAGTAGATCTCCGGCTTTATATCGGCTGATTTCCAACCGGGATTTTTCTCACGCAATTCTGCCACGACATTATCCCAATAATAGCTGAAGACAATCTTCCTTTCCACGATGCTGCTCAAATAGGCAATTTTTGAGAACCAAGAACATGGTCGAATACTTTTTAAATCGAAATCGCAAATCTCCACTTCCGGATGGGCAAAGAAAAGCCTGATGAGTATCGCCAGCAATATTCCTCCTCCCACAAACAGGGAAGCCAGGCCATACCAAAGATAACGTTTTTTCTCGGATGAAAGAATATTCATGGGTTTTGCTGCATGGAATTGGTTTTTTTATCGGACGTCATCGCCTGTTTCTCATCTGCTTCTATGCGGCCGTCACTGTAAAGGCGAAGTTTATATTCATTGTGATTTTCATCTTCCATGATAACTGCCGGCGGCGCTTCATGGATGGTATGTCCGCCATAGTACTGATAAATGCCGTCCGGTTGTGTTCTGGTAAATTTCCATGGCGAGAAATCGTATTGAGCCCAACAATAAAATTGATCCGGGAGATACCCCTGGAGGACTAATTCGTCGAGTCCTTTCACCGGGAAATACCCGTCATTGTCATCGGCATACTGCTTTAAGCTGATATAATATTGCTTCAAGTTGTTTTCGCAAGCCGTTTTTATGCTGTCAGGGTGGGGAGGTGCAAAGAATGGAAACAGAATTGCACTTAAAATAATCAACACTACTGTTATCATGAATGCGCAGAACTGCAAGATGACGCCATGTCTTTTCCTGATTGAGTACAAGAGCCTGATCAGAAGGTAAATAGATAAGATATAAACAGATAATTTGGCGAGCAGGATAAAAATAGAAAAAGGCCCGCTGAGCCAGGAAAAGTACAAAACGAAAAGCAAAGCAATATAACTAACTGTTGAGCACAGAAAGATCGATGTTTTCGTGTTGCTGGTCATTTTCAATTCCCTCAAATAGAAGGTTTTTTGTTGTCTTCTATGCCCGAAATATCACCTGGAGAATCCTGGAGTTGAAGCCAGTGCCCCTCCCGCCCGAAAACAGATTCATACATATTCTTTTCCAGGAATGGCAATGCGGCCATTTCAACCGGAGTGAAAACCCACCATAACGGTATAAAGATCCACAACGTCAATTCCGATGGCAAATGTCCATCAGGCCCGTGGCTGACTATATACAGCGCACAAAATGGATTCGCCGCAGTATCTGCGACGGCGATTCCTGAATCAACCACGACTCCCGCGGGAATCGTAAGAGGAGCCATATATCCCGGAAGACGGTTATATAGTCTGCAGGTCCCGCTTTCCCGGAAACCAAGTGTTTTATATCTGGCAATACCATTACAACCACTCAGCATGAAAGATAAAAGCAAGCATAATGGCAGGAAAATCTTGTTCAGTGAAAAACAATTTATCATTATGTCAAACTTTATTTTGAAAATACAATATTCCCCAGTTTTAACTTTACAGATCGAACCAATCCAGATAAAGATAAGAGCGCTTCTTATTCCTGAAAAGCCAGAGAAACCGCAAAAGTACGGACACTGTAATTTCTGTATCTTTACTTAGATAGTAGTGATATAATTTCTCAAATTCGCCATCATCGATTCTAACTTCCGTAACGAATTTATCATCGCATCCCCCGGCAAAATATCGAATAAAATCATATAGCATGGTGCCAAAACTTTGACAACATTCCTGAATGGAACGATACTTTTTTCGATCGCAGGGAAATGAAAATAGATAAAGCTGGTCATTCGGCGCCACAGAGATGGATTCAAGCCCGAATTCTCTGGCAAAATGACATAGCAGTATTTTTGCTATTCTGCGATCGTAACCGGCGTTTACCCATTCATCTAAAATGATATCCTCATCCCGTTCACTCAGTTGCCGATTCAATTCTTCTCGATACTGTTGATAGAAAGCATCCCGTGTATCGTGGCTGAAGAAAAACAATAGTAACCGATTGGGCGTTGGTATCTGAAACCAGGTCGGTGACATAACGATACGATCGACTGGCATTTTATAACCTTATCGGTTTGTTTTTCTTCTGACCATACGATATCTTCCCAAGATGGAACTTGCAAGTAGTTCGGATCAAGTTTTTGCTTCTGTTTGCTTCGAAAGCGCAAAATAAAAAGGGGAGAGGGGACGAAAAAAGCCGATCGCGGAGTTCCGCAATCGGCTTCATAGGCAAAAAAATGGTGCGCTCACGGGGATTCGAACCCAGGACCCAGTGATTAAGA